>NZ_LT906463.1:1854236-2181355 GCF_900186995.1 Haemophilus pittmaniae
AAAAGCCTTTCTTCGGATTGTTCAAATCAGGTAAAATCGCTGCGTTTTTTAATCCAATCAAGAGGAAATCATTATGTTCGTAGTAATTTTTGGCCGTCCAGGCTGCCCTTATTGCGTACGCGCAAAAAATTTAGCGGAAAAATTAAAAGGCGAAGTAGCCGATTTTGATTACCGTTATGTGGATATTCACGCGGAAGGCATTACCAAAGAAGATTTATCCAAATCCGTTGGCAAACCGGTTGAAACCGTGCCACAAATCTTTATCGATGAAAAACCAATCGGCGGTTGTACCGATTTCGAAGCGCTAATGAAAGAGCAATTCAATATCGTAGCTTAATCCGCTCTCTCAAACGCGGTGGTGTTTTTCAAAGCTTTCTGAAAAAGTAATGGCAAGTCATTGATTTTATTAGAAATACTTTAAAAATAAACTTTCACCGCGTTTATTTTGCATTTTTCATTGAAATCACCACTCTTTTTTACTTCTCTTAATATTTTTCGAGCTTCTCTATAGCCTTCCTAACATAGTTAGCGTCAACCTATTGATACCAACCTCAAAAAATCAAAATTTTTAATCCGGTTTGCTCGAAATGCTTCCGTGACTTCCCCCACCTCAATATCCAGATGCTCCCTGAATCACCTCAAAACCTCTTGTTTTTTTAAAATATATTAAATAAAATCAACAAGTTACACCTTGTTTTGGAAAAAACTTTTATTTTCGAAGGGGCGTTTGTCACATCGCTTAAACTTGCTTAAGCAATAAAATTTGAGCCGACGGGCAAAATCAGCGACAATAGCGCCCATTTTTGAGCAATAAGAATTGAGACAGATGAGTTATCCATTAGAAGAAGTGAATAAACGTCGCACATTTGCGATTATTTCCCACCCCGATGCGGGTAAAACCACCATTACCGAAAAAGTATTGTTATACGGCAATGCTATTCAAAAAGCCGGTTCGGTAAAAGGTAAGGGTTCGGCACAACACGCAAAATCAGACTGGATGGAGATGGAAAAACAACGTGGGATTTCCATTACCACCTCAGTGATGCAATTTCCTTACAATGAATGCTTAGTGAATTTATTGGACACCCCGGGGCATGAGGACTTCTCGGAAGACACCTACCGTACGCTTACCGCGGTGGACAGTTGCCTGATGGTAATCGATGCGGCAAAAGGGGTTGAGGAACGTACCATTAAATTAATGGAAGTCACCCGTTTGCGCGATACGCCGATTATCACGTTTATGAACAAACTTGACCGCGACATCCGCGATCCAATGGAATTGTTGGATGAAGTGGAAAGCGTGTTAAAAATTCATTGTGCGCCTATTACTTGGCCGATTGGCTGCGGTAAGTTATTTAAGGGTGTGTACCATTTATACAAAGATGAAACCTATTTATACCAAAGCGGACAGGGTTCTACTATTCAAGAAGTTCGTATCGTGAAAGGCTTGAATAATCCGGAATTAGATAATGCGGTAGGCGACGACTTAGCGCAACAATTGCGTGACGAATTGGAACTCGTGCAAGGCGCAAGTAATGAATTTGATTTGGATCTATTCTTAAGCGGTGAATTAACACCGGTCTTTTTCGGTACCGCGCTCGGTAACTTTGGGGTGGATCATTTCTTAGACGGCTTAACCGAATGGGCGCCGGCTCCACAAGCCCGTCAAGCGGATTGCCGTAAAGTTTCAGCTGAAGAAGAGAAATTCAGCGGTTTCGTGTTTAAAATTCAAGCCAATATGGATCCAAAACACCGTGACCGCGTGGCGTTCCTGCGTGTAGTTTCCGGTAAATATGAAAAAGGCATGAAGCTCAAACACGTGCGTATTGGTAAAGATGTGGTTATTTCCGATGCACTGACCTTTATGGCGGGTGATCGTACCCATGCCGAGGAAGCCTATGCAGGCGATATTATCGGCTTGCACAATCACGGTACGATTCAAATTGGTGATACCTTCACGCAAGGTGAAGATATGAAATTTACCGGCATACCAAACTTTGCACCGGAATTATTCCGCCGCATTCGTTTGAAAGATCCATTGAAACAAAAACAATTGTTAAAAGGCTTGGTGCAGCTTTCTGAAGAAGGTGCGGTGCAGGTCTTCCGTCCATTAAGCAATAATGATTTAATCGTAGGTGCGGTGGGTGTATTGCAATTTGATGTGGTAGTTTCCCGCCTGAAATCGGAATACAACGTCGAAGCCATTTATGAAACCGTCAATGTGGCAACCGCGCGTTGGGTAGAATGTACCGACAATAAGAAATTTGAAGAGTTCAAACGTAAAAATGAGCAAAATCTTGCGCTAGACGGTGGCGATAATCTCACCTACATTGCGCCAACGATGGTGAACTTAAATCTAGCCCAAGAACGTTATCCTGATGTCACTTTCTTTAAAACTAGAGAACATTAAACTCAGTTTGTTCATTCCGCATAAGGATATAAAAAAGCCACCTAAGGGTGGCTTTTTTGTTTGACGATTAATTTAGTTACAAATTAAAGCTTGTCAGCATTTTGTTTTAAGTATTTAGCAACGCCTTCAGGGTTGTCTTTCATACCTTCTTTACCTTTTTCCCATTGTGCCGGGCAAACTTCACCGTGCTCTTCGTGGAATTGTAAAGCATCAACCATACGTAACATTTCATCGATGTTACGACCTAGTGGTAGGTCATTCACAACTTGGTGACGTACTACGCCGTTTTTGTCGATTAAGAAAGATGCACGTAATGCAACACCAGCTTCAGGATGTTCAATACCGTAAGCTTTTGCGATTTCGTGTTTCACGTCAGCGGCTAACGCGTAACGTACTTGACCGATACCACCTTGGTCAGTTGGAGTGTTACGCCATGCATTGTGAGTAAATTGGGAGTCAATAGACACGCCAACGACTTCCACACCGCGTTTTTTGAATTCTTCATAACGGTGATCAAACGCGATTAATTCTGATGGGCAAACGAAAGTGAAGTCTAATGGATAGAAGAAAATCACTGCAGCTTTGCCTGCAATGTGTTGTTTGAAATTGAAGTTATCAACGATTTCACCATTGCCTAAAACTGCAGATGAAGTAAAATCTGGGGCTTGACGGGTAACTAATACCATAATCTAAATTCCTCTTAAACGTTGTGGAAAATACGTGCCGTAGCACTACGGTCAGAATCCTAAAGAAAACCACCGTGTTTTAACAGCTGTTTTTATCTATCAAACCGATAAGAAGCATTAACTTTTATAACAAAATAGAGAAGAAATATGAAAGCACAACTAGCAACAACATTGGTGCACGCGGGGCGTAAAAAACGCTATACCCAAGGCGCCGTAAACCCGGTAATTCAACGGGCTTCCTCATTAGTTTTCGATACTATTGCCGATAAAAAACAGGCGACCCGTAATCGTTACAAGGGCGAGCTTTTCTATGGCCGTCGCGGTACCCTCACCCATTTCGCATTACAGGATCTCTTGTGTGAAATGGAAGGTGGTGCTGGCTGTTATCTTTACCCTTGTGGGGCGGCAGCCGTCACCAATGCCATTTTATCCTTCGTAGCCAGCGGTGATCATGTGTTAATGACTGGTGCGGCCTATGAGCCAACCCAAGATTTCTGCAATCATATCCTTAAGAAAATGCAGATTGATACCACTTATTATGATCCAATGCTCGGTGCTGACATTGCTCAATTGGTACAACCCAATACCAAAGTGTTGTTCTTGGAATCACCAAGCTCTTTAACCATGGAAGTACCGGATATTCCAACGATCGTAAAAGCTGTTCGGGCGGTAAATCCGGAAATTGTGATTATGATTGATAATACTTGGGGCGGCGGTATTTTATTTAAAGCCCTTGAACATGATATTGATATTTCCATTCAAGCCGGAACCAAATACTTAGTCGGTCATTCCGATGCCATGATTGGTACTGCCGTGGCAAATGCTCGCACTTGGGATCAACTGCGCGAACACTCCTATCTAATGGGGCAAATGGTCGATGCTGATACCGCCTACACTACTGCGCGTGGCATCCGTACTCTTGCTGTACGTCTAAAACAACATCATGAAAGCAGTCTGAAAATTGCCCGATGGTTAGCGCAACAACCACAGGTTAAAGCAGTGTACCATCCGGCATTGCCAAGCTGTCCGGGACACGAATTCTTTCAACGGGATTTCAGCGCTGCCAGCGGCCTATTTTCCTTTGAACTTCATAAGCGTCTAAGCGACCAAGAATTGGCCTGTTTTATGGATAATTTTGAGCTCTTTACCATGGCCTATTCCTGGGGCGGTTTTGAATCTCTGGTTTTATGTAACCAACCGGAAGAAATTGCAAAAATCCGCCCGGGCATCGAACGCAAGCTTAGCGGTTCATTGATTCGCCTACATATCGGCTTCGAAGATTGCGATGAGCTAATTACCGATCTACAAAATGCCTTTGCCCGCCTGGCCTAATTTTTAACAAAAGGGCTTGCCTGACAAGCCCTTCTTTTTTTGAGGAACAATATGAAACATATTCACATTCTTGGAATCTGCGGTACCTTTATGGGCGGCGTTGCGATGATCGCCAAACAAATGGGGTATCATGTCACCGGCTCCGATACCAATGTTTACCCGCCAATGAGCACCTTCCTACAACAGCAAGGTATTGAAATCATTGCTAACTACGATGTTGCACAATTGCAACCTGCGCCGGACATGGTGATTATCGGGAATGCCATGAAACGTGGTAATCCCTGCGTAGAATATGTGTTGGACAATGCTCTGCCTTACACCTCTGGGCCACAATGGCTACATGATCATTTATTGCGTGATCGCTGGGTATTGGCCGTTTCCGGTACTCATGGAAAAACCACTACCACCGGTATGCTAACCTGGATTTTAGAACAAAATGGCCTCAACCCAGGATTCTTAGTTGGCGGGATTGCCGGCAACTTTGGCACCTCTGCCCGCTTAGGCGACAGCAATTTCTTTGTTATCGAAGCCGATGAATATGACACCGCTTTCTTTGACAAACGTTCCAAATTCGTACATTACAATCCGAAAACGCTCATCATCAATAACATCAGTTTTGACCACGCCGATATTTTTGATAATTTGGCGGCGATCCAACGGCAATTCCATCATATGATCCGAACCATCCCAAGCAGTGGCCGCATTCTTTCCCTAGCCGATGAACAAAGTGCGAAAGAAACCTTGGCGATGGGCTGTTGGTCCGAACAACAATTTATCGGCAAGCATAAAGAATGGTTTGCTGAACGTATTACCAATGATTGCAGCCAATTTGCCGTCTTCCACCTAGGTGAAAAAGTGGCCGAAGTACATTGGGATATCGTGGGGCAACATAATATGCACAATGCCTTAATGGCGATTGCTGCAGCCTACCATGCCGGTGTAGCCATTACCGATAGTTGTCGCGCACTGGGCTCGTTTATCAATGCTAAACGCCGTTTGGAAGTTAAAGGCGAAGTGAATGGAATCACCGTATATGACGATTTCGCCCATCATCCGGAAGCTATTTTGGCAACACTTACCGCCCTGCGTGATAAAGTTGGCGGAGGGGTGCGCATCTTGGCTGTTTTGGAACCCCGTTCCAACACCATGAAAATGGGCGTCCACAAGGATGAGATTGCGCCGGCATTAGGACGTGCTGATGTGGTATTTATGCTGCAACCCGATAACATTCCTTGGGAGGTGGCGGAAATCGCTTCACAATGCGTTCAACCGGCTCACTGGAGTGGAAACCTAGATAAACTGGTGGATATGATTGTGGCTGAAGCTAAACCGACCGACCATATTTTGGTCATGTCTAACGGCAGCTTCGGCGGTATCCATCAAAAATTATTGGATAAATTAAAAGATGCATAACAAAACGGGAGGACGCGCTCAAAACGCCCTCCCGTTTTTCAACGTTTTGCCCAAAATAGCAGCTAACTCATTGATTTTATTATAGTTGCCTTTAAAACCTATAATGCATTGATTTTCTTAAATAAAAAAGAAGCCCCGAAAACTCGGGGCTTTTTCTTAGACATCTTGTTGATTATCGTCTTGCGCTTTATCTGTCGGTTGCTCTGCTTCCGTACGTTGGGCTTGGCCATTCTCTTGAACCTCTTCCCAACCACTCGGTGCGGTCACCGGACGACGTTCCATCAATTGTTTGATTTGCTCTTCTTCGATGGTTTCATATTTCACCAAAGCATCTTTCATGGCATGTAGAATATCCATATTATCAAGCAACAATTGACGCGCTCGATCATAATTGCGGGCAATTAGCGCTCGCACTTCTTCATCGATCAAATGAGCGGTTTCATCGGACATATGTTTCGCTTTCGCCATGGAGCGGCCAAGGAATACTTCGCCTTCATCTTCCGCATATAGAATCGGGCCAAGTTTTTCCGAGAAGCCCCATTGGGTCACCATATTACGGGCAATATTAGTTGCCACTTTAATATCATTGGATGCACCCGTGGAAACATTTTCCTCGCCATAAATCAATTCTTCCGCCAAACGTCCCGCATACATGGTGGACAATTTGCTTTCCAATTGTTTTTGACTAATGCTAATTTGATCGCCTTCCGGTAAGAAGAAGGTAACCCCTAAAGCGCGGCCGCGTGGAATAATGGTCACTTTGTGCACCGGATCGTGTTCAGGTACTAAATACCCCACAATCGCATGTCCAGCTTCATGATAAGCCGTAGATTCTTTTTGTTTCTCGGTCATCACCATGGTACGGCGTTCCGGTCCCATGTTGATCTTATCCTTGGCTTTTTCAAATTCCAACATAGTCACTGTTCGTTTATCGGAACGTGCAGCAAACAATGCGGCCTCATTCACCAAGTTGGCTAAATCCGCACCGGAGTACCCCGGTGTACCACGTGCTAAGGTCATTGCATTAACATCCGGAGCAACCGGTACTTTACGCATATGCACTTTAAGGATCTGTTCACGACCTTTCACATCCGGTAAACCAACCACAACCTGACGGTCAAAACGTCCCGGACGGGTTAATGCTGGGTCCAAGACATCCGGTCGGTTGGTTGCAGCAATCACAATAACGCCATCATGTCCGCCGAAACCATCCATTTCCACCAACATTTGGTTTAGGGTTTGTTCGCGTTCATCATGTCCACCGCCTAGGCCTGCACCACGTTGACGACCAACTGCATCGATTTCATCGATAAAGATTAAACAAGGCGCATTTTTCTTCGCCTGTTCAAACATATCACGAACCCGTGAAGCACCAACCCCGACAAACATTTCCACAAAATCAGAACCGGAAATGGTAAAAAATGGCACTTTGGCCTCACCGGCAATGGCTTTTGCCAATAAGGTTTTACCGGTTCCCGGCGGTCCTACCATCAAAATACCTTTTGGAATGCGGCCACCGAGTTTTTGGAATTTATTTGGATCACGTAAGAAATCAACAATTTCGCCCACTTCTTCCTTCGCTTCATCACAACCGGCCACATCGGCAAAGGTGACTTTGATTTGATCCTGGGTAAGCATCTTGGCACGGCTTTTCCCAAAGCTCATGGCCTTGCCGCCACCACCTTGCATTTGACGCATAAAGAAAACCCACACCCCAACCAAGAACAACATCGGGAACCAGGAAATCAAAATTTGTGATAAAAGACCGCGACGTTCAATCGGAGTACCTTCCACTTTGACTTTTTTGCTTAATAAATCGTCGAGCAATTTATTATCTTCTAATGGTGGCATCACTGTAGTGTATTTAGCACCATCGGTTTTGGTCACGGCAATCTCATTGGCATCAAAGCGCACTTCTTTTACCTGACCATTACTCACATCATAAGCGAATGTGGTGTAATCCGTCGTATCTCCCGATGCCGATGAATTGAAACTTTGGTATGCAGTCATCATGACAACCGCAACCACAATCCACAAGACGAGATTTTTGACCATATCGTTCAAAGTAAAACCTTCCTTAATTAATCAATAAAAACGCGTAAAAAGATACTATATTTACCCGCTAAGAAAAAGCGATTAATGCAATCAGCCTTTCGGCAATAACACGAACCACTAACAGCCCTTAAAGCCCGAAGCGACAATATAAACCTCGCGCGAACGACCTCGGGAAGCCTCGGGTTTGCGCACCTTCACTGCATTAAACAGCGAACGGATTTCTTTTAAATAGTCATCAAAGCCTTCCCCTTGGAACACTTTCACAACAAAGGACCCTTTCAAGGCCAACACTTGACGGCACATATCCAAAGCTAATTCCACCAAATACATAGCGCGTGGAATATCCACCGATGGCATACCGCTAAAATTCGGTGCCATATCAGACATCACCACATCAACCTTAGCTTCGCCTACCCGCTCTAATAAAGCATTTAGGACATTTTCCTCGCGAAAATCACCCTGTAGGAAATCTACTCCGACAATGGGTGACATTTCCAAAATATCACAGGCAATTACCCGACCTTTGGAACCGATTTGGCTTACTGCGTATTGCGACCAACCACCCGGCGCTGCACCTAAATCGACCACAGTCATTCCCGGTTTAAATAAACGATCCGTTTGCTGAATTTCATCAAGTTTAAAATAGGCTCGTGAGCGCAATTTTTGTTTATGCGCTTTTTGTACAAACGGATCCTTAAAATGTTCGTTTAGCCAACGTGAAGAACTCGCCGAACGTTTTTTCTTTCCCATAATCTTTATCTTTTGTTCTATTTTTTGTAGTCGTTTCGTCTATATTTGGGTACAATTCGCCAAATTCAAGACGGTCGGTTGCGGAAGTTGATGAAATATCGAATATTTTCTGCGATACCCACCACTCATTTCATTTAAAGGGTTTCTTATGACAACTTTATCAACCAAACAAAAACAATATTTAAAAGGCCTAGCACATCACCTTAATCCGGTGGTTATGCTAGGTGCCAATGGCCTTACCGAAGGTGTTTTGGCAGAAATCGATAACGCGCTCAATCACCATGAACTAATTAAAGTCAAAGTAGCCGGTGCCGATCGCGACACCAAACAGCTAATTATCGATGCCATCGTGCGCGAAACCAAGGCTTCTAACGTACAAACCATCGGCCATATTTTAGTGCTGTATAGACCGAGTGAAGAGGCAAAAATTCAACTGCCCCGCAAATAATAGTTATCCCCTCCACACGGAGGGGATTTTTTATTAGAGATAATTAACTTCGAGAATCTCGAATTCAACGGAGCCGCCCGGTGTAGCGATGGTTACGCTATCATCCAGCTCTTTACCAATCAAACCACGGGCAATCGGTGAATTAACTGAAATTAATCCTGCTTTAATATCGGCTTCATCATCACCGACGATTTGATAAGTCACTTCCTCATCCGTATCGACATTCACCAATACAACCGTCGCCCCAAAAATCACCTTACCGTTATTTGGTAATTTAGTGACATCAATTACTTGGCAGTTAGCCAGTTTACCTTCGATTTCCTGAATACGACCTTCACAAAAACCTTGTTGCTCACGGGCTGCATGATATTCGGCATTTTCTTTCAAATCGCCGTGCTCACGAGCTTCGGCAATTGCTTTAATGATTTCGGGACGGCGGGTATTTTTTAAGAAATCCAGTTCTTCACGCAGTAGCTCCGCACCACGCACCGTCATTGGAATCTGTTTCATTACGCTTTTCCTTAAAATTTAACAAAAAGAAAACCACGGCAGCGCAACCGCGTTGCCGTAGTCATTAAGCTTTTATGAGAAAAATCATTTACTCATATTCAATCGGGGCTTATTATTATGCGCCTTAAGAAAAATAGCAACCCAAAGCCGTAAAATGATTAAATTTTCTTCACGTTCCTTACAATTTTCTGCCGCCCTACTTGGCGGACTCGCTTTTAATGCCGCTGCTGATGTCGATGTTTCCCAATATGCCAAATTATTACCGGAAGGGGCTTCCGTCGGCTTTATTGCAGAAAACATCAATCAACAAAAAATTATTGCCGACAATAATGGAGCTACCTTTATGTTGCCGGCCAGTACTCAAAAGGTATTTACGGCTGTCGCCGCCAAGTTGGTGTTGGGAGATGATTTTAAATTCAAAACCTCCCTACTAACCAATGGCCAAATCGCCAACGGCGTATTAAATGGTAATCTCATTGTACAATTCACCGGCGATCCTGATCTCACCAGTGGCCAGCTGTATAGCCTATTGGCCGAATTATCCAAACAGGGAATCAATAAAATCAACGGTGATCTGATCCTAGATACCTCCGTATTCGCTAGCCATGACCGCGGTTTGGGTTGGATTTGGAACGATCTGACTATGTGTTTTAATTCTCCGCCGGCAGCCGCAAATATCGACAATAACTGTTTCTATGCGGAATTGGATGCGAATCAACCGGTCGGAGAAACCGTCAAAATCAATGTGCCGGCTCAATACCCAATTCAAGTATTCGGCCAAGTTTATATTGCCGATGCTCAGGAAGCGCCTTATTGCCAATTGGATGTTGTGGTGCATGACAACAATCGCTATCAGGTCAAAGGCTGCTTGGCTCGTCAAGCTAAACCCTTTGGCTTAAGTTTTGCGGTGCAGGATACCGATGCTTACGCTGCGGCAATTATTCAACGCCAATTGAAACGTTTGAATATCGAATTTAATGGCACCGTCAAACTGCCACAAAAACCGCAACAAGGCACCTTATTAGCCGAACATTTTTCCAAACCGTTGCCGGAATTACTGAAAAAAATGATGAAAAAATCCGACAACCAAATTGCTGACGGGCTATTCCGTGCCATCGCCTACCATTATTACAAACGCCCAGCGTCCTTCCAGCTTGGTACCATGGCGGTGAAATCGGTATTACAAAAACAAGGCATCAAATTTGGTAACAGTATTTTGGCCGATGGTTCCGGTTTATCCCGACATAATTTGGTGGCACCGAAAACCTTACTCTCGGTGCTCGAGTACATTGCTAAAAACGAAGACAAACTACATTTAATGGAAACCTTCCCGATTGCCGGGGTAGACGGTACTATCAGCGGCCGTGGCGGCTTGATCAACGCACCATTGGTAAAAAATGTTATCGCCAAAACCGGTTCTCTAAAAGGGGTTTACAACTTAGCCGGCTTTATGACTAACGCCCGCGGTGAAAAAGTCGCCTTCGTACAATTTATTAACGGCTACTCCACCGGTGAATTGGAAAGCAAAACCAAACGCGGCCCATTAGTACAATTTGAAAGCGGCGTATATAATGCCCTGTATAAGGAATAACAGGCATTGGCAAACGCCATGCCATTTTCCGGAGTTTTCTTTAAAACAACAGCTAACTCATTGATTTTATTATGGTTGATTTAAAAAACGAATTACCGGCCGAAATTGCGCTCTGCGGACGTTTGTTAGGTGCATTATTATACTATCCACCGCAAGATGAACGCCTTGCGCCAATGCGTGATTTTTTCCAACACACTGATTGGCCTGCGGCTTGGCCTTTTCAACAGGATCAAGCACTGTTAACAGAAGCTGCTGCACTACTAGCAAAAGATCCTCAAGATGCACTTGATGAGCAATATCAACGCCTGTTTATTGGCCCGAATGCGCTACCTGCGCCGCCTTGGGGATCGGTTTATTTGGATAAGGAATCGGTGATTTTTGGCGATTCATTATTGGAATTACGCGCCTTTATGCGTCAGCACGGCATTCATTTTGAGACAGCCTTGGATGAACCGGAAGATCATATTGGACTGATGCTAATGCTAAGCGCCTACTTAGTAGAAAATAATCCTTCGCTGCTCCCAGAATTCTTCAGCCAACATCTGCTGACTTGGGCACCTCACCAATTAAGCTTACTGGCTGCACAACAGGATTGTCCATTTTATGCAGCGCTAGCATTGCTAGCCAAACAAGCACTCAATGAATGGCAGCAGGCATACCGACTTGAAGTTCCCGAACGGACCTTTTATCGCTAAACTCAAGGCGTGCATCTTGCAATCTGCGATGCACGCCTTATTTTTCCTTTAAGCTTGTCATGAAATGAAAGGAAAACCATGGAAAAACAAATTTTTGACATCCCAATGCAGAGCGAAGCGCCTAGCGAATTTCGACGCAAACAAACCTTTGATGATGCACAAATCAGTCCCGATGAGCCGCTAGAAGGTGAATTGTTGGAAGAACACATCGATGAAGCGCTTGCGCCACAAAAGAGCCGTTTAGGCAAAATATTCGCAGGGCTAACGGCTCTCTTTGGAATCGCCTGCTTAGCCCAAACCATTCAATGGATTTACGATGCGATCGTCAATCATCAATGGATCTATTTAGCTTTTTCCTTGATTGGACTCGCCGTAGTGCTCGTCGCCTTTACCGAAATTATCGCGGAACTGCATCGTCTGCGCGCCCTCAAGCGACGCCAGCAACTGCGCGACCAAACCGCGGCGCTTTGGGATCGCCAACAAGCCTTAGAACCTTCTGCAGCACAGGTACAGCAACAATGTTTAGATATTGCCGACAATTTGCAACTCAATCCGCAATCACCGGCAATTCAACAATGGCAACAAAGCCTTAATGAGGCCTATTCACCACAAGAAGTCGCACAGTTATTTTCCCAACAAGTGCTCTCAACATTTGATAAGCGGGCAAAGAAACTGATTAGCCAAATGGCCGCCGAGTCGGCTGTATTAGTGGCTATCAGCCCTTTGGCTTTAGTTGATATCTTATTTGTTGCTTGGCGCGGTATTCGCCTCATCAATAAAATCGCGCAAATTTACGGTATTGAATTAGGCTATTTCACACGCATCCGCCTGTTGCGTTTGGTATTGGTCAATATGGCCTTTGCCGGTGCTACCGAATTGGTTCAGGATTGGGGAATGGACTGGTTATCACAGGATTTAAGTGGCAAACTCTCTTCCCGCATCGCCCAAGGCTTAGGCGTTGGTTTATTAACCGCACGATTGGGCATCAAAGCTATTGAATTTTGTCGCCCACTCACTTTCCGAAGTGAGGAAAAACTCAAACTCAAACACATTCAAAAAGAGTTGCTTGGCGTCTTGAAAGAAACCGTACTCGGTAAAACGCCAAGCAAGCAGCCGGAAAAAAATCTATTTGAATAATCTTAAAAACCGCCCTTCGGCGGTTTTTCTTTATGCGAACCGATAACTGAACTGAAAACCCGAACTCAATCTCACTTCTTAAACTATCCATAATAAAATCAATGAGTTATATGCATTTTATGGAAAAACTCTGAAAATCGGAGGGGCGTTTGATAAACAGCTCCAAGATGAAAAGATCAAAATAGTCAAAAAGGAAATAAAAAACGGTGGCATCAAGCCACCGTTTTTAGTCAACATTAAACCTTAAATTATTCAACGATTAAGGTACGGCAAACATTAGTTTGACGGGCAATATCATCACCTTGAGTGAGAAGTACTAAATCGCCAGAAACCAAGTAGCCTTTTTCTTTTAATAAGCTAATTGCAGCTTGTGCACCTGCTGCACTACGGCTTTCACCCTCGTAACGAACCGGAGTAACACCACGGTACAATGCACAACGATTTAAGGTTTGTTCTTCACGGGAAAGTGCGAAGATCGGCAAACCGGAACTGATACGAGACATTAGCAGTGGAGTACGGCCGCTATGGGTTAAGGTGATAATTGCAGACACACCTTTCATATGGTTAGCAGAATACATCGCAGACATCGCTACAGATTCATCAATGCTATCAAACTGACGATCTAAACGGTGGTGAGAAACATTGATGCTTGGCATTTTTTCTGCACCTAAACACACACGTGCCATTGCAGCAACGGTTTCAGCCGGATATTGACCAGCAGCAGTTTCCGCAGAAAGCATTACTGCATCAGTACCGTCCAATACCGCATTCGCGACGTCCATTACTTCCGCACGGGTTGGCATTGGGTTGCTGATCATAGATTCCATCATTTGAGTTGCAGTGATAACTGCACGGTTCAATTGGCGAGAACGACGGATTAATTTTTTCTGTACGCCGACTAATTCCGGATCACCAATTTCTACCCCCAAGTCACCACGGGCAACCATGATCACATCGGAAGCTAAAATGATATCGTCCATTGCTTCATCAGTAGAAACCGCTTCAGCACGTTCTACTTTAGCAACGATTTTCGCATTAAGACCGGCTTGTAGAGCCAATTCGCGAGCGTAGTTCAAATCTGCACCGCTGCGAGGGAAAGAAACCGCTAAGTAATCTACACCGATACGTGCTGCGGTAATGATGTCCGCTTTATCTTTATCGGTTAATGCATCGGCAGATAGACCACCACCTAATTTATTAATCCCTTTATTGTTGGAAAGTGGGCCGCCCACAGTCACTTCAGTGAATACTTTTGTACCTTCGGTGGACAACACTTTTAATTGCACACGACCATCGTCAAGTAACAAAATGTCGCCTGGAACAACGTCTTGTGGAAGGGTTTTATAATCTAGGCCTACAGCTTCTTGGTTACCTTCACCTTTTGGCAAGTCTGCATCAAGAATGAATTTATCGCCGATGTTTAAGAAAATTTTGCCGTCTTTAAAAGTGGATACACGGATTTTAGGACCTTGTAAGTCACCTAAAATCGCCACGGTTTTACCTAGTTTCTTGGCAATCGCACGTACGCGCGCAGCACGTTCGATATGATCGTCCGGGGTACCGTGGGAAAAGTTCATACGCACCACGTTAGCACCGGCTGCGATAATTTTCTCAAGATTGTTATCGCGGTCAGTTGCTGGGCCCATAGTACATACAATCTTTGTTCTTCTCAGTCTTCTAGACATTAATTACTCCGTCAAAAATGATAATTTAAAAGGAAATATTTTTATTCTCCGGGGTTCTCCCGAAAATAAGCCGCGCGGATTATACGCTTAATGCCGCTCAAAAGCAAAAACGACACATGCTCTTTTTTTCTACAAGAGCGGTTAAATTTTTAGCAGTTGTTTACGCTTTGCAAAAATGGGCTTGTCATCAAGTCAAAAAAACTTTATTATCTGCGCCGTTTTTACGCGACTATAGCTCAGTTGGTTAGAGCACCACCTTGACATGGTGGGGGTCACTGGTTCGAGTCCAGCTAGTCGCACCATTTACCCTAAACACAACCCCGCGAAACTCACCGCGGGGTTTTGTTTTTCCTAGTGTTTTCAAGGCTTTTCAGCCCTTTTGCTTATCGCCACTAATCAGATTTAATCGTCTTTAACCGCATTTTTTAGTAACAAGCTTAGTAACACGCTAGTAAATAGGCATTAAGCGGTGTTACTACGCGAGAAAAACGATGCCTAGCCCCCCCCTACAAAGACCGAGGTTGACTGGCTTAAGAAAAAGAATACTCCCTACAATCCCGCTCTACGGTTCAAGCCAAATGACTGGTTTTTTTATTGTCATAAATACTTGCTGATCGGAGCAATCGAAATAGAAATAATTTCTATTGAGCAAACGATTGCATTTCCTGTATACTGCCGCTCCTTTTTATATTTACATGTGTTTATAGGAAAGCTATTTATGAAATTTCGCTTAAACCTCATTTCCACGGCCTTATTAGCCGTCCTATCCTACTCCGCCTACGCTGAAGAAAAATCGGCCGATACGGAAAAACTGGAACAAATCAACGTTAATTCCGAAGAATTACAACAACTTGGCTATCATGCTATTGGTACATCTTCCGTATCAAAAGTAAATGTACCGATTATCGATACCCCAACGACCGTGAATGTAGTGACCTCCAAATTGCTAGAAGATCGCAAACCTAATGATTTAGTCGATGCCCTTTCTAGCGTCAGTGGTGTCAGCCAAGCCAATACCTTAGGAGGCGTATTCGATGCCGTGCAAAAACGCGGCTTCGGCGGCAATCGCGATAATTCAATTATGCGTAATGGTATTCAAGCAGGGCCTTCCCATAACTTTGGTGCAACCACCGAAACCATTGAAGTATTAAAAGGCCCGGCTTCGGTACTGTATGGCATCCAAGATCCGGGCGGTATCGTCAATGTCATCACGAAAAAACCACAACAACAAAGCAAACATGTCATTGGTGGCAGCGTGGGCAACAATAGTATGTGGGGAACTCAATTGGATTCTACCGGTGGCTTAGGGAATGGCTTTGCTTACCGCTTTATTTACGATAAGCAGGAAAAAAATTACTGGCGTAATTTCGGCAAAATCAAAACAACAACTTATGCGCCATCCCTTTCTTGGGAAGATGATAAGACTAAAGTCTTGGTAGCCTATGAACATTTAGATTATACCCAACCGTTTGATCGTGGTACCCAGCTAGTAAATGGCACTGTGGTGAATATTCCTGCGGAGCGCCGTTTGGATGAACCGAACAACCAAACCACAGGCAAAACCGATAATATCCAAGTAAAAATCGAACGTAAGCTTAACGACCAATGGAAATTGAATTTTGCCTACGGCTACGCCCGCGATAAATATTTCTATCGCCAAACCCGCGTTGTGGCTGTGAATACCGATTACACCAATTCTCTCAGATATACATCAGGTGCAACAACACGCACTGTGGCTCCTCGTACAGCATTACGTCGTTTAGAAAAACAAGCGGCGGATCAACGGCTACATAGCGCTTCCTTAAATTTAGTTGGTGAATTTGCTATCGGCAATGTGGCGAACCGCTTTATCGTAGGTGTTGATGCCTCACGCAATTACCGCACAACAGGTCCGGTGTATAACAATGGCGGTTGGAGCAACTTGAATATCGATAACCCGGTTTATACGGATCCTAATGCTAAAGAAACCCTCGCAGCCAACAACTATCAGATCAACAATGTGAAAACTCTTGGCGTCTTTATCCAAGATACCGCTTATTTGACCGACAATCTGATTGTAACCGGTGGTTTACGCTATGAATATTTCGATCAAGTGGCCGGTCGCCATCGTATTGGTGCAGCATTTAAACCGAATACCGATCAGCATGATGGTAAATTACTCTATCAATTTGGAACCGTCTATAAATTCACTCCGAATTGGGCGACCTATGTGAATTATGCGGAATCCTTCCGTCCACAATACAGTATTGCCAGCCAAGTGGATTCCAACTTAAAACCGGAAGAAGGCAAATCCATTGAAATCGGTACCAAATATGAAAGTGCCAACATCAATGCAACCTTGGCATTATTCAATATCAACAAAAAGAATGTGGCCGAATCCTCTACCATCAATGGTGATAGCTACTTGAATGTTGTCGGCAAACAACGCTCCCGTGGTTTGGAATTGGATGTCAACGGCTCCTTAACGGATAAACTCAGCGCTTCCCTCACCTACACTTTCACCAAGGTGAACAGTCGCGAAAATTCCCTTTATCCGGTCGCAATTGGCAAACAACTTAACGGTGTTCCAAAACATCAAGCGGCGTTATTCTTAAGCTATGATTTGGGCGAAATGTTGAACGGCCATTGGCGAATTGGCGGTGGAGCTCGTTATTTGGGTTCCTGGTATGCCTATACCGCAAACTACAAAACGGCTTATAAAATCCCACATGCTACGGTTTATGATGCTTTCTTAGCTTATGAAACCAAGCTTGCCGGTAAGAAGTTAAGCCTCCAATTAAACGGTAAAAACCTTTCCGATAAAGTGTATTACCAATCCACCTCCGGCAATGCGGATAAGTATATCGTGCCGATTTCCTTAGGTTATGGTCGAGAAGTGGTACTTAATGCAAAATTAGAATTCTAATATTCCAAGCCCAAACAAAACGCCCGCAAATGCGGGCGTTTTTTTATTTTTAAATCAATTGTAATAAAATCAATGACTTACATGTTGTTTTTGAGAAAACTCTGAAAATCAATAGGGCGTTTTATTTCACCTCTAATTGCACATCATCAAAGAGTTTCTTCACGGCATTGTTATCCCGTAGACGTTCGGCTTTTTCGACCATATTACGGGTCAAATGAGGGGAGAAAAACTCAATAAAATCATACATGTAATTACGTAGGAAGGTGCTGTGTTTAAAGGCGATCTGAGTCATGCTGGCACGGAATAAATGGCCGGCATCAATCGCCACCAAATCCGTATCCGCTTCGGTATGTGCCATCGAGGCCATAATACCGACTCCAAGGCCCAGCCGCACGTAGGTTTTAATTACATCGGCATCGGTCGCGGTAAATACGATATTCGGCAAAATACCTGCGCTATTAAAGGCATAATCCAAATCCGATACGCCGGTAAAACCAAAGGTGTAGGTCACCAATGGATATTGACCAAGTTCTTCAATCGTCAAATCTTTGACCTGAGCCAATGGATGATCGGGTTTTACAATCACCGAACGATTCCATAAATAACAAGGTAACTGGATCAAATCATCAAATAAATAAGGCGCTTCGGTGGTAATCGCTAAATCTACTTCACCGGAAATTAACGCATCGTGAATTTGTGTCGGTGAACCTTGATGAATATGCAGGCTAACATCGGGATAGCGTTTAGAAAAACGTTCAATCACCGAAGGCAACATATAACGCGCTTGGGTATTAGTGGTGGCGATACGCAACACACCGTGGTTTGGTTGGGTATATTCATTAGCAACCGCCTTGATTCCCTGCGCTTTCACCAATAATTCTCGGGCTATTGCCACAATTTTCTTGCCGGCCGGAGTAATGGCTTTGATATGTTTGCCGTTACGTTCAAAAATTTCCAAGCCGAGTTCATCTTCCAATAAACGCACCTGTTTACTGATACCGGGTTGAGAGGTGTAAAGCGCATTAGCCGCTTCCGTGACGTTCAAGTTTTGGTTAACGATTTCTACGATATAGCGCAGTTGCTGCATTTTCATCCTGATACCCCACTACTTATTTTTTATAGCGTTTATTAAGTTCGGTATAACGTTTCACCGCTTTACGAATTTGGCTGGATTTCGGGCGACGCGCTGCCTGGGTCACATCCAATTTGGTTTCGGTTTCCGGCGCAAGCCCCACCAGTTCACGTAAATAATTAACATTAGCAAGATCCAATTCCTGCCAGCCGCCACGCGGTAAACCTTTAATCAACTTAATATTTCCATAACGAATACGAATTAAGCGGCTCACCTGAATCCCTTGTGATTCCCATAAGCGACGAACTTCGCGATTGCGTCCTTCCATTAGTGTGACATCAAACCATTGATTGATCCCTACACCACCGCCAAATTTAATCTCTTTAAAGGAAGCCGGCCCATCTTCCAATTGCACGCCCTTACGTAATCGGTGCAACATAGCCTCGTCAACTTGGCCAAATACCCGCACCGAATACTCCCGCTCCACTTCGCGGCTTGGATGCATTAAACGATTTGCTAATTCACCATCAGTGGTAAATAACAACAAACCGGATGTATTGATATCTAAACGGCCAACTGCAATCCAACGGGCTCCGGTAAGACGCGGCAAACGGTCAAATACGGTAGCGCGCCCTTCCGGATCATGGCGGGTACAAAGTTCACCTTCCGGTTTGTAGTACATCAACACGCGACATACTTCTTTTTGCGCTACGGTCAGATTGATTTGACGACCATCAATACGCACTTTCACGCCGGAATGCACATCAATCCGATCGCCAAGTGTCGCGATTTTGCCATCAACACTAATGCGTCCTTCGCTAATCATGGTTTCAATTTCGCGGCGAGAGCCCTGTCCGGCACGCGCGAGTACTTTTTGTAATTTTTCACTTTCGCCTTTTGCAGTGGATTTGACCGGATTTTTGGCAACAGAAGAATTACGGGATTGGGTATTTTTAATGGGTTTCATAAAGTGTCCTTTGTCGCTTTCCCAAGCGTCGTTATGCAATAAATGGAGAGGTCGGCCCACTACCTTGGCGGAGAATAATTGGTGTATCTTCCGTTAAGTCCACCACCGTGGTCGGTTCCTGACCGAGATAACCGCCGTGAATGATCAGTTCAACCTGATGTTCCAAACGGTCGCGAATTTCTTCCGGATCAGCCTGAGTAATATGATCTTCGTCCGGCAACATTAAGGAGCAGGAAAGAATCGGCTCACCTAAGGCATTCAGTAAATCCAATGCAATTTGATTGTCCGGTACACGAATGCCGATGGTTTTACGTTTTGAGGTCATCAAACGACGTGGCAGTTCTTTGGTTGCGGTCAAAATAAAGGTATATCGTCCCGGGGTATTATTTTTAATTAACCGATATGCACTATTACTCACTTGAGCATAGTTGGAAAGCTCCGATAAATCGCTGCAAACCAAGGTAAAATTATGCCCTTCCGGTAACTTACGAATTGCCACAATGCGATCCATCGCGTGTTTATCGCCGATCATACAACCTAAGGCATAGCCGGAATCGGTTGGATAGACGATAACCCCGCCATTACGTAAAATTTCAACCGCTTGATTAATCAAACGGATTTGCGGGTTTTCCGGATGGATATAAAAGAATTGACTCATTACGCTTATCCTTTAGAAAATTTGCGCAAATTATACAGGATTTTGGATCTAGGTTATATGATTTCGTTATAAAAAATAACGAGCAAATAAAAATCCGGTTCGATTCAAACAATCAAACCGGATTGAATTCGCATAACGGCTGATATTTATTTTAATAGCCCGCGCAAGGCTGCACCAATTTCCGCTAAACTTCTTACGGTTTTCACGCCTGCCGCTTCAAGTGCATTAATTTTGTCTTCTGCAGTACCTTTGCCACCACTAATAATCGCGCCGGCATGCCCCATACGTTTGCCTTTTGGGGCGGTAATTCCCGCGATATATCCAACAACCGGTTTAGTCACATGGTCTTGAATAAAGGCTGCTGCTTCTTCTTCCGCACTACCGCCAATTTCACCAATCATAACGATCGCTTCGGTTTCCGGATCCGCTTGGAAACGCTGCAAAATATCAATGAAACTAGAACCCGGAATCGGATCGCCTCCAATGCCAACACAAGTGGATTGACCAAACCCTTCATCGGTGGTTTGTTTGACCGCCTCATAGGTTAATGTACCGGAACGGGAAACAATACCAACTTTCCCTTTTTTGTGGATATGTCCCGGCATAATACCGATTTTGCATTCTCCTGGTGTAATGATACCCGGACAATTTGGCCCAATCATCACCACATCGGTTTGTTCTAATTTGGCTTTTACTGCAAGCATATCTAAGGTTGGAATACCTTCGGTAATACAAACAATCAACTTAATACCGGCTTCAATGGCCTCTAAAATAGCATCCTTACAAAACGGAGCCGGTACATAAATCATGGTCGCTGTAGCACCGGTTGCCACGACTGCATCCGCTACCGTATCAAATACCGGTAAACCTAAATGGGTAGTGCCGCCTTTATTCGGTGAAACACCGCCAACTAATTTAGTACCGTATGCAAGCGCCTGTTCTGAGTGAAAGGTTCCTTGTGAACCGGTAAAGCCTTGGCAAATAACCTTGGTGTCTTGGTTGATTAAAATCGCCATGTCTTACTCTCCTTTTACTGCAGCCACAACCGCTTGCGCCGCTTCTTGTAAACTATTCGCGGCAATAAGATTCAAATTACTTTGAGCTAAAATTTTTCGTCCTAATTCGGCATTAGTGCCCTCTAAACGCACTACCACCGGTACGGCCACGCCAACTTCATTAACTGCAGCGATGACGCCCTCCGCGATCAAGTCGCAACGTACAATACCGCCAAAAATATTCACCAACACTGCTTTTACCGCTTTATCGGTCAAAATAATCTTAAAGGCTTCAGCTACCCGTTCCTTAGTCGCACCGCCGCCCACATCAAGGAAGTTAGCCGGTTCACCACCATAAAGTTTAACAATATCCATGGTTCCCATAGCCAAGCCGGCACCATTCACCATGCAACCAATATTGCCTTCTAAAGCAACATAATTTAACTGATGCTGTTCCGCTTGGGCTTCGCGAATGTCACTTTGGGTGAAATCACGCAAGGCACTTAAATCCTGATGACGATACAGTGCATTATCATCAATCGTAATTTTGGCATCCAAGCATAATAACTGCCCTTCTTGAGTAACGACCAACGGATTGATTTCCAACAACGAAACGTCTTTTTCTACAAAAAGTTTGGCTAATTGGGTGAATATATGGGTGAATTGTTTATTCTGCTCATCGCGTAAACCTAATTTAAAGGCCAATTCGCGACCTTGATAAGCGGATGCTCCCAATAATGGATCGAGTGGCATTTTATGGATTAGGTGCGGCGTTTCACGTGCCACATCTTCAATATTCATTCCACCGGCACTTGATGCCATAAAGACAATTTGGCGGGAGCTACGATCAATAACCGCGCCTAAATACAATTCACTAGCAATATTGCAGGTTTCTTCCAGATAAATCGCATTAACCGGTTGGCCATGCTTATCGGTTTGGAAAGTTACTAAATTTTTTCCCAACCACTGTTCAGTAAAAGCGCGAGCTTCCGATTTGTTATGCACCAAACGGACTCCGCCAGCCTTACCACGGCCGCCGGCATGAACCTGACACTTGATGGCCCAACAATCACCGCTGAGGGTATCGATAGCTGCTGCCGCTTCATCGGAACTACGACACACTACGCCGCGGCTAATCGGTAAGCCGTAATCCTTAAATAACGCTTTCGCTTGGTATTCATGTAAATTCATTGCTCGTCCGCCTTGGTAAAAAAATTGGGGAAAATGTAACCTATTTTTAACAAATAAAAAAATTATTTTCAATTTGAATGAGAGTTCGATCACAAAAATTCTCACTCCTCTTGCGCAATCGATTCCGTTTGTGTAACAAATCCCATTTCCTGTATTTTTTCTTTCACTGCTTGACGATGCCAATATTCACCTTCACGTGGCAATGCACAAACCTGAATGCGTTGTTTTTGATAAACAAATTCTAAACGGGTGGCATGTAAATATACCCGATCCGCTATTTCCTCTTTTTTGCCATACAACAGATCGCCGAGAATTGGGCTTCCCAAACTTTTCATCGCGACCCGCAGTTGATGGGTTTTCCCCGTTTCCGGATAGAGCACAAAAAGCCGCAAATGAGGCTCACAACCGACGCTAATAAAACGGGTTTTCGCCGGATTCTCATGACTTTGACAAAGTTTCCAAGCGCCATCCCGCGCCTTTTGCATATCCCCGACAATTCTTCCCTGTTTTTTCTTCGGCTTATGTCGAGTTAAGGCCAAATAGGTTTTATCAACCTGACGATTAGCGAACAATTGCGATAATTCGGCAGCGCTTTGGCTATTGGTAGCTAACATTAATAAACCGGAAGTCACCTTGTCTAAACGGTGAACTAACCATAATTTAGCTAACCTCAATTGCTTAGCTAAATGCGCGGTTAGACCTATGGCCTCGTTATCTTTGTGGACACTGAGGCCACAAGGTTTGTAAATAATGATAAAATCTCGATGCTGATAAATAACGTCTATTTTCATAAAAGCGGTAAAACATGAATTTTGAGCACATTATACTGGTTTATATCATTCCCGTGGTTATTTGGATTGCGGTAATTTCCGTAACCCTACGTTTACTGATACGCAAACAGGCTGTATCCGTCACCTTAGCCTGGCTAATGATGATTTATTTGTTACCCGTAGTCGGTGTATTGGCTTATTTAATCTTAGGTGAAGTCAACTTAGGTAGTCGCCGCGCTAATGCATTTCGTATGCTCCATCCCAAATATCTCAACTGGCTCTCGCGCTTGAGTGAAGAGCGTCCGCTGATTAGTGCTCCACAGGATCTTCAATTTAGCCCTGTATTTAATTTGGCCTATCGACGTTTAGGTATTCCTTGTGTACGCGGTAATGAACTGCATATTTTGGATACGCCAGATAGCATTATTGACAGTATTATCAATGATATAAAGCAAGCTGAACACAGCGTACATATGCTGTTTTATATTTGGGCAGAAGCCGGAAGGGTTGAAGAGGTTGCCAGCGCCTTAAAAGAAGCCGTGGATCGCGGGGTTAAAGTCAAAATCCTGCTAGATTCTGTGGGAAGTAAACATTTTCTGAAAAGTGTCGCCTGTCGATCCATGAAAGCGAATGGCATCGCGATTATTGAGGCTCTGCATGTGAATCTGCTACGGATGTTTTTTAGCCGCATCGATTTGCGTCAACACCGAAAAATCGTGGTTATCGACAATCAAATTGCCTATACCGGCAGCATGAACATGGTCGATCCTAAATATTTCAAACAGGACAGCGATGTCGGTGAATGGGTTGATATGATGGTACGCATCAATGGCCCGGTATCCCCCGTGCTGAATAGTCTGTTTGCCTGGGATTGGGAAATCGAAACCCGCCAAGAAATTTTACCAACATTGCCGGCAGTACAACCGCCGAGTGTTGACGATAACGATACCCATTCGGTACAAATTATCGGTTCCGGACCGGCATTCCCAAATGATCTGGTGGCGCAAACCCTAGCTTGTGCAATCTTTAGTGCGCGCGAAAGTATTGTTATTACCTCGCCTTATTTCGTACCAAGCCATAACATTGCTGAAGCCTTACAAATTGCTGCCCTGCGTGGCGTAGATGTGTCCCTTATCGTGCCCTATAAAAATGATTCACTCATGGTGCATTGGGCCAGTTGTACCTTCTTTGATGATTTACTGGATGCCGGTGTGAAAATTTATGGCTTTAAGGCAGGGCTACTACACACTAAAAGCGTGCTGATCGATAACCGTCTAGCCTTGGTTGGCACGGTTAACATGGATTTACGCAGTTTCTTACTGAATTTTGAAGTGATGATGGCAGTGGAAGATCGTGCTTTTGCGAATGAAGTCTCACTATTACATGACAATTATTTGCAAAAATCCGAGCGCTTAGATCCGGCTATTTGGTCCAAACGGCCGTTCTATCATCGAATTATCGAAAAATTGTTTTTCTTCTTTAGTCCATTGCTCTAAACCGTTCAAAAGAAAAACGAAAAGAAATCAACACCTTATATATTTTCAAAGCAACTCTAATAAAATCAATGAGTTAGATTCAATTTTTTGCAAAACTCTAAAAAACAAGGGGGCGTTTTGCCCCCTTTTATTTTTTCTAAAAACCAACTATTAGTCTAAAAAGCCATGCCTAATGTCATATGCATTGCGTAGAACAGGCTACGGCCAATCATTTCCGCCAGCAAGGTTAAGCATAATGCTACCACTGCACCACCAACTTTACGCCGCCATAGCAAACAGGCCGCGACGGCTAATAAGCAAAGACGCAATGCAGTTAAGTACGCATAATCCGGCACCAATGCCGCAAAAGATGTCACACCGGTACGCAATTGGGCAAACTCAAATCCTTGATAAACAGCAACAATCGCCGCAACGCCCAAACCACATAGGAAAAGCTTTGGTAATAATGTGGCTTTGTCGCCCACGCGCCATAATAACGGCGCCGCTAATGCCGTACCACCAAGCACCACGGTTAAATAGAAATTAAATGTTGTAAATAGATTATCCCATGTCGGCACGGTTGGGATGTGATACACCCGATTCATCACATACATAAATGCCAAACCGGCTAGTCCGCTTAACGGTAACCATAAACGCCCTAAACCTTTCGGCATTTTTTCCATTAAGGCCAATAACCAATAGCCACCCGCTAAGGCAAAAAACAGCGCGCCGCAAGCAATTTCATTACTTAACATCGACTGTCCAACCCGATTTAGCGAGTTAAATGCCCGCCAAGGGCTCCCCAAGTGCATGATAGACGCGGCAAAACCAATAGCTAAAAACAATAAAATTGGCCATAAACCACGTTGTAATTGACGTTGTTTGTCCGCAAATGCACCGGCTACCGGAAACAATAACAACAACCAGGCACCGGCTGCGACCTGTGCCAATACGGTAAATAAAATTAGCGGAAATTCATGTAAACCGTTCATCTTAAACCTCCCGCGGATTACCTAAGAATCCGCTTTGATCGCCGCTTGGTCGGGCATTTTTATTAGGTTTAACCACCAAGTTCGGATGAGTATTATCCGCTGACGGTAACGGTGCGATCGATGCTTGAGAGCCATATTTGGCACGTAATTCATCAATCGGAGCGAAATCCAAGGCGCGCAATGGACAAGCTTCTACGCAAATTGGTTTATGGCCTTGGCCAATACGCTCATAGCAACCATCACATTTAGTCATATGCCCTTTGCGCGCATCAAATTGTGGTGCGCCATAAGGACAAGCCATGTGGCAATAACGACAACCGATACAAGTATCTTCATCCACAATGACAAAACCATCGGCATTTTTATGCATAGCGCCCGTTGGGCAAACTGCGGTACATACCGGATTGTCACAATGGTTGCAGGAAATCGACATATAGTAGGCGAACACATCCTGGTGCCAACAACCGTTGTCTAAGGCCGTCCAATTACCACCGGTATATTCATAAATACGACGAAAATTTACCGAGCTGTCCAAATCTTTGTAATCCTTACAAGCCATCTCACAGGTTTTGCACCCCGTACAGCGTTCGGAATCAAAATAAAAACCATATTGTTTCATGGAAAAGTCCTTATAAACGTTCAACCTGAACTAAATTGGAGTGTTGCGGATTGCCTTTGGCCAAGGGTGATGGCCGTTGTGTAGTGAGCACGTTAATACAGCCCGCATGATCAATCTTATCGCCGAACATATCAGCATCGTGCCAAGCACCTTCGCCCAGTCCGACAACCCCCGGCATAATCCGCGGAGTCACTTTGGCATCAACCCGCACTTCACCGCGATCATTAAAAATACGTACCTTGTCTCCATCTTTAATTTGACGGGAAGCTGCATCAAGCGGATTAATCCACATTTCCTGAGGATTCGCTGCCTGTAAAACATCGACATTACCGTAAGTGGAATGGGTACGCGCTTTATAATGGAAACCGCTTAATTGCAATGGATATTTTTCCATTAAAGGATCACCATAATGCTCAAAACTTTGTACATGAATCGGTAGCGGATCGATCACATCCCCCTCAGCCAATTGCCAGGTTTTAGCAATTTCCGCTAAACGGGAAGAATAGATTTCAATTTTGCCGCTTGGCGTTTGTAATGGATGTTTTTCCGGATCACGACGGAAGTCCTCATAAGCGACAAAACAGCCATTCGGGTCGACCTTCTTGAAAATACCTTGCGCGCGGAACTCTTCAAAACTTGGCAGTTCCGGCAATGCCTCACGGGATTGTGCGTAAATATGACGCAACCATTCTTCCTGTGTACGACCTTCGGTAAATTGTTCTTTAACGCCCAATTTCTCGGCCAAATCACTTAACATTTGATAGATATTGCGGCATTCAAAGGATGGTTGAATTACTTTATCTGCGAAGATCACATAGTTCATGTTCGCAACATAAGCATCCAAGGCAAAATCCATTTGCTCCGAAGCGGTACAGTCTGGCAATAAAATATCGCTGTATTTGGCCGTTGAAGTCAGATGATTGTCGATGGTAACAATCATTTCGCATTGGCTTTCGTCCTGTAAAATCTCGTGAGTACGATTGATTTGTGCATGTTGATTAATCAGACAGTTACTGGCGTAGTTCCAAATAAACTTAATCGGAGCGGAAAGTTTTTCCACACCACGAATACCGTCAGTTAAGGCTGTCATTTGCGGTCCACGTACAATAGCATCAGTCCATAAGAACATTGGAATACTGGCCTGCACCGGATTAGTGAGAGTCGGCATACGTACAAATGGCAATCCATAAGCACTTTCCCTTGCCCCAGTATTTCCCCCATGGATCCCCACATTACCGGTAAGAATCGGCAACATCGCAATCGCCCGCGAAATAAATTCGCCGTTACTGCGTCGTTGTGGTCCCCAGCCCTGGGCGATAAAAGCAGGTTTGGTCGTAGCAATTTCACGCGCCAAACTAATAATGCGAGAAGCCGGAATGCCGGTAATTGCTGAGGCCCAGTCCGGCGTTTTCGCAATACCATCGGCACCTTCACCTAAAATATAAGCTTTATAATGGCCGTTTTTCGGTGCATCGGTTGGCATAGTGACTTCGTCGAAACCAACACAATATTTATCTAAAAATGGCTTATCGATCAGATTTTCGGTAATCATCACATAGGCCATGGCAGCGACTAAGGCAGCATCAGTACCCGGACGAATTGGGATCCATTCGTCTTCACGTCCTGCACCGGTATCGTTATAGCGTGGATCGATAATAATCAGCTTCGCATTAGAACGCGCCTTGGCTTGTTCGATACAGTAAGTTAAACCACCGCCACTCATACGGGTTTCTGCAGGGTTGTTACCGAACAACACTATCAATTTGGTGTTTTCGATATCCGCCATACTGTTACCCAAGGCCCAACCACCGCCATAGGTGTAATCTAAGGCCACAGCGATTTGCGCAGTACTGTAATCGCCATAATGGTTTAAATAGCCGCCGATACAGTTCATCAAGCGCGCAACCATTGTTGCACCCGGTGGCCAGGAACGGGTCATGGTGCCGCCCAACGTTCCTGTGCCATAGTTGAGATAAATCGACTCGTTACCGTAAGCCTCAATATTTTTACGTAAGGATCGCGAGATTTCGGTTAAGGCCTCATCCCAGCTGATGCGTTTAAATTTGCCTTCCCCCCGTTTACCCACGCGTTTCATTGGATATTTCAAACGATCCGGGTTATATACCCGACGACGCATCGAACGTCCGCGTAAACAGGCTCGGACTTGATGATCCAAATTATAGGTTTCAGTTCCTGTGTTATCGGTTTCCACATAGGTGATGCGATTGTCCTTCACGTGCATACGCAATGGACAACGGCTACCACAGTTTACCGTACAGGCACTCCATACCACTTTTTCTTCTTCTGCCTTTTCACCGGGTGCCGCCAATGCTTTAAAAGGCAGCGCCAAATCGGTGGCGGCTAACGCGCTGGCAAGCGATGAAGTTTGTAAAAATTTACGCCGGCTTAATTGATTTAATGCCATACTCATCCCCCACAGTTGAGTAACTCCAAAAGAGATAAGATTGTAAAATCCACTACCCTAAATTAGCTATCCCATAAGCATGACCCCGATCAACAAATAACCTTGCAAATTTTAATGAAAAACAAAAAATTGATAAAAATCAATGGTTAAGATTAACAAGAATTATTCTCACGGAATTTTAGTCACTATTCTTCAGGTTATTTGTCGGGGAAATCGCATTTTTCAACCAACTTCAATAAAATCAATGACTTAGCTTTATTTTTAGGAAGAACATCTAAAATCAGAGGGGCGTTTTATTTCCCCTCTAATATTTAGCCAACCAACTCGATCTGCACCAAATTAGATTGCTGTGGATTTCCCTTGGCTAATGGCGATGGGCGTTGGGTAGTAATCACATTCATAGAGCCGTTATGATCGATTTTATCGCCTGCCATATCGGCCTGGTGCCAAGCGCCCTGTGGAATGGCTAGCACGCCCGGCATAATGCGTGGCGTAACCTTAGCCGGCAGGCGGGTTTCACCATGTTCATTGAACAGTCGCACAAATGCTCCATCAGTAATATTTTTGGCTGCTGCATCAAGCGGATTGAGCCATACTTCTTGAGGATTTGCGGCCTGTAGAATGGCCACATTGCCATAGGAGGAATGGGTACGGCCTTTGTAGTGGAAGCCGACCAATTGGAACGGATATTGCTGCCGTTTAGGATCTTCATAACCATTAAAACCATAATGGTAAATCGGCAACGGATGGATGATATCAGGCGCCTCCAACTGCCAAGTAGCAGCTAGCTTGGCCAAGCTTTCGGAATAAATTTCAATCTTGCCACTCGGGGTTTTGAGCGGATTTTTTTCAGGGTCTTCGCGAAATGCCTTATACGCCACCAAATGTCCCTTCGGATCGCGTTTTTTGAATATGCCTTGCGCTTTCATTTGTTCATATTCCGGAAAATCCGGTAATTTTTTGCGCATATCTTCATATACAAATTTAAGCCAATCCTCTTGGCTACGACCTTCGGTAAATTGTGCTTCAATACCTAGGCGTTTGGCTAATTCGCTCATCATCCAATAAATTGAGCGACGCTCAAATTTCGGCGTGGTCGCTGGTTGGCCGAAAATTAAATAGCCCATATTACCGGCATATTCGTTTGGCGTGAGATCGGCCTGCTCAGCCACCATCAAATCAGGTAACAATAAATCCGCGTAGCGGGCCGAACTGGTCAAGAAATTATCGATGACCACGATCATTTCGCATTTACTTTCATCCTGCAAAATATCGTGGGTACGGTTGATATCGGAATGCTGGTTTACCAGGGTATTGCCGGCATAATTCCAAATAAACTTAATAGGTACATTCAGTTTATCCTTTCCTTTGATGCCGTCGTGTAAGGCGGTCAATTCAGATCCACGCGCAACGGCATCAGTCCACATAAAGACAGGAATTTTGGTTTTCACCGGATTTTTTCCTGCCGGAAAATAGGTAAACGGAATCTTATAGGTTTCTTCACGAGCGCCGGAATTACCACCATGGATCCCCACATTGCCGGTTAAAATTGCTAGCATTGCCACCGCTCGTACGGAAAGTTCACCATTAGATTGACGTTGAATTCCCCAGCCCTGGGTAATGCAGCACGGTTTGGTGGTGGCAATCTCCCGTGCTAAGCGGATAATTGTCTCTTCCGGAATACCGGTAATTGGTGCCGCCCATTTTGGCGTTTTGGCAATGCGATCATCTCCATCACCTAAGATATAAGCTTTGTAATGGCCATTTTTAGGTGCACTCGGCGGTAAGGTTTTCTCGTCATACCCCACGCAATATTTATCCAAGAATGGTTGATCCACTAAATTTTCGGTGATCATTACATAAGCCATAGCAGCCGCTAATGCCGCATCAGTCCCTGGACGAATCGGAATCCATTCATCTTCCCGGCCCGCAGCCGTATCAGAATAACGCGGATCGATAATAATCATCTTGGCGCGAGAAACCTCACGAGCCTACTCCAAATGATAGGTCACACCGGCACCGCTGCTACGATTTTCCATTGGGTTATTACCGAAATAGACAACTAACTTCGAATTGATAATATCCGAGGTGCTATTGCCCTGATTGGTACCGTAAGTGTAAGGCATTGCGGTGAGAATCTGGGCTCGGCTATACGTACCGTAATGACTTAAAAATCCGCCATAACAGTTCATTAAACGGGCTACCATCGAGGTTGAGGCTGAGGAACGAGTAATATTCCCCGCGCTGATGCCTGAGCTGTAATTGATGTACACCGCTTCGTTACCATATTCCTGGACGATGCGTTGCAGATTCGTTGCAATCATGTCTAAAGCCTCATCCCAACTGATACGTTCAAATTTGGCCTCTCCTCGCTTGCCCACCCGTTTCATCGGATATTTCAAACGATCAGGATGATTCATCACCCGCCGAATAGAACGCCCCCTCAGACAGGCTCGGATCTGATGATTACCGTAAATATCTAGGCCGGTATTATCGGTTTCTACCCGATACACCTCGTTATCGCGCACCTTTAAACGTAGCGCACAACGACCATGGCAATTGCCGGCACATACATTCCATACGCTGGTTTCTTGAATTTCCTTAGCCGGTTTAGCTAAGGCATTGAAAGGTAAAGTGAATTGACTGATGCCTGCAATACTGCCGGCTACACCCGCCGCCTGTAAGAAACGACGACGGCTAAGGGATAGATCTGTTGAATGCCCCACCATCATATTCTCCCGGAATAATGAATGAATAAACAAAAAAACAAACTAAAAATGAAAAAAATTCACGACGCAGTTTATCGATAAGCCCAAATGAGAAAAATGACGTAAATCAAAATAATCTAAATTCGCTTAAAAAAGCCTTTTCTGCCAGGATTTGTGCATTGACTATCCACTAAAAGCCGCTATGCTAGCGGCGTCCATTATTGGACTCGATATAATGTGTTAAGGCTTTAACTATTAACGTCTCATCAAGGATAGAAACATGAAAAAATTGCTTTTCACGGCAACCCTTGCCGCGACCACCGTTTGGACCGGCGCTGCAACTGCTCAAACCAATCCGAACAGCACCGTTCACCAATACGAATTCACACAAACCTACCATTTGAATGCGCCGAAAGGCTCGGAAGGCCAAACCAATTTATGGATTCCGATTCCCTTTAGTAGCGACTATCAAAAATTAAAATCCATTGAATTCAGCGGTGATTATCAACAGGCTTATCTCACCAACAATAACCAATATGGTGCACAAACACTGTTTGCAACCTGGGATAAAAGTGCATCAAGTCGTGCGCTCAGCCTAAAAATGGTGATCGAAACCCAAGATCGTGAACCTGCGGTACTAGGTTTATTAAAGGATTATCAACCACCAAAAGAAATTCATTATCCGATTGATGTGGAACCGTTCTTAAAAGCAACTAAACACATTAAAACCGACGGTATTGTGAAACAATTTGCCGATAAAATTGTTGGTAACGAAACTAATCCGCTGAAAAAAGCTGAATTAATCCACCAATGGATCGTCAATAATATGGAACGGGATAATTCCGTCTTAGGCTGTGGCGACGGGGATGTGGAAAAGATCCTAACTACCGGTGTATTAAAAGGAAAATGTACCGATATTAACTCTGTCTTTGTTGCATTGGCACGCGCTTCCGGTATTCCGGCACGAGAAATTTTCGGTATTCGTTTAGGCGCAGCAGAAAAAATGGCGAAATATTCAAAATCAGCCTTTGGTGGCGCAGATGAACATGGTGTTGCCAATGAAAATGGTGGGCAACATTGCCGTGCCGAATTCTATCTAGCCGGTTTCGGTTGGGTACCGGTTGATTCTGCGGACGTTGCCAAAATGCGTTTAACCGAGAAAAAATCCGTTGAAGATAAGGATACGCAAGCCGTAGCGCAATATCTTTTCGGTAACTGGGAAGGCAACTGGGTTGGCTTTAACTATGCACGTGACTTCAACCTTTATCCGCAACCTGAATTAACGCCAATCAACAACTTTGGTTATCCTTATGCCGAAGTGGGTGGCGATCCGCTAAACTCTTTCGATGCGAAAAGCTTTAGTTATGACTACGTCTCCAAAAAGCTCAACTAAATCCCTTTGGTTGGCCGTGGCTACCGCGCTTAGTGCGGCGGTAGCCTCAACTCTTTGCTGCATCGCGCCATTAATCTATCTGGCCTTTGGCATTTCCTCCAGCACCTTGATTGCTTTTGGCGAATACGATTACTTGCGTTTGCCAATGCTGTTGATATCGCTGGTGGCCTTTAGCTATGGTTTTTGGTTGCTATTTTTTTCTAAAAAAATTATTTGTAGCAAATATTTATCGCGTCGCACCTTACAGATTTTGTATCTATTGGTGTCCTTGGTGATTTTGTTCTTTCTCACCTATCCGACGCTACTACCTTGGATTCTAGAAATGGGAGCTTAAATGAAAATAAAATTACTGGGCGCAGTATTAGCCCTCGGATTGGCGACTTCAAGTTTGGCAGCCGAACGAACTGTTATGCTGAAAGTGGCTGAAATGAACTGTCAATTATGTGCCTATTTAGTGAATCGGGAATTGCGCGAAATCGATGGAGTCATCAGCACAAAAGCAGCCATTGATAATGGTATGGTGAAAGTCGTCGCTGAGGATAAAGTTAGCAATCAACAATTACTCGATGCCATTGCCAAACTTCAATATCACGCTGAAGTGATGCAATAAAACTACTTAAAATAAAAAAGCGGCCAATCGGCCGCTTTTGCGTGAAAAGGAAGTGCGGTGACTTTTACTACAGAGTTTTTGCCACTTAAAAAAGCTCTAAAAGTCACCGCACTTTATTCTTAAAAAAATTATTTAATTACCCCACAGGCCATTCTAGCACCGCCACCGCCCAATGGTTTTGGATGGTCAGAATGGTTATCTCCGCCTTCGTGGATCATCATCGAATGACCAACAACTTCCGTCAAACTCTTAATGCGTGGTGCTAACACCGGGTTAGTTGCCGTACCATCAGCCAACACGATCAATGCCGGTAAATCGCCTAAATGGGCGTCATCCTGCCAAGGATAACCGTGTTTTTTAGCTTCTTTCGGATCCCAGTGACCACCGGCCGCCAAACCTGCTGTCAATTTACCGTCTTTTTCTTTCGGATCACAGCTTGGATTTTGGTGAATGTGGAAACCATGTACACCGGCAGCTAAACCATGTAAGTCCGGAGTAAACACCAAACCGTAAGGCGATTCGCTGATGGTTACAGTTCCCACATCACGATTACCATTGACCGGATCCAACTGCTCAATCTTAACGACAACAGTCGCGCCCTGAGGGGCATGGGCTTCATGTGCCATTGCGGTGGCTGCGAGAGTACTTCCGATAGCGATAGCTAATAAGGATTTTAATTTCATAAATTGCTCCTTTGTTGATAAAAACCACTTTCATTCTACTGAAATTTATAGTGACTTTGTTTGATATTAACAATCAGAGCAATCGCTATATCTTGCTTATAAAAAAATCGGCGCGGATTCTACCCAAACCTGAAATAAAAGGCAATCCTTCAGGCTGGTTAGCCTTAATTTTTTAGCTTTTTAACAAAAAATGTCACATTTCTTTGTGATTTAAAAATCAACATTAATAAAATCAAATACTTACAATCTATTTTAGATAAAACTTTTAAAAGCAAGGGGGCGTTTTTATGTCACATTTAACGTACCATTCAACTAAACCAAGCGATCCGCCAATAAAAATTGCAATACAGCGTCCATACGCAAATGCGGAATCCGACCTTCCGGAGCGAGCGGTTGTGGATCGAAACTATCGAATTCAAACGGCCGTTTATCCCAAAATTCCGCTTCCGGTAATTTGGCCGGCACACTACCGGGATATAGAGTTATCGGCTTTTTATCGCGAGAACGAATACCCTGCAAGGCCTTAATGGTTCGTCCCTGTGTTGTCACATTCACTTGTTTAGTCGCGCGAATTGCCGCGATCGCGCCATAATCCACATGAATTCCGGCAAATGCCGCGTGGCGCCCTCCTTGCTGTACCAATTGACGCATTAGGCTTACCAGATTAGGCAATTGCTCAGCAGTAATATGATCCGCTTTACTGGCAGCAAATAACAACTTATCAATACAAGGCGAAAATAGCCGATTCAGTAAACTCCGTTTTCCGTAGTGAAAATTGCCAAATAATTGATTCAACCCGGTTTGCATATCAATAAATGCCTGCCGACTATGATTCAGTGGCGTTAAGCAATCGGCCAAAATCACTTGGCGATCAAAGGTAGCAAAGTAATCTTGATAAAAGCGTTTAACAATTTTATGGCGATAATAATCGTAGCGTTTACGCAACAGGGCAAAATAGCTATTGGATTTTGCATGCTCTGCCAATTGACTTAACTGCGCATCGGAAAGATGTAGTAATGGGAAAAATTGTAGTGCCGGAGCTCCAGCCAATTCGCCCGGCAACACAAAGCGCCCCGGTTGAATAAATTGCATTCCACTAGCTTTACAGGCGTTGAGGTAATCCGTGTAACTCTCCGCAATATCGGCCAGTACATCTTCATTGGCCGGTGCAGTTAAATCCAAGCGTGCGGCTTTAGCTTGCCATTGATGCGCTAATTGTGCACGGGTTCCCACAGTTACGGCACGTTGGCTTTGACCCCAGGTTATAAAATCCATCTCCAGCAATGGCAAATCCAGCAACCATTCGCCTGGATAATCAACAATATCCAAATACAATGTCGCCTGCTCTTTTAAATGGCGTAAGAGTCCTGTTTGACGTTGATAACGAATTGCCAATCGGGTCTCGCTGACACCACGAGTGGATTGACACCATTGTGGTGGATTTTGCTGCAGATCGGCTAAATTGGCCTCATAGTCAAAACGCGGCACGCTTAAATTCAATTGCGGAATTCGTTTCACCGCCAAAATACTGCCATCTTGGGCCGCGTGAAATAATCCCAGATGCCGGTTTTCACCAGGTCCAATATGTAACAATTGATTAATTAAGCTAGTTATAAAGGCAGTTTTACCGCTACGACTAAGCCCTGTCACGGCAAGTCGTAATTGGCTATCAAAACCGCGTTGCACAAATTGCTGAATTTCGCGTTGCAGGCTGTTAAACATTCAAAAAAATTCCTTTGCAGGGCCTAGGCTGGCCATTTTGAGCGAGATATTTTACAATCCGCGTAATTTATCACAATTCTATCGGTTATGTTTCGTCGAACACTTGCTTTTTGCTGTCTTATGAGCGCTCCGTTGCTGTCCTTTGAGGCGGCTGCGGCGCCACGCGTACCGGAAATTCTAACCGATAACGGCATTACTTACTGTACCAACGCCTCGGGTTTTTCCTTTAATCCACAAACCGCTGATGCCGGTACCAGTATGAATGTGGTCACCGAACAGGTATATAACAAACTGTTTGAAATCAAAGATCATAGTGCCATGCTCAATCCAGCATTGGCACTTTCCTACTCTATTGCTGCCGATGGCAAAAGCATTTTGATTAATTTGCGCAAAGGGGTGAAATTTCACCACACGTCTTGGTTTACACCGACCCGCGATTTCAATGCTGAAGATGTGGTGTTCTCACTTAATCGGGTATTGGGCCATGATACCTACTTACCAACGCTAAACGAAACGGATGTGAATTATAGCAATCCGCAATACCGAATTTTTCACGAGCAAGCGAAGAAGGTTCATTTTCCATACTTTGACAGTATCCGTTTAAACCGCAAAATTAAAGCGGTCACAGCGATTAATCCATATCAGGTCAAAATTGATTTATTCGAACCCGATGCTTCAATTTTGTCTCATTTGGCCAGTCAATATGCGGTTATTTTCTCACAGGAATATGCCTACCAATTAAGTGCCGATGATAACCTAACACAGCTAGATACCCACCCTGTTGGCACCGGCCCTTATCAGGTGAGGGACTACGTATATAACCAATATGTCCGCCTGATTCGTAATGAGGATTACTGGAAAAAAGAGGCTAGAATCCAAAATATCGTGGTGGATCTATCCGCCGATCGCAGTGGCCGTTTGATCAAATTCTTTAACGATGAATGCCAACTGGCTTCCTATCCGGAAGTGAGCCAATTGGGCTTATTACGCAATAAAGACGAACGTTATTATTTAAAATCTGCCGATGGCATGAATTTGGCCTATTTAGCCTTTAATTTCCAAAAACCGTTGATGCGTGATAAAGCCATACGCCAAGCGATTAGCCAAAGCTTAAATCGTTGGCGGATTGTGAAAAACATCTATCACAACACAGCTTCGGTTGCCAATAATATTATTCCGAATGTGTCTTGGGCTTCCTCCATCAATACGCCGGATTTTGCCTTTGACTACAACCCTGATGAAGCCAAACAAAAATTACAGGACAAGCAATTAACTCTCAACTTATGGGTGATGAATGAAGAGCAGGTCTTTAACCCCTCCCCAATTAAAATGGCTGAATTAATTAAATGGGATTTAGCTCAGGCCGGTGTGCAGGTGAATGTACGTTCGGTCACCCGTACCTTTTTAATTGAACAGCTACGCAATAATGCCGAGGATTATGATCTCATTCTGACCGGTTGGTTGGCCGGAAATTTAGACCCCGATGGATTTATGCGACCGATTCTCAGCTGTGGGACCAAAAATGAAATCACCAACCTGTCCAATTGGTGTGATGATCGATTTGATCAGATTATGGACAAAGCAATTGCAACCAATCATTTATACGAACGCTCAAAGGCCTATAACCAAGCGCAGGAACTTATTTTGGATGAACTACCAATCATTCCATTAGCCAATGTAAAACGTTTATTGGTCGCCAACGGTAAGGTACTGGGCGTTGAAATGACACCGTTCGGTTCAATTAATTTTGCCACATTACATTTCACTGCGAAGGAGAAAAAATAATGCTCTCTTCCGCTATTCGCCATCTTTTTTGGATGCTGATTTTACTGCTGATTTTATCTCTATTAAGTTTCAGTATTTTGTTACGCGATCCGTTAAATGCTGAACTAGTGACCAATAGCCTGTTACATTCCTATTGGAATTACGTAAAAAGATTATTACATGGCGACTTCGGTATCACTTACAACGGTGGCGAATCCCTGTGGGGACTGATTTCTACCGTATTGCCTCCAACACTAGAACTTTGTAGCACGGCGTTACTGCTGGCATTTCTCTTTGCCATTCCGTTGGGAATTATCAGCGCAATAGAAAATCAACGATTCTTTGCTCGTGCACTACAAGGCTTTTCCGCATTCGGGCTATCGATCCCGGTATTCTGGCTGGCTCCGATTCTGCTTTATTTTGCTGCGATTTATCATTGGGAAATTGCTGCTAGCGGTCAATATAACCTGCTTTACGAGATTCCTACAGTAAGTGGTTTCCCGGTGATTGATGTGTGGTTTGTGGATGCACCTTATCGTATAAAAATCGTACAAAATGTATTGCAGCATTTGGCCTTGCCAAGTTTGATCCTATGCATCTTACCGGCGATGGAATTTATTCGCATTATCCAAGCGCGTAGTGAATTTTTGCTTAATCAAAACTATGCCAAAATTGCTGTCACCCGCGGTTGGTCAAAATGGAAAATTCTGCATCGCTATGTTTTCCGCAATACCTTCCCATTATTGCTACCGCAATTAACCCGCGTATTCACTTTAGTACTCACCCAATGTATGCTGGTGGAAACCGTACTGAGCTGGCCGGGGATTGGGCGTTGGTTAATCGATGCGGTAACTCAACAGGACTACAACAGTATTGCGGCTGGAGTGGTTGTAATCGGGATTTGTATCATCATTATTGACACCTTCTCCAAAAGCGTGATGTTTATTTTAGATCCATATAATAAGAAGGGCTGGTATGCACGATAAAGAAGCTGATGAATTCCGCGAAAGTACCTCCCTTTATCAAATCTGGTTGGCCTTTCGGAAAAAACGTATTGCCTTATTTAGTTTTTACCTTTTCTGTCTCTTGGCGTTGGTAAGCGTGTTCCCGACCCTACTCATGCCCTATAGTGATTCACAACAATTTGTCGGCCTAGAATTGATACCGCCATCTTGGGTTGCAGAAGGGAAAATCGCCTTTTTCTTCGGTACCGATGACCTAGGTCGCGATCTGCTAAGCCGTCTGATTATGGGCACCCGTTATACCCTCGGTTCATCTCTGGTTGTCGTATTGCTGGCCGCACTAATTGGTGGTTCTTTAGGCATTTTGGCGGGCATGACCGGTGGCATTAAATCGCGGATCTTGGGACATATTTTCGATGCCTTTCTATCGATTCCAATTTTGCTTATTGCCATTATTATTTCAACACTAATGGAACCGAGCCTGATTAATGCCATGTTCGCAACCTTATTGGCGATTCTACCTTACTTTATTCATGCCATTGCGCAGGCAGTACAACAGGAATTAAGCAAGGATTATGTGCTAACCTTAAAACTCGATGGCATTTCTAAATGGGAGCTGATTAAAAGTACTATTTTGCCAAATATCACCGTTCCTTATATTCAGGAAATTGCCCGCGCACTCACGGTCGCGATTTTGGATATTAGCGCGCTGAGCTTTATTTCCCTTGGCGCCCAACGTCCACTACCTGAATGGGGAGCGATGATCAAGGATTCCCTCGAACTACTCTATCTAGCGCCTTGGACGGTACTACTGCCGGGCATTGCGATTATTGTAACGATTTTGCTATGCATCATTTTTACCAATGGCTTATGCAAAGCCATCAATCAATATTACGGATAAATTATGGCGCTCTTGGATATTCGCAATCTTAATATTGAAGTCGATACCCCCAATGGCCGGGTGAAAATTATCGACGGGCTGAATTTAACCTTAAATGAAGGGGAAATCCTTGGATTGGTAGGTGAATCCGGCTCAGGAAAAAGTTTAATCGCGAAGGTGATCGGCAACTCCATTAAGGAAAGCTGGATCATCACCGCCGATCGTTTTCGCTTTAACGATGTGGAATTACTCAAGCTCTCTCCGGCTAAGCGCCGCAAAATTGTCGGTAAAGAAATTTCGATGATTTTCCAAGATCCCTTAAGTGCTCTCGATCCTAGCCGCCCGATCGGTAAACAACTTATTCAAAGCATTCCCAACTGGACATTCAAAGGCCGTTGGTGGCAATGGTTTGGTTGGAAAAAACGGCGTGCCATTGAACTATTGCACCGTGTTGGGATTAAGGATCACCGCACTATTATGGCCTGCTATCCGAATGAGTTAACCGAAGGCGAAGGGCAAAAGGTCATTATTGCTACCGCCGTCGCCAATCAACCACGACTCTTAATTGCCGATGAGCCAACCAATGCCCTCGAGCCAATTACTGCGCTTCAAGTATTCCGCCTACTGGTCAGCATGAACCAAAACCAAGGCACCACCATTTTATTGGCCAGTAATGACCTCAAAGGAATCAGCGAATGGTGTAGCAACATCAGCGTATTATATTGCGGACAAAACGCTGAAAGCGGGCCCACCGCCCAATTGCTGGAAACACCACATCATCCCTATACACAGGCATTACTTTACTGCCAACCTGATTTTACCCAACCCTTGGCATTTAAAAGTAAATTGGGCGCCTTAGAAGGCACCGTCCCTATTTTGGAACAACTACCGATTGGCTGTCGGTTGGGGCCGCGTTGCCCCTTTGCGCAACGGGAATGTATCGTAAAACCTAGTCGCTATCGCATCAAACAACATGAATTTTCCTGCCATCATCCGATTAATTTGCGGGAAAGCCGTTTTAAAGATAAGGCTGCCATCACGCCGCTGACCTTAAGCGACAACAAAGGAGCCGAATAATGTCATTATTGGAAGTTGAAGATCTATGCAAAACCTTTGAAGGGCCGGCTCACTTTTTCGGCAGTCAACGCTTTAACGCAGTGGATAATGTCAGTTTTACCCTTGCACCGAAGCAAACGCTCGCAATTATTGGCAAAAACGGTTCGGGCAAATCGACCCTGTTGAAAATGATCGCAGGTATTACCCCGCCCACATCGGGGCAAATTCGATTTAACGGCAAACCATTGAGTTATGCCGATTCCTGCTTTCGCGCCCAACATATCCGAATGCTTTTTCAGGATGCCAATTCGGCCTTTAATCCACGCCAAAATATCGGTCAAATTTTAGATGCACCGTTACGTCTGCTGACTGATTGGGATGAAGAAACGCGCGATAAAAAGATTTTTCATACCCTACAGTTGGTCGGTCTGTATGCCGATTACACCAATTTAAAAATCCATCATTTACCGGCCAGCCAACGCCAACGGGTAGCTCTAGCGCGTGCATTGATTTTAGAACCGGAAATTATTCTAATCGATGATGCTCTGAGTGCCGCCGATGCCAGCGTACAGATACAATTACTTAATCTAACCCTCGATCTACAAACCCACTTTGGGCTCTCCTATATTTATGTGGGGCAAGATTTAGGGTTAATCAAACATATGGCGGATTATTTATTGGTGATGGATGAAGGGAAAATGATCGAGTTCGGCACGCCCCATGAACTATTCACTAATCCCAAAACCACCGTTACCCGCCTAATGGTCGAAAGCTATTTTGGTCACTTATTGGACGATAGTGCCTGGGCACAGACAAGTTAATTATTAATTTTCAAACCAATCTCAATAAAATCAATGGCTTACATATTGTTTTAGCAAAAACTTTTATTTTCAAAGGGGCGTTTTAAAACGTCCTTTTGCGCCGTATAGAAAACCTCTGGCCCTCAGCCATCGACAAGCGCCGCAAGAGCAATTAAAATCCGCGCATCATTTTCATTTTAAAAAACATTATGCAAGCGCTGCTTACTCTCACCAATTTTATCAATAAAACCCTTGGCATTTGGGCGATTTTCATCGTCCTGTTGGCATTCCAATATCCCACTCAAATTAGAACGTTAGCGCCATTCTCCAATTATTTACTCGGATTCGCGATGTTCTGCATAGGTATGAGCCTAAGGTTTCACGATTTCGGCAATCTCATCAAATATCCCAAGACACTTTTTATCGTCATTATTAGCCAATATATAATTATGCCGTTGATTGCCTTCGGATTATCGAAAGCATTTACCTTACCATCGAATTTCGAGATCGGTATCATTTTACTTGGTTGTAGCCATAGCGCTTTCTCCTCCATTCTCATGACCTATTTAGGTAAAGGTAACACCACCCTTTCCGTTGCCAGCACCGCCATTTCAAGCCTGCTTGCGCCATTTCTGATACCAATTATTTTCTATATTTTGGGAGGCCAATGGTTGAATGTTGTGGTGGGAAGCATGCTTTTCACTGTACTAAAATGGGTGCTTGCCCCTATTTTTCTTGGTTTAGTAGTTAGTGCAATGCTTAAAAAACAAATCAGACCGATAACAAAAATCCTACCACTAATAGTCGCCATATCGATGCTAGTCATTTTTGCAATATTATCGGCTGCCCGAAAGGATAAACTCTTGGAATTCGGCTCCTTAATCTTAAGCCTGGTTGTATTACTCAACTGCTTAGGCTATGCCATCGGCTTCTTCACCGCCCGTTTCTTTAAACTGAGTATCGCCGACAGCAAAGCGATCGCCTTCCAACTAGGCATGAAAGATGCCGCTCCTGGTATTGTATTAAGCATCTACAACTTCAAATCGATTGCCACAGCAACACCAAGTTTTCTATTCAACTTCTGGCAAAACTTTTCTGCGCTGTACTTAGCGGATATTTTCGTCAATAAGAAAGACAAAAAATAATCTCATCCGCAATAAAAAAGCGACTTAAAAAGTCGCTTTTTTATTTTATGGTGAATACCTTAAGACAATTAATAAATCTAACTAAATAGCTAGTTCCTCCACCTTTTCTACCACGCGATATTCCAAATCATCATAATCTTTATGCAAATACTCAAAATTCTTTCTTGCATAAGTAATTTTCATTTGTTCTGAAATATCTAATTTGCCTTCATCAACACCACGCTGAATACCTTTGCCGGTATTTTTAGTTTCTGCCACAAAATAAACTTTATTCTGACCTTTAAACACTACCGCCCAGTCGGGATTATAATTCCCCAATGGCGTTGGAATTTTAAATTTTTTCGGTAACTTAAAATAAAACTCGACATCTTCACTGCTTTCACAATGGCGGGCAAACGTATTTTCCGTGTTGGAATCTAGGGCAATATAGCCCTCATAAATGGTTTTTGATTGCTTACTCACAGAAAAACTGTATTGATTAAGATAAAACTCAAAATCCTTAAATAACGTCATTTCATAGGTGCGATCGGCAATGCGGTGATATTCCACACCATCTGCCATAATTTGACTTAATGCTTCATTAATTTTTTCTGCAACCAAATCAATAAAACGTTGTGGATTATGATAAATCTCTGCCAATCGTTCTAATTTTTGCAAAATACGGCAAATGGTTTGACGGGTTAGCCCGGTTTTCTTCTGTAATTCCCCCAACACATCAGGAATATCCCAGCGAGTTTTTGAGGTTACCTGATTGGAAGAACGATATTCGGTCGTCACACCTTTTTCATTAATCGCAAAGGCAACCTTTTCATGTCGAATTTTTACCTCATCAATACGTGGCATTTTGACTAAATTGTTGACCGCACTTTCGATTAAATCATCCTGTGAAAAATTGACCCGATAAGTCGTTTGGTGCTTAATGCGTTCCCAAATCGCGGCAAATTCAGGGTGTTGGCTAAAATCTTTGCGATAACGCACATATTTTCGATCCTGCTTATTTTTAATTTGTCCTTTATCAAAGGACACACCGCAATCTTCTTCAATTTCCCGTTGTAATTTGGTCGCAAATTCCTCATAGCTTTCATTGGCAATCACTGTCAGGATATTTTTATCCCGCTCATGGCTTCTTACGCCAAGCTGATTCACCGGCAAGCGCAATCCACGTCCAATTTCTTGTCGCTTTTTAATTTCCGAATGGGTATCGTTTAACGTACAAATTTGAAACACATTCGGATTATCCCAGCCCTCACGCAAAGCAGAGTGAGAGAAAATAAAACGTAAGGGCTTATCCAAAGACAGCAAGGTTTCTTTATCCCGCATAATTAAATGATACGTGTCATTATCCGCCTGTGTCGTGCCGTTAGTATCTTTCAAGACGCCTTTTTTATCTTTGGAAAAATAACCTTCATGCACGCCAACGGGATCTTTTCCATGGGTTAATTCACGATAAATTTCCTCAAACCATTGATAAAATTTGCCGTCGTTGCGGTAATTATCCACTTTATCTATAAAAAATAGCGACAACACTTTTATACCTAGCGTATTTAAACTTTTTTCCTTGCGTAAATGCTCTTCAATAGTTCGGCGAATTTGCATTTTTTGAATGTCGTCCTTCAATAATGAATTATCAACGCCTTTCGTCACTTTTAATCCGCCGGAAAACTCAATCTGTTGTTCCTCAACATTCATTCCTTCCAAAATATAACCACTGCGATAAACGTCATTTTGTCTGGAAAGATCAAATAAGTCTTGATTCGGCTTAACGGTGACGACTTTCTTCTTCATCGACTTATCATTTACCAAGATTTCCACTTTTGCCGACCAACTTTTCGCGCCGGCGTTAATTTCTTTTAACGCCACATAAGCGCCATTCACATCATTATCCGCCAATACGCTGTCCACTTCGATTTGCTTCACTAAGCCCAATTCGTACGCCTGCACAGGATTGAGGCGAAAAATCGGGTTGTAGGCGTTTTTATGGGTTGCCGAATAGCGCAGAGTGAATAAAGGATTGAGACTTGCGATAGCATGACGGCGAATATCCGTTTCCATATTCTGCGGTTCATCAATAATCACAATAGGATTGACGTTTTGAATATAACGAATGGGCGCATCGCCACTTTCATTTTGTGTATTAATCACATTGCTTTCTTTGGCAAAGGCATCAATATTCATCACCAAAATTTCAATATGATTGCCGGTAGCAAAGGCTTTTAAGCGGGAAAGTTGATTACTCTTATATTCATATTTCGGATTTACGCTCGGGTTATCAAACAGGGTGGCAAAGTGGCTACGCGTTGTTTCCAAGGTATGCAATACGCCCTCACGAATAGGCACGCTCGGCACCACAATCACAAATTTCTGCCAACCATATTGACGATTCAATTCAAAAATCGTGCGCAAGTAAACATAGGTTTTTCCCGTGCCGGTTTCCATTTCTACGGTAAAATTTCTACCCTGTTCCTCAATGAAAGTGCGGTAAAAATTAAACTTGTTTTGTTGCTTAGCCAAGTTTTGTTGTAGCTGTTCATCATTAATTTGTAACGGCAAATTCGCCACGAAACGCATATCATTCTGCGCTTTCAAACCGAATTCCGTTTGCTGATTAGGCTGTCCGATGAACAAATCCACCGCTACTTGAATCGCATGCATTTGGTAATCCAAGGTTTCAAATTGAAGTTCCATTTTGCCTCCTTAAAGCACAAAGAAGGCAATGCCTGCATCATTCATTTGCAACTCGGCATTTTTCTTTAAGGCATCATCGCCATTAAACAACGAATCTAACGTCACGACTTTTTTCGGCTGGGCAGAAATCACCTGATCCAATAAATCCGCACTCAGGGTTTCAAGCAACAAGGCAAACTGTTGCCCGCTTTCATCACTCACCCAAAACACCTGATTTTCCAACCGCACTTTTGCCGTTAATTTCAAGCCCAAGCGTAATAAAATTTCATAAAGCATGGCGTCAGGCGTTGCCTCTTTCCGTACGGGATCCACAAACAATTCGATTTGTTGCGCTAAATTTTCTGCCGACGGCGATTGCCATTGTTTAAAGTGGCTGTCGGTCAGCTTGAACGCTTTAAAACCGGTATCCAACTGTTTATCAGGATGATTTTCGGCAATTTGTTTGCCTGCACGGCGGATACGTTCTTTGGATATTTCAGCGATGTTTTTAAAACCGCCTTTTTCTGTTGGCTCAGGTAGTTGAATCATAATAAATTTTCTATTGGAGTTATTTTTTGAATTAAGCTCCATTACAGAATGAGCCGCAGTAGCTGAACCGCAAAAGAAATCTAAAATAATATCTTCATTACCTGAACCTAATTTTAAAATTTTCTCTAATAAACGTACCGGTTTTGGCGTGTCAAAAGGTGGAATTTCAAATAAGTCACGAATATTTTTAGCTGCTTCTTGGTTATCTCCTACATCATCTCTAAATAGTATTGTAGATGGTGTAATTCCTTGTTTTACTTCAGTAAGGAACTTTTTGATTGCAGGGACATTATTTCCATTGGTCCCAAACCACACTCGATTATCGGCTAATAATTTTTCAAAATTTTCTTTTGATGTTCGCCAACAACGACTTGGTGGCGGATTCACTATTCTTCCGGATGGAGTTTTAATTGGATAATCATAATTTGCTGAATATGTTTTTACAGAGAAATCCGTTGCTTTCCAAACTCCACGTTCATCATTATCCGGATTTGAATAACGTGCATTTTGTTCTTCTGTTCTTTCTAGTAAATTTGGTCTCCAAATTTCTTTATTTTTGGCATAACAGAAAATGTAATCATGCATCGTAGAAAACCATTTAGCATCATTTTGTGGACTATATTTTTTCTGCCAAATTAAATCAGCTACAAAATTCTCCTCCCCAAACACCTCATCACATAACAACTTCAACTGCGCCTGCTCATTGTCATCAATGGAAATAAAAATCACACCATCGTCTTTCAGTAAATTCTTTGCCAAATGCAAACGGGGCAACATCATATTTAGCCATTTGCTGTGGAAGTGCCCGTTTTCCTTACTATTTTTCTTGAAAGCCAGTTTGAGTTTGCCTGCCTCATCTAATTCGCCGCTTTGTTCCTGGTAATCTTTAAGATCCTGCTTAAAATTGTCGTTATAAACAAAATCATTACCGGTGTTATAAGGCGGATCGATATAAATCATTTTGATACTATTGAAATAGGATTTTTGTAACACTTTCAACACATCCAGATTTTCCCCTTCAATAAAAATATTTTCAGTGGAATCAAAGTTGACACTTTCTGCAGGTTGCGGTGTAAGGGTTTTACAAGTTTGTGCTTGTAATATGCGATAGGCTTCCGATTTTCCCGCCCAGTTCAACATATAACGCTCGGGGTCAGAAGTGATGTGTTCAGAGAAAAGTTGTTGGAATTTTTGGAAATCAATTTGCTCTTCGCAAAAAATTTCAGGTAATAAAGCTTTTAGTTGAGAAAGTTGTTGCGCTTTAAGTGAAAAGTTAGCAAGGCTGTGCTGTGCTGTGCTGTGCTGTGCTGTGCTGTGCTGTGCTGTGCTGTGCTGTGCTGTCAGGCATGATAATGTTCCTTTTGATTAACTCAATAATAATTGAGCATTTTTAAAATTAATAAATCCAGTGTCAAGGACATACTCAATGAAATTCCCTTAATCTAAAGATAAAAGTAAACGCTTTTTACTAGATATTATATTTCTTCATAGGCAATGTATGATTTTTAAGGGGGCAAGGGAAAGAATGAATGGGAAACAAAGGTAACTAAAAAAGTTACCCTTGTTTAGAATGGATTTTATACAACAAATTAATATCATCTATTTAGTTTAATTTTCCGCAGCTAAGGCAATAGAGATACTGTCCTTGTGGATCATTGAACTGGCGTAAAAAGGATAGCGGCCGTTGAGCTTGTGTAAACACGTTTGATAAACCAAACCATTCGGCTAAATAGCTTTGACTCTTTTCTTTAAAGCGGCGATCCAAACGGCCAAGCCAACTATCATCTTCCTCGACTAACCATTCCACAGAAAAATCTTCCATTGCACGTTCCGGTTGTTGGTTTACTAATTCGCCCGCTTTCTCTACTGCTGCATCAAAATCCCCCAATTCATCCACTAGGCCGAGTTTTAACGCATCACTTCCCAACCACACCTGTCCTTGGGCTATTTTATCCACAGCTTCCGGTAATATTTGGCGGCCACGGGAAACGATATTTAAAAAACGTTGATAGCCATTTTCAATGGCCAATTGATAAATTTCTTCACGACTTTTATTCATTGGGCTGAATGCCGAACTTTCTGCCAATTCTCCGGTAGAGACACCATCGGCATACACGCCCCATTTTTTGATACTGTTTTCAAAGGTTGGCGCTAAGGCAAAAATCCCAATGGAACCGGTAATGGTATTTTTATCGGCCATAATGTAATCCGCGGTGGAAGCAATCCAATAACCACCGGAGGCCGCCATTCCGCCCATGGAAACCACCACCGGTTTACCGGCTTTCTGTAGATTTTCGGTTTCTTGGCGAATCAATTCGGAAGCAAAAGCACTCCCGCCCGGTGAATTGATACGTAATACTACGGCTTTCACCCGTGGTTCATCGTAAGCCTTGCGTAATAAGGTAACCACGCTATCACCGCCGACATTATCCGAATCACTGTCACCATCAATAATTGCACCTTCCACATTCACTACAGCAATCAAATTTTGTGCCTGCTCCTGGCCTTCTAAACGATCCGGCAAGGCATCTAAATAATCCTCATACGCCAATAATTTCGGTGCGCCTTCTTCATCTTTGCCAAATAGCTCGCGTAATTTGTCATCCACTTCTAAACGGGTGGCAAAATCCGTCACTAATTGACGCTGTTTCACATAGGCCGTTTCATCACCGCGTAAGGCCTTAAGTTCTGCAATATATTGACGTGGTGCCGGCAATAATTGGGTTGACGTAATATGTCGATTGGCCATAACCGTTTGCTGATAATGTTGCCACATGCCGCTTAACCATTTTTGAGCGTTGGCTTTGGCTTGAGGTGACATATCATTGCGTAAAAATGGTTCTACTGCGGCTTTGTAGGTGCCTACACGGAATACGTGCGGTTCTACTGCCAAATTATCGAGTAATTCTTTGTAGTACAGGGTTTCTTGACGTAGCCCGTGAATATCCACCACACCAAGACCGTTTAAATAAATCTGATCGGCAAAGCTGGCTAAGAAGTACTGGCCTTGCGAATAATTATCCGCATACACAATCACCGGTTTCGTGGATTCTTTAAAATTACGGATAGCCTGCCCAATATATTCTAAGGATGGTAAATCGCCGCCCTCAAAGTAATTGAGATCCAATACTAAACCACGAATACGTTCATCATCTTTGGCATTTTCTATCGCATAAACTACATCAAAGGTCGAAATTTTGCCCGCCACACGACGATTATCCAAGCGTAGCAATTCATCCTGCCAGCGCGGCATCATTTCCCGATTATCCGCTAGATAACCATCAAGGTTTAATAGCAAGGCACCTTGATCGCCGGATAACAATGTATGGCTTTTCGAGGCAGCAAACAGCCCGATAAATGTGAGTAAGCATAGAGTGAAAAGAATAAAAACGGCATTCATCACCAGATTGCGCACAAAATTAAGCACCATCCAGCAGCCCTTAAGGAGTTTAAAAAAAGGATTCATAAACTTGATTTGGTTAGCAAAAAAGTGCGCGTAGCGTATCACAAGCAGGCGTTAAAAACTATGCTATAATCCACCGTCTATTTGCTTAATTAAGGATTTATTATGGATGCTTTAAGCCTTTTAACGAGCCGTCGCTCGACTAAAAAACTGAGCGCACCGGTACCGAATACCGAGCAACTCAATGCATTATTTGCTGCCGCACAACGCGCGCCCGATCACGGTAAATTACAGCCTTATCACTTTGTCGTTATGCAAGGCGCCGGCCTGCAACGTTTGGGCGAATTATTGAAAGCCGCAGTAGAAGAATTCGAACTGGGTGAGGAGCGCTTAAAGAAAGCAGAAAATTTCGCTGCTCGTGCACCTATGGTCATTGCGGTAATTGCGAAAATTAACCAAGAAGCGGAAAAAGTGCCGGGTTGGGAACAGATGCTAACCGCCGGCTGCGCCACCTATGCCTTGCAATTGGCTGCTGCGGCGCAAGGCTTCAGCAGCTTTTGGGCGAGCGGTCCCTTTGTCAATGGTAGTGCTTTACGTCAATCCTTGGGCTGTCGGGAGCAGGATAAAATTGTCGCCCTATTACAGCTTGGTACGGCAATCGAGCCTTCCGATAAGCCATTACGAACTACTAATCTAGAAGAACTGGTCGACTACTGGGAATAATTTCATTTTAAAATCAACTCTAATAAAATCAATGACTTAGAATTGATTTTTGAGAAAACTCTAATAATTAAGGGGGCGTTTGGCCGGCGGACTTAGTCCTTGGTTAAACGCTCACTACCGCAATAAACATTGGCTCGACCCGGACGAACAAAACCAAGCAGGGTCAAATGATAGCGCTCAGCCATAGCGACTGCTAAATCAGTGGCGGCAGAAATTGCTGCTAACATTTCAATCCCGCAACTAATGCTTTTCTGTACCATTTCATAACTGGCTCGACTGGACACCAATACAAAGCCTTGCGGCTTGCCTGCTTTAGCATGCCAACCAAGTAATTTATCCAACGCGACATGCCGCCCCACATCTTCGCGAATCGCCAACATTTCACCTTCAGCCGTAAAAAACGCTGCAGCATGAGTAGCGCCGGTAATCTGCGCCAATTCCTGATGCGCTTGTAATGTTTCTAAGCATTGATCTAACTGCTGTGGATTGACTTTTAAATGCTGCTCGAGCGGAGTTAATTTTTTATATACCTGATCGATTTGCTCGGTGCCGCAAATACCACAACCGGTGCGTCCGGTTAAGGTGCGCCGATGCTCCTTGAGCGCCATAAAACGACGCGAGGAAAGCTCAATTTGCACTTCAATACCATTACATACTTCCACCACATCAATACCATAAATCTCCTGTGGTTGCTCAATAATACCTTCGGTAAGGGAAAAACCGAGGGCAAAATCCGCCAAATCCTGAGGTGTGGCCATCATCACGGTATGGGCAATGCCGTTATATACCAAAGAAATTGGCACTTCACAGGCGAGGTTATCGGTTTTGTCGGTTAAGGAAAATTCTTCGTCAGAACGACGAAAAAATTGGATATTTTTTTCGAGAAATCGATTCATAACAATGGTTAATATTGAGAGCTATTTTCATTTAACGAGGTATTTACTTTTTTTTAACAAAAATAGGTAAATTTGTGATCTAACGCAAACTTTTCCCCCGAACTACCCCGTAATGATTGTAGATTTTTGGTTAAAAAATAAGTATTCTGAGCCACCTTTAATTGGTTTATATCGACCAATTGGGCGTTACAATATTGTAACGAAATTCAATCATTTAGTCAGACGAATTTTTACTATCTAATACTCTAACGTCAATAGTCGTTGGAAAAGGAGTGATTATGCAGGTCTCCAGAAGAAAATTCTTTAAGATCTGTGCAGGTGGTATGGCGGGAACTTCTGCCGCGATGCTGGGTTTTGCCCCGGCTACGGCATTGGCAGCACCACGCGAATATAAACTTTTGCGTGCTTTTGAATCCCGTAACACTTGTACTTATTGTGCGGTAAGCTGTGGTATGTTGCTATATAGTACCGGCAAACCTTACGATACCTTAAGCAGCCATACAGGCACCAATGTCCGTTCAAAATTATTCCACCTCGAAGGTGACCCAGACCATCCAGTAAGCCGTGGTGCACTCTGTCCTAAAGGTGCGGGCGCATTGGATTACATCAACAGTGAAAGCCGTAATCTATATCCAGAATACCGCGCGCCGGGTTCCGATAAATGGCAACGTATTTCTTGGGAAGATGCAATTAAACGCGTTGCTCGTTTACTCAAAGATGACCGTGATGCTAACTTTGTTGAAAAAGACGCAAGTGGCAAAACCGTTAACCGTTGGACAACTACAGGTATTATGACCGCCTCCGCCATGAGCAATGAGGCTGCACTTCTTACCCATAAATGGGTGCGAATGTTAGGCATGGTGCCGATGTGTAACCAAGCGAATACTTGACACGGACCAACGGTAGCAAGTCTTGCTCCATCATTTGGTCGCGGTGCGATGACAAATAACTGGGTTGATATCAAAAACGCCAATCTTATTCTTGTGCAAGGTGGTAACCCTGCTGAAGCTCACCCTGTTGGCTTCCGTTGGGCGATCGAAGCGAAGAAAAACGGTGCAAAAATCATCGTGGTTGATCCTCGCTTTAACCGTACAGCTTCTGTTGCTGACCTTCATGCACCAATTCGTTCCGGTTCTGATATTGCATTCTTAATGGGTGTGATCCGTTACCTATTGGAAACCAATCAAATTCAACACGAATACGTAAAACACTATACCAATGCTTCATTCTTAGTTGATGAAGGCTTCAAATTTGAAGATGGTTTATTCGTTGGCTTTGATGAAGAAAAACGTGCTTACGATAAATCTAAATGGAATTACCAATTCGATGAGAATGGTTTCGCTAAACGTGATATGACCTTACAAGATCCACGTTGTGTAATTAACATCTTGAAAGACCACGTTTCTCGCTATACGCCAGAAATGGTTGAACGTATCACTGGTGTAAAACAAAAAACCTTCTTACAAATCTGTGAAGAAATTGGTAAAACCTCTGCGCCAAATAAAACCATGACGCACTTATACGCGTTAGGTTTTACGGAACACACAATCGGTTCACAAAACATTCGTTCAATGGCGATGATCCAATTACTCTTAGGTAATATGGGTATGCCGGGGGGCGGTATTAATGCATTACGTGGACACTCAAATGTTCAAGGTACTACAGATATGGGCTTATTGCCGATGTCTTTACCGGGTTATATGCGTCTACCAAATGACAAAGATACCTCTTATGAGCAGTATATCAATGCGATTACGCCAAAGGATATCGTACCAAACCAAGTAAACTACTATCGTAATACTTCGAAATTCTTCGTCAGTATGATGAAAACGTTCTACGGTGATAAAGCCACCAAAGAAAATGGTTGGGGCTTCGATTTCTTACCAAAAGCAGACCGCTTATACGATCCTATCACTCATGTTAAGTTAATGAATGATGGCAAATTAAACGGTTGGATCTTACAAGGTTTCAACGTATTGAACTCATTACCAAACAAAAACAAAACTGTTGCAGGTATGAGCAAATTGAAATTCTTAATCGTAATGGATCCGCTTCAAACTGAATCCTCTGAATTCTGGAAAAACTTTGGTGAATCAAACAATGTAAACCCAGCAGATATTCAAACTGAAGTATTCCGTTTACCAACCACCTGTTTCGCAGAAGAAGATGGTTCTATTGCTAACTCAGGCCGTTGGGCACAATGGCACTGGAAAGGCTGTGACCAACCGGGTGAAGCCTTACCAGATGCTGAAATTCTTTCTATGATTCGTGAAGAAATGCATCATCTTTATCAAAAAGAAGGTGGTCGCGGTATCGAATCATTTGAAGCTATGACTTGGAACTATGCTCAACCGCATTCGCCAAGCGCTGTAGAATTAGCGAAAGAGTTAAATGGTTATGCACTTGATGACCTTTACGATTCTAATGGCAACTTAATGTATAAAAAAGGCCAATTACTCAGTGGTTTTGCCCATTTACGTGATGACGGTACCACCTCATCGGGTAACTGGATCTACGTTGGTCAATGGACCGAAAAAGGTAACCAAACCGCAAACCGTGATAACTCTGACCCATCGGGTTTAGGTTGTACATTAGGTTGGGGCTTCGCCTGGCCGGCAAACCGCCGTATTCTTTATAGTCGCGCATCACTTGATATTAACGGTAATCCTTGGGATAAAAACCGTCAATTAATCAAATGGAATGGTAAAAACTGGAACTGGCATGATGTAGCTGACTATGGTACACAACCACCGGGTAGCGATACGGGGCCGTTCATTATGTCTGCAGAAGGTGTAGGCCGTTTATTCGCTGTAGATAAAATTACATCAGGTCCATTACCGGAACACTATGAACCAATTGAAAGTCCGATTGACACAAACCCACTACATCCAAATGTAGTCTCCGATCCGACTGTTCGTATTTATAAAGAAGACCGTGAATTTATCGGCTCAAACAAAGACTTCCCTTATGTGGCAACGACTTATCGTTTGACCGAGCACTTCCACAGTTGGACAGCTCAATCTGCATTAAATATCATCGCGCAACCACAACAATTCGTGGAAATCGGTGAAAAATTAGCTGCAGAAAAAGGTATCCAAAAAGGTGATATGGTGAAAATTACTTCTCGCCGTGGCTACATCAAAGCCGTTGCAGTGGTAACGAAACGTTTGAAAGATTTAGAAGTCGACGGACGCACCGTACATCACGTGGGTATTCCAATTCACTGGAACATGAAAGCCTTAAATGGTAAAGGTAATCGTGGTTTTGCGACTAATACCTTAACGCCTTCTTGGGGTGAAGCGGTCACTCAAACACCGGAATATAAAACATTCTTGGTAAACATTGAGAAAGCGGAGGCATAACATGGCAGGAAATGGTCAAGGCGTTCAAACGCAAGACATTATTAAGGTCTCCGCTACGTCAGGCTTAACGCCGGCACCTCAAGCGCGAGATCATAAAGTTGAAGTAGCAAAATTAATCGACGTATCCACCTGTATCGGTTGTAAAGCCTGTCAGGTGGGCTGTTCAGAGTGGAATGACATTCGTTCTGATGTTAATGCTCAATGTGTGGGGATCTACGATAACCCAGTAGATCTCAATGCAAAAGCATGGACTGTGATGCGCTTTAACGAAGTGGAAGAAAACGATCGTTTAGAATGGCTAATCCGTAAAGATGGCTGTATGCACTGTTCCGAACCAGGCTGTTTGAAGGCCTGCCCTTCACCGGGTGCGATTATCCAATACAAAAATGGTATCGTAGATTTCCAATCGGATAAATGTATCGGCTGTGGCTACTGTATTGCTGGCTGTCCGTTCAACATTCCACGTATGAATCCAGACGATAACCGTGTGTACAAATGCACTCTTTGTGTGGATCGTGTTTCTGTAGGCCAAGAACCGGCCTGCGTGAAAACCTGTCCAACCGGTGCAATTCGTTTTGGTTCTAAAGAGGAAATGAAGGTTTATGCAGAACAACGCATCGCCGAATTAAAATCCCGCGGTTACGAAAACGCAGGACTTTATGATCCGGAAGGTGTTGGCGGTACACATGTTATGTATGTATTACATCATGCCGATAAACCAGAACTTTATAGCGGTCTACCGAAAGATCCACAAATCGACCTCACAGTAACCTTGTGGAAAGATATCTTGAAACCGGTAGCTGCGGTAGCAATGGGTGGTTTAGCACTTGCTGAAATCGGCCACTACTTAGCTGTAGGTCCAAACGTTGAAGAAGACGTAGAAGATCATCACCATAAATTTGAAGAAGAAGATAAAAAAGGGGGCAAAGATGAGTAAGATTGAGATTAGCAATGATACTCGAATCATTCGTCATAGAACGCCTGCTCGTTTCAGCCACTGGTTACTCGTAATCTGCTTTTTTATGACGATGTTCACTGGTGTGGCATTCTTCTTCCCAGATTTTGCGTGGTTAACTGAAATTTTAGGTACTCCGCAACTGGCTCGAGCAATTCACCCATTCACCGGTATTATTATGTTCGCTGCCTTTATTTTCCTTGGCTATCTTTACTGGGATCACAACATTCCAGAGAAAAACGATATCCGTTGGTTAAAAGGCATGCTTGAAGTATTAAAAGGAAATGAACACGCTGTTGCTTATAACGGTAAGTATAACCTTGGTCAAAAAATGTTATTCTGGACATTGAACTTGGCGATGGTTACCTTGCTTGTAACTGGCATCATTATGTGGCGTCAATATTTCTCGCACTACTTCTCTATTCCAGTATTACGTTTTGCGATTTTACTTCACTCTTTAAGTGCATTCATGTTGTTTACCGGTATCTTGGTACACATGTACATGGCATTCTGGGTGAAAGGCTCCATTCGTGGTATCGTGGAAGGTTGGGTAACCGTTCGCTGGGCGAAAAAACACCACCCTAAATGGTATCGTGATGAAGTCCTTCCTGAATTGGAAAAAGATCTCCAAAACGAAGCTGAAGGCAAACATGTCAAAACAAAAGCTTTATTTAAAGGCATCAATGGCTAAAAACTAAAGCTTAAAAGAGCGACCAATTGGTCGCTCTTTTTATTATCGACAATATTTTTTCTAAATAATACGCCCCACTATTTTCCAGAATTTTTCTAAAAATACAATATAAGTCATTGATTTTATTATGGTTGTCTAAAAATATCCTTTATACAAAAAAATAATGGCAGTATTTAAATCCAAGACATAAAAAAACCGCAAACTAATAAACAGATTGCGGTTTTTTTATATAAACAATTTAAATACGACGTACTTGCCAAAAAGTTTTCGTCCAATAAGGACTATTCATTGAAGAATAAATCACTCCACCTTTAGTTGATGCGTGCAAGAATTTATCTTCTTTAACATAAATTCCTACATGGTATCCATTTGGCCCTCGGCCGGTTTTAAAGAATACCAAATCGCCAGTTTGAATGTCCTGTTTACGCACCAATTTACCGTATCCGGCCTGATCACTGGTTGTTCGCGGTAAACTGATATTAAAACGATCCATAAAGGTTTTTTGTACGAATCCGGAACAATCAATACCATTACGCGATTGCCCCCCCAGCACATATGGCGTTCCAGCCCACTCGTATTGCTGCTCACTCAACATCGCGATCGCCATAATAGGATCATCAATTCGTCCTTTATAGTTCATTGCATATTGATTGCCACCAAGCCCAGAACAGGCCGTTAGACATAAGAAGCCACCGACTAATAGAAAATGCTTTAATGATTTCATTGCATGCCTAAAAAATGCGGTTCGATAAAACCGTCCCGCATCTTTATTGCTAAGGTTTAACCTTTACATGTTCAAGGCGGCCGCGTAATTTTTGTCCTGGTTTAAAGGAAACAACACGACGTGCTGAAACCGGTACGCTTTCCCCGGTTTTTGGATTGCGTCCTGGGCGCGAAGCCTTATTGCGCAATTCAAAATTGCCAAAGCCTGATAACTTAACTTCTTCACCAGAAGCCAACGCAATACGGATTTCTTCAAAAAAGCCCTCAACCAGCATTTTTGCATCGGCTTTATTCAAATTGTGTTTTTTACTTAAAAACTCAATGATGTCGATTTTGGTCACTGTCATAATTTACTCTCTTAACTCCGCATTAAAACGTTGTTTCACTTCTTTTAAAACTGCTGAAATCACAGTATTGATTTCTTCGTCAGATAAGGTTTTTTCATTATCCTGGATTGTTAGGCCGATTGCTAGGCTCTTATAACCACTTGGCACACCAATACCTTGATAAACATCAAATAAATTAACTTGGACAAGTTTCTCGCCACCTGCAGCTTGGCATGCTGATAGTAAATCACCTGCCGGCACATCTTCAGCAACCACTAATGCCAGGTCACGACGGTTCGCAGGGAAGCGGGAAATTTCTTTCGCAGTTATGACTTCACGCACAGCTAGAGGTTCCACTAACACTTCACAAACGAATGCTTTACCATTAATACCGATTTTTTGTGCGATAGTCGGATGTAATTGACCAATAAAACCAATTTCTTGCCCATCCAATTCAATTGAGGCTGATTGTCCTGGATGGAGTGCGGCAAAGCTTTTCGCAACAAATTTTACCCGTTTGCCCGCAGCACTCAACGCAAAGAGATTTTCCACATAGCCTTTCAGATCGAAGAAATCTGCAGGTTGGGATTTTTCTCCCCAAGATTCGTTGTTTTTCGCACCAGTCATTACCGCAGCGAACACCGCTTCTTGACGCACTCCGAACTCAGCTTGACTATCCGGAATAAAACGAAGTCCGTGTTCAAATAAACGGATACGGCTTTGTTGACGATTTTGGTTGTATAACACCGCCCCTAATAAGCCTGTCAAAAGTGACACTCGCATTGCAGACATTTCTGAGGAAATCGGATTTGGCAACACAATCGGCTTAATTTCCGGATGTAACAAGCTCTGGATTTTCGGATCAACAAAACTATAGGTAATCGCCTCATAGAAATCGCAACTAACTAATGCGGTTTTGAAGGTTGAAATTTCAACATCGGACTCCCGATGCTCACGCATTCTTAAATGTGCTAATGGCGCATTGTTTGGAATGCTGTTGTAACCATAAATTCGTGCAACTTCTTCAATCAAATCTTCTTCAATTTCAATGTCAAAACGCCAGCTAGTCGATGTTACCGTCCATACATTATCCGCGTAATCTACGGCAAAACCTAATCGATTGAAAATATCGGTGACGGTTTCAGTCGGAATGTGGTGACCTAATAATGCATCTAATTTTTCGCGACGTAAGCTAACGGTATTGACTTTCGGTAGATAGGTTTCATCCACAACCTCACAAATCTCACCGGCTTCCCCACCACAAATTTCCAATAATAATGCCGTAGCCCGTTCCATTGCCTGACGCTGTAAATTGAAATCCACACCACGTTCAAAACGATGGGATGAATCCGTATGTAAACCATATTGTCTAGCACGGCCGGCAATAGCCAACGGAGCAAAAAAGGCGGCTTCAAGGATAACATCTTTAGTTGTTTCAGCATTCACGCCACTGGCTTGTCCACCAAAAATACCCGCCATAGCCAATGGACCGTTGCAATCAGCAATGACCAACGTATTGGCTTGTAATTTTGCCGTAGAGCCATCGAGTAAAACCAAACTTTCACCTTCTTTGGCTAAACGCACCTGTACCGGCTGAGCAACTTTTGCTGCATCAAATGCATGCATCGGTTGACCTAATTCAAGCAATACATAGTTGGTAATATCCACAATCGGATCTATTGAGCGAATATCGCAACGGCGTAATTTTTCCTGCATCCAGATTGGTGTTGGCGCTTTTACATTGACATTTTTCACCATACGCAACAAATAGCGCGGACAGGCTTCTGGGGCTTTTAACTCAATAGAAACTTTATCGCTAATCGTAGCAGCAACCGGTGTAATTGAAGGTTCTTTCATTGCTTGTTGATTGATTACTGCAACCTCACGAGCAATACCCGCAATACTTAAGCAATCAGCCCGGTTTGGCGTCAAACTGATTTCAATGGCTTTATCATCCAAATCTAAGTATTGACGTAAATTCATGCCAATCGGCGCATCCTGTGGTAATTCGATAATGCCATCTGCATCAACATCGATACCTAATTCACTGAAAGAACAAAGCATACCTTCGGACGGTTGGCCACGCAGTTTAGTTTTCTTAATTTTGAAGTCACCTGGTAATAAGGCACCTTCGGTTGCACAAGCTACTTTTAGTCCCTGACGACAATTAGGTGCACCACAAACAATATCTAATAAACGTTCGCCACCGACATTAACTTTTGTCACTCTTAATTTATCGGCATCCGGATGTTGTGCACACTCAACAACTTCACCTACAACCACGCCATTAAACTCACCAGCAATTACATCAACACCATCGACCTCTAGGCCAAGCATGGTAATTTGTTCACATAATTGCTCAGTTGTTACCGCCGGATTTACCCATTCTCTTAACCAATTTTCACTAAATTTCATATTTTATCCTTTACTCATTAACGCAATGTGCTTTCTTATTCACTGTCGATTATTTAAATTGTTTTAAGAAACGAAGATCATTTTCAAAGAATGAACGTAGATCAGTCACGTTATAACGCAACATTGTTAAGCGTTCCACCCCCATTCCCACAGCAAAGCCCGAATATTCATTCGGATCAATACCAACATTGCGTAATACATTCGGATGCACCATTCCACAACCTAAAACCTCAAGCCATTTACCATTTTTCCCCATAACATCCACTTCGGCAGAAGGTTCAGTAAACGGGAAATAAGATGGGCGGAAACGAACTTGTAAATCCTCTTCAAAAAATGCACGTAAGAAATCATGCAATAGACCTTTAAGTTCAGTAAAGTTTGCTTTTTTATCTACATAAAGCAATTCAATTTGATGGAACATTGGGGTATGGGTTTGATCGTAGTCATTTCGATACACTCGACCTGGCGCCATAATTCGAATTGGTGGCTGCATTTTTTCCATTGTACGGATTTGCACACCTGAGGTTTGGGTTCGCAATAGTAATTCTGGATTAAACCAAAATGTATCATGATCCGCACGAGCCGGATGATGCTTCGGAATATTCAATGCGTCAAAGTTATAGTAGTCACTTTCAATTTCAGGACCACTCTCTACACTGAAACCTAATTCAGAAAAGAATTTTGTCACACGATGAATAGTTAATGTCACAGGATGCAAAGCCCCCATATCGACCTTACGACCAGGTAAACTAACATCAACCCTTTCCATCTCTAATTTAGCATTAAGCTCTGCAAGCTCCCAAGCCGACTTGGTTTCATTTAAAAAATCTAATGCAGCCTGTTTAGCCTCATTAATTTTTGCTCCTATAGCCGGCCGCTCTTCCGCGGCGACATTGCGTAGTTCTTGCATCAGTTGGGTAAAATGTCCTTTTTTACCAAAATATTCCACTCTAATTTCATCCAATGCGGATAAGCTTTTATCTTGAATTGACTCGATTGCCGATTTTGCCTTTTCGACAAGCTCTTGTAGATGTTGCATAATTTCCTCTAGATTCTTACTACGTAATACAAAAAATTTCGCCAATAATAATACCTACGCCCTAAAAAATCACGTTTTTATTTTATAATTCAATATGTTTCATCAGTTTATCCGTTCATCTAAAAACAAATATTTAATCATTTTTTAAACGCCTAGTTATAAAGTCTCGCATCATATCCTATTAAGCTCAGTATCATTTATTCAATTGAATTGGAAAAAATAAGCTCAATGGGCGCTTTTTCACAATTTGACAAACTTCATGCCAAATTGGCCACCAGCTATCAATTTCCGCATTCAAAGAACGCAATGCCACCCAAAGCGTTAATGAAAAACTGACAATTAAATTCACTAAACCAATCAACAATACAAAACCAATGCATTGTAAAAGCAATGAATAGGCGAATTGTCCGCTCACTGCAATATAGCCTACATTCGCAGATGAAAATGCCACATGACGAATATCTAACGGAAGATGCGTTAAGTAACCTACCACACCGGTAATCCCAAGCAACATACCAAAACAAAGGTTACCGATAAGCGAGCCATAATTCTCATGCATATAATTAGCAAATTTAACGCGAGACTTCTCCGACATCAATTTTTTCAATAACGGATGTTGCGTTAAACGCATACGCATATTCAAATAATTGCTACGGTTATCAAAATACCCCGAAATAATCCCCGAGCAGAATAACCATACACCCGCAATGGCTGCAAACCATAAGGTTCCCGCAAAAGGATCAATACTATGCAACTGATAAGCGATTTGATCAGCATTCATCAACGGCTCACCTGTTTTATATTGGTAACCAAAAGCAATCAATGCGGCCAATCCCATCGCTATGAGCACATTGCCTAGCACTGCAATACTTTGAGAGCGAAATACATCCACTAATAATTGGGCTAATTTCATATTGACGGTTTTACCTTGAGGCGTTTTCTCGACGGCCTCAGCAAAACGAGCGGCTGTCATGGCAGGCTGTTTCGTTGCAACAGTAAAATGCAACATAAAGATCACCATAAAACCTAAGCCGTAATTCAAGCCTTCTGCAATGCCTTTCCAGACTTTGTCATCAATGATACTGCCTAGATAGGTTTTAAATAGCGCCATCAATGCAATTAATACTCCACCACCTGCGGCAGAATAAAACATTGCCCAATACTCTTTTTTATCTCGAGTAATGTAATGCTCACCATGATCGCCTGCATTCTGCGTAACACTACGAGCCATTAATCCTGAGCTTTGTTTCCATAGTCGCGAAATACTATGACGTTCTGCTGCCGCACGGGCAAAACAACCGGTTAATAATAAGATTCGACGCGGCAAATAGCGATTTGAAACAAAAATCGCCATCAACGTTTCTAATCGTTCTAAAGTCTGGGAAAGACGTTCCAATAAATACGCCGTATTTAAGGACGATCCCACTACCGCTCCTCGTTTTTGCAAACGCTCAACTAATTTTTTACATTGGCTAAACATTACCTGTAAATGGCCATCATCAAAAATCGTTGATTGGCGACGCGCCTGCAGCCAATCCACCACTTCACGGTGTAATGCCACAAAAGGAGAATCGGCATTCAACAGAGATGGTTCCATTCGCATCAGTTCAGGATCCATATCTTCAGCAGCAATCCAAATTGAAAGCATTTCAATGGCAAATAATCCTTCACTTTCAATATGGTTTCTTAAACGTTCACGATCTTTTTGTTCTGTATAACGGGTTAAAATACCAAATACGCCTCGCCACGTTTTTAAGGGAACGGCATCAATCCAACGAGCATCATTTTTATCGCTAAACAATAAATAGAAAATATCACGTAAATCATTAATATCTTTAAAAGACGGATTGAAACGCTCATAAATACGCGTTTTCATTTCTTGTCCAAAACCGCCACGTGTAAGAATGCCGCTACTAATAAACAACGGGTAAAGGCGTAAGTCACATAACCAACCACATAATAATTTCGAAACAGAACAGCCTAATTCTTTATCGTTCTTTAAGATAAACTTAAACAAATGCAAGGTTGGAGAAATTTTTTCTGTGGGGCTATTACGTAATAATTGGCATAGCCCTTCCACAAGACCAAAGGCATCGTTTTCCTCGACTTTATTACGCAAAAATTGCGGTAAAGTATCAGGTTTTATCATGCTTTCCTCCTTCAATCGTTTATATTCAAAGGGCAAATATTATACAGTTCTGTTGAGGAAAATAAAAATGAGAGGAAAAGTGCGGTCAATTTTGAAAGGATTTTAAAAGAAAAGGCGTATGTTTCCATACGCCCTTAGATTGACATTATTTCTCTTTTTTCAACAAGAAAATACCTTGTTCAGAGAAGTTCACATAAGCGTGTTTGAGATTAGCATTGAAGTCTTCTGGTTTGGTGTTAATGAGCAATTCTTTGCCAGCCCAAATTGCCACCACTTCCCAATGGTTACCCATATAGACTGCACTCTTAATTTCACATTGTTGTGCTGCCTCGCCTTCTGCTTTTAAGTAAATCGCTTCAGGACGTACGCCCACTAAGCATTCGCCATCGGGTAAATTAAATTGCGCGGCATTACTTAATGGCAATTTGTAACCATTAACATCAATAGTGTTATTTTCCAATTTAGCTTCAAAGATACTCGATTCGCCCATGAAGTTTGCTAGGAATAAAGAGTTTGGACGCAAATAAAGCTCTTTTGCAGGTGCCTTTTGCATGATTTTACCTTTATTCATGACGATAACTTCATCGGATACCGCAAATGCTTCAGTTTGGTCATGAGTCACATAAAGTGAGGTAATGCCTAAACTTTGTTGCAGTTCACGAATTTTTTCACGCATAGAACGACGTAAGTTGGCATCTAAGTTACTTAATGGTTCATCAAAAAGTAATACTTTGGGTTTTAACACTAATGCACGCGCTAATGCCACACGTTGTTGTTGACCACCTGAAATTTGATCCACGAAACGATCTTCAAAACCTGCTAAGTCAACCAACTCTAATGCTTCTTTTACACGTTTAGCGCGTTCTTCTTTGCTCACGCCTTGCATACGTAAACCATAGCCTACGTTATCACCGATACTCATATGTGGGAACAACGCATAAGATTGGAATACGATACAAATATCACGATTTTGAATAGATGATTTGGTTACGTCTTCACCATCAATAAAAATCTGACCTGAAGTTGGGTTTTCTAAGCCAGCCACTAAACGTAACACAGTAGTTTTACCACAACCAGATGGCCCTAATAAGGTCACCATGGTGCCACGTTTAATAGTTAAATCTAAATTATCAATGACTGTGGATTTACCAAAAGATTTAGTGATATTTTTTAATACTAAGAAATCATTATTACTCATAATATTTACCTACAACTTAACGAGTTAATTCATTTTTTTCGCTTTAGAACGGGAAATTCGGGTATCACCCACAATCCAGTCAAAGAATAAAATAATGGCCATCATAACTACTATCAGAATTGAACCATACGCAATTGCTATGCCATATTCACCATCTTCTACACGATTTAGAATATAAGATGTGGCAACACGAGTATCTGCTGTAACTAAAAATACAATTGCACTTACTGTAGTCATTGCTCGAACAAAACTTGTGACAAGGGCTGAAAGTAAAGCCGGCTTCAATAAAGGGAAAACAATAAAACAAATCGTTTTAAAGGAACTACCTTTTAACGATAAGGACGCCTCATCTAAAGATTTGTCTAATTGCCCCAATCCTGCAATAGCCGCCCGCATACCTACAGGCATATTACGCATAACCATTGATAAAACTACAATTAATGCTGTTCCTGTTATATAAATTGGGGCATCATTAAAGGCCAATATATAAGATACCCCAGCAACTGTACCTGGTACGGCAAAACATAACAAAGTGAGAAACTCTAAAGTTTTTTTGCCTTTAAACTCCCGTCTCACTGTAATATAAGCAATAAGCAAGCCAAATAATGCTGTTATTGGTGCTGCTGTTGCAGCAAAAATAACTGTTTGAATTAGAGATGGCCATGCACCATCACTAAAGCCTTGACCAAATAACGTAATATAATTTTTAAGTGTTAAAGTATAATCAACACCCCAATTCACCGTAAAACTACCGTAAAAAATACTACCATATAACAGTACATTAAATACTATCCAAAATGCTAACACAAAAGTAATAGCGTACTTCATGGTTACAGGAAGATCTTGCACATCACCACGATAAGACTTACCCGACACAGTAGTGTATGAGCGATTACCAATCCACCAATATTGAATAATAAAAATACCCAATGAGAAAATAAGAAGGATTGTTCCCAATGTACTTGCAGATGCATAATCTAGCTGAGACCCCGCTATATAAAAGTAAATTTGAGAAGAAATAACATCAAAGCTTCCGCCCAAAACTAATGGCGTACTGAAATCTGCTATAGACTGAATTGCAACAACTAAAAAAGAATTTGCTAATGCAGGTTTAAGTAATGGAAAAATGATATTGAAGAAAGTTTGGTAACGATTTGCACGCAAGGTGTAAGAAGCTTCTTCAATTGATGGATGGATAGACTTTAAAGCGCCTTCCAATATCATGAAAGACATTGGCGTCAGAGCAAGTGTATGTGCAATTACAATCCCTGTAAAACCATATAACCAGTTACTTTCAAATCCCAAATACTCAACTAAATAATGGGTAATATATCCTGAACGACCAAGCATTAATGTCACCCCCAAGCCAACAACAAATGGAGGGGTCACAATTGGAAGAATAGAAAATATTTTACCAATAACTGCACTACGCTTTGCAATTCTAGTGGTATAAAGAGCAAATACTAAACCAAACGCTGTTGCCAGAATACCTATTGTCCCTGCTACAGCAAGTGAGTTTAAAATGATACGTACAACATAAGGCTGTTTAACAATATCGAGTACCTGCCCAGGAACAAATTCATCTCCTTTATAAAACATAGAGATAAAAATGGCTAAAGTAGGATAAACAATAAAGAAAAATATAAGTAAAACAATACTCAGTAATGATGCGATAACAAATTTATCACTTTGCATTACTTTCATTTTTGCAAGAGCGTTCGTTGAAATACCTATTAAGGCAATTGTAAGAATAAATTCAGAATAACCTAGACTGAATTTTTCAACACTTGCAGAAATCATTACAAAAGAAAAAATTAAGCAAGCTAAGAAAAACTCTACTTTACCTTGTAGTACGGTTCCTCTTCCTCTATATAAAAAAGAAAATATTGGAATAAGAAACAAAGAACCAAACCAAAACCAACTCAAATTTATTGAACTCCATCCCATGGCCGCAAGGATTTCATCTTCTGTTGAATCAAAAATACCATAATATAATGCCATAGAAGGTAAAAGGGCAAAGCCTGCCATAGCAAGCATTACCCAAAATAGATTGGAATTGAGAAAATAATACTGCTTTCTCATAAAGCCTCCATTTATTTATTTAATTTAACTTCTCTAACCCAGCGATCAATTAAGCCACTACGAACATCTGATGCACCAAATTTATTAAAATCATAATTAATTAAATTTAACTCATTAGATTTCAATGCATAGGGAGAAGATGTAGCATTTACATTTGTAAGAATGTGGTGAGATTGTGCTTCTTTCCAGGAAATTTCTTGTGCTTCTTTAGACATAACCCAGTCAACAAACAATTCTGCATTTTTTAAATTTCTAGCATTCTTAATTACACTCACCCCACCCAATTCATAACCGGTACCTTCGCAGGGAACAACAACTTCAATTGGGGCGCCATTCTGTTTCTCAAAAGAATAGTTTTGTAAAAAGCCAATACCAATTGTAGTTTCACCCCGAGCTAAGTTATGAGCAGGTGCTGTTCCAGCTTTAGGATACTGTGAAATATTTTTATCTAGTGCTTTTAAATAATTAAATGCCTCATCCTCTCCCCAAAGCTGTACAAATGTTGCTATTGCGGTATACGCCGTTCCAGCACTTTGGGGATCTGAAATTTGAATTTCGTTTTTAAATTTAGGATTAAGTAAATCTTTCCAACATTTTGGAATTTCAGTAATTCCTAATTTTTTCAGTTTTTCTGTATTAACTCCAAAACCTAATACCCCCATATAAACTACTGAGCTATAGTTTCCCTTACGGCGCCCAGGATCTTTAAATTGAGGCATAACTTCTGCCAACATTGGTGATTGATATGCAGTTAATAAATCCATCTCTGCTGCCTGAGAATGGGTATCAAATGTTCCGCCATACCATACATCAGCCTGAGGATTATTCGTCTCAGCCTTTATTTTCGCTAAGGTACTCCCTGAACTGTTGCGAATAAAACTAGCATCCACATTGTATTTTTGAGCAAAAGATTGCACTTGTTTTTCACATACTGAGTTTTGGGCGCTGCAATACACCACTAAACGGCCTTCAGCAATTGCTGAGCTATTAAAAAAGATTCCACTAAATAAAACTGCTGACAGACTCAAAGATATAGTTGATTTTTTCATCGATTCACTCCCTTTTATATTTTTAGCTACAAACTAAACAAATTAGGCGGGCATCACCCCGCCTAATTCATCTGTAAATTATTTCGCTAACTTAACATCTTGAACCCATTTTTCAATTAAGGCTTTGCGTTGTTCGGTCGCACCATATTTTTCAAAGTCGTAATTGATCAGGTTAAGTTTATTTGGATCAAATGCGGTTGGCGATTGCTCTGCTGTGGTATTAGTTAAGATTTGTAAGGAGTCACCTTGTTTCCATGCTAACTCTTGACCTTCTTTAGATAATGCCCAATCCACGAATAATTTTGCATTATCGATATTACGCGCACCTTTTAAGATACTCACGCCACCTAATTCATAGCCGGTACCTTCACAAGGTACAACTAATTCCAAAGGCGCACCTTGACGTTTTTCAAGCGCATAATCGTGTAAGAAACCAATACCTACAGCGGTTTCACCACGTGCCGCATTGCGAGATGGAGTTACACCTGATTTAGTGTATTGAGATACATTTGGATGCAATGCTTTCAAGAAATCAAATGCTTTTTCTTCGCCCCAAAGTTGGACGAATGTAGCAAGAGCCGTGTACGCTGTACCTGCACTTTGTGGGTCCGCAATTTGCACTTCACCTTTTAAGCGAGGATCTGTTAAATCTTTCCAGCATTTTGGTACTTCTTTAATACCTAATTTTTCTAAGCGTTCGGTATTCACTCCGAAACCTAAGATTCCCATATAAATAGCTGATACATAATGCCCTTTGGTCTTAGCTGGATCACGGAAACGCTCTATGATTTCATCAATATGTTTTGATTTATAAGGTTCTATTAAACCTAATTCTGCAGCTTGAGCTTGCGGGTCGAATGTACCGCCAAACCAAACATCTGCCTGCGGATTATTTTTTTCAGCTTCAACTTTGGCAAAAGTACTGCCAGAACCATTACGAATAAAAGATGTTTTTACATCGTATTTTTCACCAAACGCTTTTGTGGTTGTCTCACATAAGATGTTGGTTGCACTACAATACACAACCAAACGACCTTTAGCGGCAGCATTACCGGAAAAAGCTAATCCGGCTGTCAATAAAGCGGTAGATACGGCAAAAGAAACTCTAGCTAATCGCATAACAATAACCTCAGTGTTAATTTAATAAATAAAAACGTGCTGATCCTAAAAGAAAAAAGCCCAAAATACCGTGAGCTCGTTCACAAAATAAAAATTTTCCAAATAATGAATTCCTAGCAATTTTTCTTTATAATTACTTCTAATTTTTCTTGAAATTAGGTCGCTCTATGTCCAATCAATCCTGCATTATCATTGCAATTACCGGCGCTTCCGCCTCTGGTAAAAGCTCCATTGCCTCCACCGTCCACAAAGAACTTTGTCACGAATTGGGTTGTCAAGAAATCGGTATTATCGCCGAAGACAGCTACTACAAAGATCAAAGTCATTTGGAAATGAGCGAGCGGATAAAAACCAACTACGACCATCCAAATTCAATGGACAGGGATTTACTAATTCAGCATCTAAAATTCCTCAAAAACGGACAAGCCGTAGATATCCCGGTATATAGTTACGTGGAACACACCCGCACCAATGAAACCAACCACTTCACACCTAAACGAATTGTTATCCTGGAAGGCATATTGTTATTGACCGATGAACGGGTTCGTCAATTGGCCGATATTTCTGTATTCGTTGATACTCCGTTAGATATTTGCTTTATCCGCCGTTTGCAACGAGATATGGAAGAACGTGGACGTTCATTACAGTCAGTAATTGATCAATATCGCGCGACCGTGCGGCCGATGTTTTTACAATTTATTGAACCATCCAAACAATATGCCGATATTGTGATTCCTCGAGGCGGTAAAAACCGGATTGCGATCAATATGCTGAAAGCTCAGATTCTTCACTTACTTAACCAAAAATAAGGACATCATATGCGCTTGTGCGATACTGATATTGAACGCTATCTGGACGAAGGAACTATCTCACTAACCCCTCGCCCGGCCAATGACAAAATTAACGGAGCAACCATCGATGTTCGCTTAGGTAATTCCTTTCGAGTGTTTCGTGATTATTCTGCACCTTATATTGACTTAAGTGGCCCAAAAGAAGAAGTTTCCGCACAATTAGAATCAGTGATGAGCGAAGAGATTATCATTGCCGATAACGAAGCCTTCTTTCTTCATCCTGGCGTGTTAGCGCTAGCAACAACCTTAGAATCTGTCAAACTACCAGACAATATTATTGGTTGGCTTGATGGTCGTTCTTCGCTTGCCCGATTAGGTTTAATGGTGCATGTCACCGCCCATCGCATAGACCCAGGTTGGGAAGGCAAAATCGTACTGGAATTCTATAACTCCGGTAAGCTTCCATTAGCATTACGCCCTAACATGGTAATTGGCGCACTTAGTTTTGAAGTGCTTAGCGGACATGCTGCACGGCCTTATAATCGTCGCCAAGATGCTAAATACCGTAACCAACAAAGCGCTGTTGCTAGTCGTATCGATAAGGATGAGTAAAAAATGAAAAAGATCGCAATCGGCCTTTTGATCGTGCTAATTGCGGTCTTTGCCTTTTTTTATCTGCGTCTTAACGGCTTCGTTAATCAAATCAATGAACAGCTAAGTCGTCGTCAAATAGCCGTACAGTCCATCGAGCTATCGTTCATACCAACTCCGGCAATTACCCTTAGCAAGGTAAAATATCAACAATTTTCAATGGCATCGCTAAATGCCCGTTTAGATCTTGGCCAATTTATTCAAGGTCATGCCATCTTGCGGGAACTATCCATTCACGAGGCCAAATTTAGCGATGATGCCATCAATAGTATCGATGTTGATGCGCAATTTAGCGGGCTTTATCTCAATAATTTATTGACCCGTAATTTACCTTTTAAGAGCAACGGAGAAATTCATATCAATCTGGCCAAGCCGGTTTATGGTAACAATCGCAAATTTGTGTTTGCTTTCAATAAAGGCAATATTTCCAGCCAACAAAACGGCCACTATTTATTGCAATTTGTTGATAGTCGTTTAAATGGGCAAGCCATAGGCTATATTGAAAGTTATCTGGATCTCTCCGAGCCAGATAAATCATTTACCGCCTATATGCGTCCTGATTGTCAAACTAGCTGTTTAGCTACCTTAAAAATCGCTAAACAGAGTAGGAACGGACAAAGCAGTTTAAATTTCTTTGGGAATAATTTTCCGATTGAGCGTTTAAGTAAAATCCTTAGCCTGCCGAATACTCTAACTGGCAATGCAGATTTTGATATTCAACTACAATTTAAACAGTCCTTACTAAGCCGTGGACAAATGGATTTCGATGTTTACAATGGCGAGCTTCTTGGTTTTAACCTACTAGATTTGGCAGCGCAATATCTACCAATTAATTATAATCAGCAACTACTTAATGGTAAGGAACTCAATACGGCCTACCAACACCTGAGTTCAAGCGCCTCAATTGATGAAAATAAATTCCGTATTCAAAAACTACAATTACAGGCACCACTATTTGAAGCTAAAGGACAAGGCGAAGTGAATTTAACTCAGGCGACATGCGATTTCGAAATAGGCTTAAGTCCGACAAGCGAAAAATATCGTCGATTAACGCTACCTATTCATTTTTTTGGTAGCTGCTATTCACCACAATACAAAATTCAATTCAACAAGGATGTACGGGATCAAATCAAAGCATTGCTTAAAGAGAAGTTAAAATAATGTCGTTTTACCACAAAGTGGAAAAAATTCAGTCCTGGCGGGTCATTCTAATGGCTTGCGCAGCCTTTGTATTCAACACCACAGAATACGTTCCCATCGCCCTCTTATCGGATATTGCCGAAAGCTTTTCCATGACCACCGCCCAAACCGGGCTGATGGTCACCGTCTATGCTTGGACAGTACTGACTATGTCTCTACCCGGCATGCTATTGACCGGAAAAATGGAGCGTCGTGGGCTTCTGATTAAACTTTTTCTACTCTTTATTGCCAGCCATATTTTGTCGGTGATTGCGTGGAATTACTGGATCTTGCTACTTTCCCGTATCGGCATAGCACTCGCCCATTCCATTTTCTGGTCAATCACCGCGTCCTTAGTAATGCGGGTCGCGCCGAAAACTAAGAAAACCCAAGCCTTGGGGATGTTGGCGGTGGGCACGGCTCTTGCGACTATTTTAGGCTTACCGCTCGGTCGCTTAATCGGTCAAGTCGTAGGTTGGTGGGTAACCTTTGCCATTATTGGAGCGCTTGCGCTAGTCATCATGCTGTTGTTGATGCGCATTCTGCCGAATATTCCAAGCAAAAATGCCGGTTCCTTAGCCAGCCTTCCCGTCCTGGCCAAACGTCCGTTGTTGTTAGGCATCTATGGTACCGTCTTGATTGTGATTGCCGCACACTTTACTGCCTACACCTACATTGAACCTTTTATGTTACAAATCGGTGGGTTGGATCCAAATTTTGCCACCGCGGTATTATTGATTTTTGGTGTGTCAGGATTGCTAGCTAGCCTTCTATTTAATCGCTTATATCGTCTTGGCCCGGCCAAATTTATCGTAAGCGCCGTATTATTGGTGGGATTGTCGCTCGCCTTGCTATATTTCTTTGTGCAAAACGAAATTTCCATGGTGGCAATTGCCTTACTATGGGGAATCGGCATTTCTTGCATCGGTTTATCCATGCAAATGCGGGTGTTGCAATTGGCTCCTGATGCTACCGATGTAGCAACGGCTATTTTTTCTGGGATTTATAATGCGGGCATCGGTGCCGGCGCACTACTTGGCAACCAAATTATGAACCATATTGGATTGCAATATGTTGGCTTTAGTGGTGCTATTTTTGCACTACTCGCGCTATTACTGTTCTTAGCTGTGCATTATAAATATCGGGTAAAGGCCTAAATACACGCATTACTCAAAAAATGTCACATTTCCTAAAGACTTTAAAAGCATCACTAATAAAATCAATAAGTTACAATGATTTTTAGGCAAAACTTTTAAAATCGAGGGGGCATTTAGATGTCACATTCTTCAAACAAAAAGCCCATCGAACACTCGATGGGCTTTTATTATCCGAATATCGGAGGAATTATTTCCAAATCCGCGGATCAAAGACTTTCTTACGAATCTCCGGATAAGCATCCAATTTAAATTCCGGCTCCTTGCCTGCCTTTAACTGGGCTTGATAGTCCTTCACCAACGTCCACACAATCGGTGATAGCCACACAATCGCTAACAGGTTGATAATTGCCATCACAGCCATCACCGTATCGGCAAAGTTCCACACCACATTACCTGAACGCACTGAGCCAAAATAAATAAAGAACAGTACGCAAAGTCGGAAAAATACCACTACCCAGGTTTTATTTTTTAGGAAACGGACATTACTTTCCGCATAGGCATAGTTACCGATAATGGAAGAAAAAGCGAATAACAACAAAATAAATGCCAAGAAATGCACACCAAATTCACCGATATGGAAACGCAGAGCATTTTGCGTTAAGGAAATGCTTTTGAGATGTTCACCACCATAGTTATCGGACAATAGAATAATGATCGCAGTACAGGAACATACCACCATAGTATCCACAAATACGCCCAACATTTGGACTAAGCCTTGGCTGGCCGGATGGCGTACATGAGCTGCCGCCGCCGCATTTGGTGCAGAACCCATCCCCGCTTCATTGGAATACAATCCGCGTTTAATCCCCATCAACATCGCTTTAGAAACTAAAGCGCCAAAAAAGCCGCCTGCTGCAGCATCAAAATTAAAAGCACTGCGATAAATACCGGCAATCACCTGCGGTACCATATCAATATGCATCCCCAGAATAATTACCGCCATAATCAAATAAAACAGCGCCATCACCGGTACAATAGTACTGGAAAAAACAGCAATACGTTTAATGCCGCCCCAAATAATCAATGCGGAAAGCACAACTAAACCAATACCAACATATTCGCTTTGCCAGCTCCACGCATTTTTAGTCGCTTCAACAATGGAATTAGCCTGTACCGCATTAAAGGCACAGCCATAGGTAAAAATAAAAATTACCGCAAATAACCACGCCAAACTTTTTGAACGGATCCCTTGGGTAATATAATAGGCTGGCCCCCCACGGAAAGAACCATCCTTATCTTGAATTTTAAATACTTGTGCTAAGGTTGACTCGGCAAAGGCACTGGCCATACCGACAAAGGCAGTAACCCACATCCAAAATACTGCACCTTCCCCACCTAAGGCGATCGCAGTAGCAACCCCACTGACATTACCTACCCCAACCCGGCTGGCTAAACCGGTAGCAAACGCCTGAAATGGCGTTAACGAGCTGCCTTCTGCAGCTCGTCCAAACCACATTTCCCGCAAGCTACGTGGAAATAGGCGTAATTGCACGAAACCGGTAGTCACGGTAAAAAATAAACCGACCCCCAATAAAATCACAATGGTCAAATTCCACAAGGGTTCATCAAAAGTGGTAATTAACCATTGCAAAATGGCTTCAATGCGTAGACTAAGTTCGCTAAACATTACTTACTCCTATCGTTTAACGGCTTAAAAATAATGCTGCAGCTCCCCGTACGCCACCGGAATCACCATGTTTGGCCTTTTTAATCGGTGGAACTTTGGCACTACGCATCAAGTGCGCAGGAAGAGCCTGTGGCAATGCTTGGTAGAGATAATCAAAATTGGATAAACCACCACCCAACACGATCATATGTGGATCTAATGCAGTAATAATATTACCGACGGAAATAGCCCATAACTCCACAAATAAATCGGTGAATGCTTTGGCCTTTGCATCACCAGCGTAAAAACGCTCAATGATCTCTTTGGCACTTAAAGCCTCGCCCTGTAAATCTCGATACAGCATTTCAAAACCACGACCGGACAAATAGGTATCCAAACAGGCGCGCTTACCACAACCACAATCATAAATCGGTGCTTTATCCCAACCTAATAATTGCAATGCATGATAATTCAAGTGCATATGCCCCAACTCACCGGCCATGCCGATTTGTCCGGAATATACTTTACCATCAATCACCAAGCCACCACCGAACCCAGTACCAAGAATTAAGCCTAATACGGAAGGATAATCACGATTTTCCTCATCCCAGGCTTCTGATAGGGCAAAGCAATTGGCATCATTTTCTGCGCGAACTTCGCGTCCTAAATGAGCGGTCAAATCCCGGATAATGGGTTTATTATCAGCCACCCGAATATTGGCCACCTCGGCAATCCCCGTTTGCTGATTCACAAATCCCGGCAAACCAATACCTACAGTCCCCTTTTCGGCAAAATGCGCATCAGCTTTATCCACCAAATCTTTAATGGCGTCCAACCAATGATCATAATGCGTTTGCGGGGTTGCTACCCGTTTGCTATACAGGCGGGTTAAATTTTCATCAAACGCGGCTAATTCGATTTTTGTGCCGCCGATATCCAATCCGTAGTACATAGTCACCTCGATAGTCAATTTAAAAGCAGCCCTATTCTAGCCTTAAAATGCCAATAAAAATAGGCATTCACTCGAATCTTATTGACCGTATTGCCGTTTTCGGTATGATTCTTGCGTTTTATCAAACCAGGAATACTTATGAACAATAGTGTAAAGCCCTTAGATCCCGATACGGCCATTGATCTGGCCTATGATATTTTTTTAGAAATGGCCTCGGAAAATTTAGATCCTGCCGATATTCTGCTATTTAATTTACAATTTGAAGAGCGCGGTGCCGTGGAGTTCGTCGAAACTGCCGATAACTGGGAAGAAGAAATTGGTGTGTTAATTGATCCGCAAGACTTTGCTGAAGTCTGGATTGGTTTATTGGATGACAAGGATGAGATGACGGATATCTTTGCCAAATTCTTAATTTCCCATCGAGAAGAAGAACGCGAATTCCACGTCGTTTGGAAAGAATAATGGGAAGCGCCCGCTAAATTGGCAGGGCGCTAAAAAAGACCAATAAAAATGGTGGCAGAATGTTGGTAATAAATCCAAAGGAAATCGCCATCGAAGTCACTTCAAGTCCACCCGCCCGTTGCAAAATCGGTAAGGTACAATCAATCGCGGTAGCTCCGGTAATCCCGATAGCCGCTGAGCGAAAACGTCCCATCAACAGAGGTATCGCCACAAGGCTAACCAATTCCCGCAATAAATCATTTAAAAAAGCGATACTCCCCTGCATCGGCCCCCAGGCATTACCAATCACCACGCTAGACAGTGAATACCATCCCATTCCCGAAGCGAAAGCCAGACCTTGAGTCACCGGTAATGCCAGCCAGTAAGCCGCCAACATACCACCAAGTAAAGTTGTCAACGTAAAGATCACCCCGGTATAGAATCCCCGTCGATGGAATAATGCTTCGCGTACTGAAATACCGCTATTACGCAGTTGAATACCGACAAAGAAAATAAGCACAATTAAAAAATAGAGATTAATTCCTTCCGGCAAACGCAAAAAAGAATGGCCGACATAACCCAATATGGCTCCGATAATCACGGTGGATAACAACTTTGCCGAATCCTTCAGCGAGCTCCAAGAAGAACTGCTTTGCCCATGGGATTTCAAGGGAGCTGCAGGCTTGCACAAATCATAGGCTATCAAACCGAGTAAATTACAGGTCAAAATAACCAGCGCCAGTCCAATTGCAGTTTTACCGATTAAAGGCAACTTTATGGATAAATCTTCCAATTGGCCAAGCAAATAGCCCATCAGAAACAGGATTAAATACAGTAATCCCATTACGATATGGTTGATTTTCTTTAAATAATCCGGCCGATTTAATTTGATTAAATAGCCTAAGAGCATCGGGCAAAGCACCACCAATAGCCCTTGGATCATATCGCTCATGGAATCCCCTCAGTCCAAACGCCCTTACGATTTTCAGAGTTTTTATAAAAATAAACTCTAAGTTATTGATTTTATTAGATCTGTTAAAAAAACAGTTATCCACATAATGAACGGGCAAATTATAGATATAAAAAAATCTGCCCCCGAAGGCGCAGATTATTTTCTAAAGCCAATCTTATTTAGCCCGGCGCGCCAATACGGCATCGGAAAGGGATTTTAGCACTGCTTCGCTATCTTCCCAACCGATACAGGCATCGGTGATACTTTGTCCATAAACCGCTGCCTGTCCATCGACTAAGTCCTGACGACCTTCCACTAAATTACTTTCAATCATCACACCAAAAATTTGTTTCGAGCCGTCGGCAATTTGCTGACACACGCTCTCACAAACATCCAATTGTTTTTTGAATTGTTTGCTACTGTTAGCATGGCTGAAATCCACCATAACATGTGGAATACGGCCGGATTTTTCGATAGCTGCACAAACTGCTGCGACATCTTCTGCGCTGTAATTAGGCCCCTTGTCACCACCACGCAAAATAATATGACAATCGTTGTTCCCTTTGGTGGAAACAATCGCTGAGTGGCCGAATTTAGTTACAGACAAGAAATAATGCGGCGCTTCCGCAGCTCCAATAGCATCTAAGGCAACTTTCACCCCACCATTGGTACCATTTTTAAAACCAACTGCACAAGACAAACCGGAGGCTAATTCACGATGCACTTGGGATTCTGTGGTACGCGCACCAATTGCGCCCCAGCTCATAAAATCCGCCACATATTGTGGGGTGATCATATCTAAAAACTCACCGGCGGACGGCACACCTAAATCATTGATGTCGGATAGTAATTTACGGGCAATACGTAAACCGTCATTCAAGCGGTAAGTATCGTTAAGGTAAGGATCATTAATTAAACCTTTCCAACCCACGGTAGTACGCGGTTTTTCAAAATACACGCGCATAATCACTTCTAAGCTATCTTTATATTTATCACGCAATACTTTCAAACGTTTAGCGTATTCAATCGCTGCCTTCGGATCATGAATAGAACATGGACCGATAATCACCAACAAACGATCATCTTTAGCATGAATAATATCATGGGCTTTATGACGGGTTTCTTGCACTAATGCAGCCGCCGCTTCACTGGCCGGAAATTTTTCCAATAATGCAATCGGTGGTAGCACCTGATCAACCTTATCAATACGGGTATCATCATTGGCGACTTTAATTTCAATTTTTTCTTTGTGTGCCATACATCTCTCTCTTGTATATTATTTATTAGGAAAACGTTAAGTAAGATACACTTATTTTTTGTACTAGTAAACTAGTTCAAAAAAAAGAAAGGAGCTTCTTGATTCACAAAACGCTATGAATCACTCTGAATGAGCGTTATTTTTTATAATAATTTCAAGTAGATAAAGATACCGCATTTAATGCGGTATCTTTAGGATTACAAAAATTCCTTTTCTGACTCTTGAAGGTGCTTGCTAACCTTATTGAAATGCTCTTGGTCTAGCCGCTGGAAACAACGATCAAGTAATGTCTGGCTTTCTTTTGCGGCTAACTCATAATTATTTGCCTGCCACTGAGCCAGAGGGATTCCAGCTTTTTCTTCATTACAGGTAAACATGCCATCTACACGTGAATATTTAATATAAACGCTAAATCCCACTCTTAATTTATAGTCATCGTTATCCCCGTAAACGAGATAATTTTGTCCAGGAATAAAATAAACTGGGATTTTCGTGAAATCCCCCGCTTTATCGAAGGATAATTTTTCCTGTAGTAAGGCTTTATATTTAGGATAAGCGTAAGTTTTGGCCAAGTTTTCTATGGTGGTGTCATCCCCCTGCAAATCTTCGCGATTATGCGTATAAATTTTAGCTCGGCAAGCACCAATTATATTGAACAAGGAAACCGGGTTACAAAAAATCGTACTGGCGACATCACCGGCAACGGCTTTTGCATTATGTCCACGATCAATCACTCGTAACATTTTTGTTTTTTTAGTATCAACGCCCCTAGCTAACGACGCAATATAACCGCCATATTGAATTGCGATTTGACTGCCATTTTTCGTTATTAGTTGCTCCGGTGCTTCTTGTGAAACATTACTGCTTCCCGAAGAGCAAGCAACTAGTCCTAAAGGCAACGAAAGAATTAATGCTTGGCGTAAAAAAGATAATTGGTTCAACATAGATTTTCCTTAGTCAAAGTGAATTTTCTCAAAGAGAAAATAAAAATTTGCATAACGCAAAATAATAAAGCCACCTACCCATTGTTTATTGGCGGGCAATTGTTGATGGCAATACCGCATAAAACTGGACGGCGCCATTTCTTAAATTAGCTTATAAAAAATATCAATTAATGATTACTCAAAACTTGCGCAGGTTGAAGTTTTGCCGCTCTTGTTGCCGGATAAAGGCTTGCCAATAAACTAAGGACTAATGCAGCAACTAAAACTAACAAAACATCAAACCAATGCAATTCACTCGGTAAGAAATCGACGAAATAAATGCCATCCGATAACAATTTTTTACCGAGCAATGCCTCAATACCTTGAATAATCGAAGTGAGATTAAAAGAAAGTATCACTCCTAGCACAATACCAATCAAACAGCCTTTCATGCCGGCTAATAAGCCATACCAAATAAAAATCCGTTTAATAAAACTATTGTTAGCGCCGAGAGTGCGCATAATTGCAATATCGCCTTGTTTATCTTTTACCGCCATAATCAAAGTAGAAACGATATTAAAACAGGCCACTCCTATCACTAATACCATGGCGATATACATCACCGTGCGAATCAATTGAATATCACGGTACATATAACCGAATTTAGCAATCCAGTTCTGAGCGTAAAGTGGTTCTGGATAATCGCTCAACGTACTGTAATCCATCTGCTGTACATTAAAAGGATCGGCTAGTTTAAACTCCACGCCACTCACTTGATGGTTGTGTAAATCCAGCATCTGTTGCGCTTGATTGAGGGGCAATAGCGCATAACTATGATCCAATTGACCATCCAATCGCAAAATACCGCTCACCTGCACACGCTCTCTTTCCGGTTGAGCCATTTGCTCTCCACTATTTTGTGAGGAAATCAGCAAACTCACCCAATCACCAACGGATACATCTAAATCTCGGGCAATCGCTGCGCCCAAAATAAGCCCGCCATCCTGACGAAAACGTTCCCAACCGTCATTCTGTACAAATTTACTTAAGGCACTAACTCGATCCTGATATTGCGGATCAATTCCTTTTACCTGTACAACCTTTAATTTACTGCCATTTTCAATCAAGGCGGTAAAGTTCACAAAGGGCGAAAATCCTTGAATATGCTTGTTATCTTTAAATCGCTCAGTTAAACGATGCCAGTCCTCAATTACAGGTCTTTGAGCGTTGCCGGAGGATATTTCGACATGTGGTACAACGGCTAAAATACGCGAATTTAACTCCCGTTCAAACCCATTCATGGCACTTAATCCAACAATCAGCACAGCAACACCGAGAGCAATACCTATTGCTGAAAATTTAGCAATCAACGAAACCAATGGATTTTTTTGCTTCCCTCGTTGATAACGCCAACTAATAAAAAAAGGCGTATCCATTATGCACCTTCCTGCAAAATACCATCTTGCATAGTTAAACAGCGGGAGAGCTTTTGCGCCAACGACATATCATGCGTAACCAATAGAAAAGCGATATTTTGTTCCTGATTTAATTTTTGGATTAATTCAAAAATACTTTCGGTCGTTTTATGATCTAAATTACCCGTTGGCTCATCAGCCAATACCAAATCAGGGTGATTCACTAAAGCGCGAGCAATCGCAACCCGTTGACGTTCCCCGCCGGATAATGCGGAAGGTCGGTGTTTTAAACGATGACTTAATCCCACCGCCTGTAACATAGCTTCAGCACGATCCTTCGCTTCAGTTTTATTTTGCCAGCCAATTAACATCGGCATCATGACATTTTCCAACGCATTAAAATCGGCCATTAAATGATGAAATTGATATACAAAGCCTAAATGGCAATTGCGTAAAGATGCTAACTGATTGGCCGATGCCTGTTGCAAGGACTGCCCTTTAATAAACACTTCACCTGAAGAGGGTTGATCCAATCCACCTAGAGTGTGTAATAAGGTACTTTTGCCCGAGCCGGAACTACCGACAATGGCAGCCAATTCCCCTTGTTGCATGGAAAAGGATACCTCTTTTAACACCTGGGTTTGATTCTCTCCCTCAGTATAAAATTTCGATACTTTTTTACATTCTAATAGCATTGTTGGTCCAAATAAGAGTAAATATGAAATGACGGCTATTCATAGCGTAGTGCATCTGCTGGTTCGGTTTGTGCCGCTCGATAAGCCGGATAAATAGTCGATAATAAAGAGAGAAATAGTGAAAATATCACCACGATTGTGATTTGCCAAAAATCTAATTTTGTTGGTAAAAAAACACCATTAGGATTAATAGCCATTAAAATCGACTCTAAATTCAATACTGTCAATATTCCCAAAATAGCACCGAATAAAGTTCCGAACACTCCAACCAACAAACCTTGATAAATAAAAATAGAACGGACTTGAGATTTTTGTAACCCTTGCGTTTGCAAAATAGCGATTTCTCCTTGCTTATCCACCACCATTAAACTAAGTGAAGTCACAATATTAGAAATGGCTACTACGATAATCAGACTAATCAGTAAGCCCATCATATTTTTTTCCATGCGCACAGCTTGGAAAAATTCGCCTTTTTGCACCCGCCAATCAACTATACTGTAATTCTGTCCAAAATAAGTCGGCAACTCGGTAATTTGAAAAGGATCATCCAAGAATAAACGGTAACCTTGAGCCTGTTGCGGAGACACCCGCATTAACCGACCGATGTCCGTTAAATTAGCAAAGGCTTCATAAGCAGATACTTCACCATAAGCCGGATAAATATCGCTTACCGTAAATAAACGCTGCATGGGCATCCTACCAAAAGGCGTATATTGACTATTTTCGGTAATCATTAAACGCACTTTATCACCGATACCAACATTCAGTTTTTGGGCTAAAGCATCCCCAATAATCAGCTTGAACCCCCCCTCAGGTAATACTTCATTAAAATTAGCGCCATTTAGGGACTCAAGTAAAGGATCATCAGTAAAAGCACGTATACCAATAACCTGACCGGCACTAATGCCCTGTGTAGTTTGAAACACGACATCCGTCATATTAATCGGCACTGCTTTTTGAATAAAAGGAGGTAAAACAGGCTGTTGTTCATCAAGGGAAATATTGCCATTCCGATAAATTCGGGCATGGGGAATATCGGATAGAACTTGTTGTTTTTGGTATCCCTCTAAACCATTCATCACCGATAATACGATAACTAATGCCATCACCCCCAACAGAATCCCAAATCCTGCCAAGCGACCGACCAATAAACCAAAACGATCGGCGCTTTTTGCCCGCCAATAACGTAATGCAATAAATAAAGAAATAGGTAGATTCATTATTTGTGATTTAATTGTTGCACAAAATCTTCAATATTTTGTGTCACTTTTTTCGTTAGCGTAGTCACCGCACTATCGCTCGCCCAAGCAATATGAGGCGTGATAATTAAATTCGGCATGTTTTTTGCTAATTCAATAAGTGGATTATTTTTCTCTGGTGGTTCTTTTACTAACACATCTAACGCCGCACCACCTAATTGGCCCGACTTCAATGCATCACAAACTGCTTGCTCATCAATTAATGGACCTCGACCAGTATTGATTAAATACACACCTTTTTTACAAAGTGACAAGGTTTCTTGATTGATTAAATTTTTAGTTGTTTCAGTCAATGCACAATGCAATGTAAGAATATCGGCTTGTTTTACCACCTCTTCAAAAGGCGTGTAACCTTCACGGCACGTTGTTGCATTTCGATGTTCAGCATAAAGGACTTTCATGCCTAAAAGCTCTGCTAAACGCCCCACTTCCGTACCTAAACAGCCTTTTCCAAATACACCTAATGTTGAACCTTTGACATCCGTAATCGGATAATCAAAATAACAGAATTGTTTGCTCTCAGTCCATTTGCCTGTCATCTGATCACGTTGCCAGCCAGCCAAGCTGTGTTTTAACGCAAAAATCATCCCCAACACATGCTCAGGTACCGTTGTGGCAGAATAACCCGTCACATTTTTAACTGCCACACCCAATTCTTTTGCCGCGTCTAAATCTACGTTATTAGTACCTGTTGCGGTGATTGCAATGAGTTTTAATTTGGGTAATTGTTGCAACACCTCACGGCTTAAAATCACTTTACTGGTGATAATAATATCCGCGTCTTTTGCTCGCTCAATGGTTTGTTCTGCAGAAGTATATTCATACTCAACCCAGTTATGTGGAAAGCTTGGACGAGGAATAGGAATATGTTTTGGAATTGCGGTGCTGTCTAAAAATACGATATTCATTGTTGTCTCCTTTTAACAGAACAAAAGTGCGGTGGAAAACAACGCTGTTTTCAACCGCACTTCTCAATTAGATAGAAGTATCCAATTCAGGGAAAGACTTCACTAAATCATCAATCGCTTTCATCTGCGATACAAAACCTTCTAATGCTGAAAGAGGCAATGCAGAAGGGCCATCACATTTTGCTTGATTTGGGTTTGGGTGAGCTTCTAAGAATAAACCAGCAATCCCAATTGCTAAGCCAGAACGAGCTAATTCAGTAACCTGTTCACGGCGACCACCTGAAGCAGCACCAAAAGGATCACGACATTGTAATGAATGGGTTACGTCAAAAATGACAGGGCTGCCTTTCGACACTTTTTTCATCACGCCGAAGCCTAACATATCCACCACTAAATTATCGTAACCGAAGTTTGAACCACGATCACAAAGGATAATTTTATCGTTACCACATTCCTCAAACTTATCGACGATATTCCCCATTTGACCAGGGCTTAAGAATTGTGGTTTTTTCACGTTAATTACCGCACCGGTTTTTGCCATGGCTTCGACTAAATCCGTTTGACGAGCTAAAAATGCCGGCAATTGGATCACATCCACCACATCAGCAACGGGTTGGCATTGATAGATTTCGTGCACATCGGTAATCACTTTCACGCCAAAGGTTTCTTTTAATTCTTGGAAAATTTTTAAACCTTCTTCCATGCCAGGGCCACGGTAAGAATGAATTGAAGAACGGTTAGCTTTATCGAAAGATGCTTTAAAGACATAAGGCACACCCAACTTTTCAGTCACTTTCACGTAAGCTTCACAAACTTGCATTGCCATATCACGGCTTTCAAGCACATTCATTCCACCGAATAGAACAAAGGGTTTGTTATTAGCAACATCAATATTGCCGATCTTTACAATTTTATTTTGCATAGGATTTCCTTTAGTGGGTAATTTGTAGCGAAGAAACTTCGCTTTTTAACTCTTCAAGTTGGGATTTAATCAGTACAGCTGAAGGATCTTGCGGGCATTCACGCACATAATATTGCAAATCATCAATAGCAGCCTGATAAGCACCTATCTGAGCCAACACGAGTCCTCGATCACGAATATCCGCTGCTTTGGGATGATTAACATTCTGCTCAATTAACCGTTCAATATAACGAAATGCAGCTTCATTTAAACCTTCACGAATCAGCGTATTTTTTATCAACTGTTGCAAACGTTCAATTAATGTTGCTGCATCAGCCCGCACCAAATCAGCCGAGGAAAGTTCGGCACCAAAGCCAAAAGCACCTTCATAAAGTTGCTGTAATCGGGCTTTACTAATATATTCGCCATGCCAAGGATCGATAAAAAATACCCCCTCAGCGGTTTCAGCCCGTAAAATCAATTGAGTCGGGAAATTAATCGGATAGATCGGCAAATTCAAGCTATTTGCCAAATAAAGTAACACAGCCCCCAAACTCACAGGCATACCGCTACGTTTTTCTAAGATCATCGGCAGAAAAAGATTACTGGGTTCAAAATAGCTATCCGAATCACAATGAAAACCCCAATTCCGATAAAACAGCGTCAACAAGCAATCGATCTGCTGTTTATCGTTCCATCCGGGCTCCATCGACTGACGAGCCTTGCGGGTAAGGGCTCCAAGTTTGCCGCGTAATTGGGGTTCAGAAAAGCCCTGTTCCTGCGCTATGGCAAGACAAAAGGCAACTAACTCATCATATAGCGTTTTTTTATCGGCCAACATCTGTTTTCCAGCATCCTAAAGTCACGCGCTCATTGTCCCCGTAATCCCTTACTGTTTCAACCTCTTGCCAAGAATTTTGTTGGAAAATCGAACGAACTGTGTCGCCCTGTTTCCAACCATGTTCTAACAATAAATAACCACCATTTTTTAAATACTTAGGAGCCTCATTAATGATCTGGCGTAGATCCGCTAAACCATTTTCAGCAGCCACTAAGGCAGAATTTGGCTCGAAACGGACATCACCTCTTAATAGATGTTCATCCTTTTCATCAATATAAGGAGGGTTACTCACGATTAAATCAAATTGTCCTTCAATATCTTCAAACCAGTTACTCTGCAGAAACCGCCCTTTTAAGCCATTTTTTGTTGCATTGGATCTAGCTAACTCCACAATTTCCGGCGTTAAATCAACACCGATAATTTCCAATTCAATTTTTTGATCTTTACAAATAGGTGTCAGTTCTGAAGATAGTGCTAAAGCAATTGCGCCAGTACCGGTACCGAGATCGAGAACACGAAAATTCCGTGGATTTTTTCTCAGCTGTTTAGTGGCAATTTGTAACGCTTTTTCGACTAAAGTTTCTGTATCCGGTCGTGGAATAAGCGTATTTTCAGAAACATTTAGTGGCAATGACCAAAATTCTTTTTCACGAAGAATATAAGCAATCGGTTCGCCTTTAGCTCGACGAATAAGAAAACCAGATAATCTTTTTAATTCATGTTCATTTAATAGAGTTTCCGAAAAAGCAAAAATTTGCGATTTACTTTTTCCGGTAACATGGCTAAGTAACACATTGGCATCCGTCTTCGCCTCATTTTCAGACATTACTAGCTCAAGTAAGTCAACTGCTGAATCAATCCATTGTTCATAAGTTCTAGGATATATCTTGGTCACTTCAAAATGCTCAATCAACATCTCAAAATTATCGATAATTTGATGATTTTTTATTCCCAGTGATAAATCTGTTTGCGGAACATGAAAATCATCGTTCACCGTATTTAGTTCTTGAATTGCAAGATAAGATGGTTTCGCTAGCACTATATTTGAGGAATAATAGGTACTTAACTCATTACTGAGCACTGTATATAAAAATAACTTCCATTCCTTAAATCCGAAGTACCCATCCAACTCGGCGTCATTTTCTGAAATATCCTTATATGGAAGAATCGAAATATCGGTAAATTTAATATCGACAATTGGAGAGTCATCAAATACATCGGTTAATGTTACCACTTCTCCTATTTTAGGAATTTCTGCGCCTTGCCATTGATAAAATAGGCGCCCAGAAAAAAACGCTTTTTTATTTCCACTTATGATATTAGGAAAAATAAAATCACTAGACTGATACAACTCTGTAATATTAATTTTTTTGACTTTCTCCGGTATTGGCTCCCCATAAAATTCATCATCATCTTCGTCATCAATATCTACTGATTTATTAGATTTGTCTTTACCATACAAAAAGAATAAAGGCACACAAAGTATGGCGGAAAAAAACAGCAATATGTCCTGTTCCTCATGATCAGGCTTACTATAATTTTCATAATTCATGTATAAGAGCAACAAAAACACTATAAAGATAAGTACCTGTCTAGGTGTCAAAGAGATACTCTGTTTAGCTTGCGCCGGAGACGCTTCAACATTAGCTTGAGTTTCATTAGCTGTAGGTTCTTTGGTATGCGATTCTTTTATCGACGACTCTTTTACCGAAGTAGCTCGCGTATATGTCCCTATTGACGACGTCTCACTCTTACCAAAAAGAGACTCTTTCAGTCGTTTAAAAATTGATTTTTTCTTAGGATCTTCAACAAGCATTTATTTACTCCTATAAATTAGGGCATCTTCTGATGCCCTAATAATTAATTGCTCTCAGACAATGCGGCTAATTGATCCGCCTGATACTCGGTAATAATAGGTTGAATCAATTCATCTATTTTACCGTTCATCACTTCATCTAAACGATAGAGCGTTAAATTGATACGGTGATCTGTTACACGACCTTGTGGATAGTTATAAGTACGGATTTTATCGGAACGGTCACCTGAACCTAATAGGTTACGGCGCATATCCGTCTGTTCCGCAGCCTGACGCTCCTGCTCTGCTTGCACGATGCGTGAAGCCAATACGGACATTGCTTTCGCTTTATTTTTATGCTGTGAACGTTCGTCCTGGCATTCCACCACAATCCCTGTCGGGATGTGGGTAATACGTACCGCAGAATCCGTTGTATTAACGTGCTGGCCACCTGCACCGGAGGAACGATAAGTATCAATACGCAAATCTGCTGGATTGATTTCCGGCATTTCGGATTCCGGTAATTCCGGCATCACCGCAACGGTACAAGCGGAAGTGTGAATACGACCTTGGCTTTCGGTTTTCGGTACACGTTGTACACGGTGGCCACCCGATTCAAATTTCAACTGACCATACACCCCATCACCGCTGACTTTCACAATCACTTCCTTATAACCGCCCTGCTCGCTTTCATTTGCGCTGAGCATCTCTACGCGCCAGCGTTTACTTTCAGCATAACGGCTATACATACGGAATAAGTCGCCGGCAAAAATACCAGCCTCATCACCACCGGTACCGGCACGAATTTCTAAATAGCAGTTATATTCATCATTCGGATCCTTCGGTAATAAAAGAATTTGTAGCTGTTGTTCTACTTCTTCAATTTCCGCTTTGGATTCTTCGATTTCCATTTCTGCCATTTCTTTCATTTCAGGATCATCCAACATCAACTCAGCATCAGCAATATTGGTATTAAGCTGATTCCAGCGATTAAAACATTTCACCACTTCCTCAAGTTGTGAATATTCCTTGGAATAAGCGCGAAATTTATCCTGATCAGCAATTACCGAAGCATCGCCCAGCAATGCCTCTAATTCTTCATAACGTTCTTTTAAACTGTCCAGTTTGGCAATAATGGATTCTTTCATCATTTGTCTACTTGTTGGCTAAAAATAAAATCGGCGTATTCTAGCGGATTTTCCATCCGATTGACAGACCAAGCTAAATCCGGTTGACGTCAAAACGTCTTAAATCAATTCGATTTTCCGTACCATAAAACGCACATAATGCCTGGCGTAAAGTTTCCGCTCGTTTTGGCAGACCATGTTCGGCATAATATTTCACCTGTTCGAATACCGCTTGTTTAAACGGCCCATTGTCGCCCGGATTACCATCCAAATTATCGGCGCTGGCGAAATAACGAAATCCAGCGGCTGTTGCCAAAATCCACTCGATAGCCTGTGGTTTGATTTCCACTTTTTCAAATTCTCGTTGGCGTTCGGCACTGCGTCCATCCGGCTCATACCAATAACCAAAATCTTCCAGTTTCCGTCGCTCTGCCCCGGCCACCAACCAATGGGCAATTTCGTGTAACGCGCTGCTGTAAAAACCCCGCGCAAAATAAATTGCATGATAAGGCACAGTATCATTTGCCGGAATGTAAATTGGTTCATCGCCGCCCTTAATTAAACGGGTGTTATACTCAGCAAAAAAACAGCCATCAAAGATGGCCATAATATCTTCTAATTTATGTTCCATAGTTCCTCCAAATAGGCGGCAAATTGTATCACAAGGCCGGACTTTTCCCGCGGGGAAATGTCGAAGCCTCCTATAAAATGTCACGTTTTTAAAGTTTTTTAAACTACTTATAATAAAATCAAAGGGTTACATTCAATTTTTAAGAAAAATCGAAAATCTAGGAGGCCGTTTGATGTCACATTGCTAGCCCATCGTCCAGAAAAAATAGAAATAAAAAAGCGGGCTTAATGCCCGCTTCATCGTTTTGCTTAATTTAACGCTTTTAAAATATCATCCACACGCTCTTTAGCATCGCCGAATAACATTTGCGTATTTTCTTTAAAGAACAACGGATTTTGTACCCCAGCATAACCTACTGCCATGGAACGTTTGAATACCACCACATTTTGTGCTTTCCAAACTTCCAATACCGGCATACCGGCAATCGGACTGTTCGGATCTTCCATTGCCGCAGGGTTTACGGTGTCGTTGGCACCGATAACCAAGACAACATCAGTATCGGCGAAATCATCGTTGATTTCATCCATTTCCAATACGACATCGTAAGGGACTTTAGCTTCCGCCAACAATACGTTCATGTGTCCCGGTAAACGACCAGCAACCGGATGGATACCGAAACGGACATTCACACCGCGCTCACGCAATTTGGCAGTTAAATCAGCCACCGGATATTGCGCTTGAGCCACCGCCATACCATATCCTGGAGTAATAATGACAGAACTGGCATTTTTTAGCATATCGGCCACTTCTTCCGCCGTAGTCTCACGGTGTTCGCCGTGCTCTTCATCGGAGGCAGCTTGTACATCGTTACCGAAACCACCGGCAATAACGCTGATAAATGAACGATTCATCGCCTTACACATGATGTAAGAAAGAATCGCACCGGAAGAACCCACTAATGCACCGGTTACGATCAGTAAATCATTATTGAGCATAAAGCCTGCTGCTGCAGCGGCCCAACCGGAGTAAGAGTTCAACATGGATACCACTACCGGCATGTCAGCACCACCGATAGAAGCAACTAAGTGCCAACCGAAAGCAAGAGCAATCACAGTCATAATCAATACCGGGAAGATGCTTTCAGGATTTTTCACAAAGGCCACCAACAAGAAAGCGGAAACAACTAATGCTGCTAAATTGAGTTTATGGCGATGCGGTAACATTAAAGCTTTAGAATTAATTTTGCCGCTGAGTTTACCGAATGCAACCACAGAACCGGTGAAAGTCACCGCACCAATAAAGATGCCTAGGAACACTTCCACGTTATGAATGTTGCTCAAAGTGGCCTGTTCAGCTAAGAATGCAGCTTGCGCGACAGCATCCAGATTTTCCGGCATAACCGCTTCATGGTGCAAACCGTAGCTGTTAAAGCCGACTAATACGGCCGCCAAACCAACGAAACTGTGCAAAATTGCGACCAATTCCGGCATTTCAGTCATTTCTACTTTTAATGCGCGTTGTACGCCGATAATGCCACCGACGATCATCGCAATGATGATCCACAATGTACCTTCGGAATGTGGCCCGAAAATGGTGGTCACCAACGCAATCGCCATCCCGACGATACCGAACCAACAACCGGCTTTAGCCGTTTCGTGTTTGGAAAGGCCGGCTAAGCTCATGATGAATAAGAGTGCGGCAATAATATAAGCCGCCTGTACGAAACCTTCAGACATGATTCTCTCCTTAACCTTTTCTAAACATTGCCAACATCCGTTGGGTCACCCGGAAACCACCAAAGATATTAATGCTGGCTACCAGAATCGCCACGAAGGCTAAAATATTAATAAAGAAATTACCACCCGGTTGGCTGATTTGTAATAAAGCGCCTACCACGATAATCCCGGAGATCGCATTGGTTACCGCCATTAATGGGGTGTGCAAGGCATGGCTCACATTCCAAACCACATAGTAGCCAACGACACAAGCCAATACGAATACCGTAAAGTGGGAAAGGAACGCTGCCGGAGCAACGGAAGCCAACCATAAGAATAATGCGCCGACACCCGCCATTATGCCATATTTCACGCGCGGATCCGTCGGTTTTTCTTCTTTCTTAGCGGCTTGTGGTGCAGCTTGTGCTGCTTGTTTTGGTTGTGCGGAAACCTGAATTTGTGCCGGTGGAATTTCTTCCCCATCACGTACCACGGTTACCCCACGTAATACAACATCATCAAAATCGATAGTGATATTGCCGTCTTTTTCTTTACACAACAATTTCAATAAATTCACCAAATTGGTGCCGTAAAGTTGTGAAGACTGGGTTGGTAAACGGCTTGGGAAGTCCGTATAGCCGATCACTTTTACTTGATTCTCCGTAGTGATCACTTTACCAGCTTCGGTATAGGCACAGTTACCACCGGTAGCAGCAGCTAAGTCCACGATCACGGAACCCGGTTTCATGGAATCGACCATTTCTTTGGTGATTAAACGCGGTGCCGGTTTGCCCGGAATCGCAGCGGTCGTCACGATAATATCCACTTCTTTGGCTTGTTCGGCATAAAGAGCCATTGCACGGCGATTAAATTCTTCCGACATAACTTTGGCATAACCATCACCACTACCGCCTTCTTCTTTAAAATCGATTTCCAAGAAAGAAGCACCCATACTTTGCACTTGCTCTTTCACTTCCGGACGGGAGTCAAAGGCACGAACGATAGCACCTAAGCTGTTCGCTGCACCGATTGCAGCAAGACCTGCAACACCGGCACCGATGACCAACACTTTGGCCGGTGGTACTTTACCTGCCGCGGTAATTTGTCCGGTGAAGAAGCTACCGAATGCATTTGCCGCTTCAATAATGGCACGATAACCGGAAATATTTGCCATTGAGCTTAACGCATCGAGGGATTGTGCACGGGAAATCCGTGGCACGGCATCCATTGCCAACACATTAATTTTCTTGGCGGTTAATTGCGCCATCAATTCCGGATTCTGTGCGCGCCAAATAAAGCCGACCAAGGTCGCGCCTTCTTTCATTTGGGCTATTTCGTCCGATGTTGGCGGATTCACTTTGAAAATAATATCCGCTTGCCACACGTCCTGCGCGGTGCCGATTTTTGCACCGGCATCCAAAAAGGCCTGATCTTCAAAGCTGGCATTAAAACCGGCATCGTGCTCAATCAGCACATCAAAGCCAAGTTTTAAAATCTGCCCGACGGTTTTCGGCGTTGCCGCAACCCGGTTCTCGCCCGCAAGCAGTTCTTTAGGTACACCAATTAACATAGAATGTTTCCCTCAAGTTGTTGATATTTTAAGCGGTTTACCGCCCCCTGTGACAGAAAGTCAAACGGCCTTAACTCTACCATTGTTCCGTGCGCAATGGGTAACATTTTTCACTGGTTTTACAAGATTTAGCAATAAATTGAACCAATCATAAACCTAAAAAAATGCACAAAAACAAGAACTTTGTATTTCCAATTAGCAAATTATGGGCATAAAAAAGGCATTTCCATGAAATGCCTCGAAATTTAAGATTTTAAAATCATATCTAATAAAATCAATGACTTAGGTGTTGTTTCAGCGAAAACTCTGCGTTTTCGGAGGGCGTTTTAATTGGTCCCGCCCACGGTGATTTCGTCAATTTTTAAGGCTGGCTGTCCTACCCCCACCGGAACACTTTGACCATTTTTACCGCATACGCCGATGCCTAAATCAATGGAGGTTTCATCGGCCACCATTGAAATCTTTTGCATCACCTCAATACCGCTGCCGATAAGAGTAGCTCCTTTCACCGGCTTGGTAATTTTGCCTTTTTCAATCAAATAGGCTTCTGCGGTGGAAAATACGAATTTACCGGAAGTGATGTCCACTTGGCCTCCACCAAAATAAGGCGCATAAATGCCCTGCTCCACGGAAGCGATTAAATCTTCGAAACGACTTTCCCCTGCCAACATGTAGGTGTTCGTCATACGTGGCATCGGTAAATGCGCATAGGATTCGCGACGGCCATTACCGGTCGGCGCAACGCCCATTAAGCGGGCATTCATTTTATCCTGCATATACCCTTGCAAAATACCGTCTTTAATTAGCACATTGCATTGGCTCGGAACCCCTTCATCATCCACTGTCAAAGAACCGCGACGATTCTGTAAAGTCCCGTCATCTACGATGGTGCATAAAGGCGAAGTCACTAATTCACCAATTCGACCGGAAAATAAGGAGCTTTCTTTGCGGTTGAAATCGCCTTCCAAACCATGGCCCACAGCCTCATGCAGCAATACTCCCGGCCAGCCGGCTCCCAGTACCACCGGCATCAAACCGGCCGGAGCGGCCACCGCATTAAGATTGACTAATGCTTGACGTACAGCTTCCTTAGCAAAACCTACCGCGCGCATTTCACCCTCTACAACATCGAAGAACCAATCCAATGCAAAACGACCGCCGGCTCCACAGCTACCGCGCTCACGTTTGCCATCTTGTTCCACCAAAACAGAAATCGATAAACGTACCAATGGACGAATATCCGCCGCTAAAGTGCCATCGGTGGCAGCGACCAATATTTCTTCATAGACCGCACTAAGACTTGCAGAAACCCGACTTACTCGCGGATCTTCGGCGCGCGCGGTACGATCGACCAAATATAATAATTCGATTTTTTTCTCTTTACTTAACCCTAATAACGGGTTCAGCGCTGCATAACGAGGTACGGCCTGCACCGTATGGAAAGCCTGTGGCGCCAATAACTGACCTTGATTGGTTTGCGCAATGCCCTTGGCAGCATCGGCGCATTGCTGTAATGAAGCTAAATCGATTTGATCGGCATAAGCAAAACCGGTTTTTTCCCCAGATATCGCCCGCACCCCAACGCCACGATCAATATGAAAACCGCCTTCCTTAATAATTCCATCTTCCAATACCCAGCTTTCATCTTGGCTTAACTGAAAATACAAATCGGCATAATCAATCGCCCGATGGGACATACGATCAAAAATATTAGATAAATCTCGTTGCACTAAATGACTTGGTGCCAACAGACTGTCTGAAACTTGCTTTAACATTTGTTCTCCGAAATTCATAAATGCTGTGTATTTTTCCTAAAGGTTATCCAAGCCGAATTGATATAAGGCATTTTTCTTATAACCATAAAGTTCCGCTACAATCGCTGCTGCTTTTTTAAGTGGTAATTCCTGTGAAATTAAGCGGAGAGCTTTAATTGCCTGAGCAGAAAACTCCGCTTCTTTATCCAACTTCGCTTTTCCCTCAACAATCACGACCATTTCACCTTTGGTTCGATTAGCATCTTCGCTTAGCCATTGGCGTAGAGTAATCAATCGATCACCTACTATAGTTTCCCAGGTTTTAGTAATTTCACGAGCAAGCACCACATAGCGATCTTCTCCCAATACCTCTTGCATATCGGCAAGGGTTTCTAAAATGCGGTGGGTCGATTCGTAAAAAATTAAGGTACGTTCTTCCTCGAGCAAACTTTCCAATTTATCTTTGCGCGCTTTGCTTTTCGCCGGTAAAAATCCCTCGAAGCAGAAACGATCGGAAGCTATACCTGAAGCACAGAGCGCGGTTATCGCTGCACAAGCCCCCGGTAAAGGCACCACTTTAATCCCCGCTTCACGACATTGGCGCACCAAATGAAACCCCGGATCGCTGATTAACGGTGTACCGGCATCGGAAATCAGAGCGATATGGGTTCCATTTTTAAGTTTTTCCACTAATACTTGGGCTTTTTCTTGTTCATTATGATCATGTAGTGCAAAAAACGGTTTCTTAATGCCGTAATGACTCAACAATAGACCGCTATGTCGGGTATCTTCAGCAGCAATTAAATCCACCTCCGCAAAGGTTTGTAGTGCCCGTTGAGTAATGTCCGAAAGGTTGCCAATGGGGGTGGCAACTATATATAAAATTCCGCTTAAATCATTCATTTTTGTTTGCTTTTGAAGTTCGAGATAAGTAAGATCCGCCCGTTATTGTGTCTTCTATGGAGCGAAAAGATGTCTATTCTATTACAAGGCTCGCGTTTTAAAAAACGTTTAATGCCGATTTTATTGTCCGTTGCGTTAGCGGGCTGTTCCAATCTTTTTGGTAGCAGTTTTACCGAAACTCTCCAACGCGATGCCAATGCCAGTTCTGAGTTTTACATGAATAAACTCGAACAGGCACAAGATGCTGAAGATAAACAAACCTATAAATTACTCGCAGCCCGTGTCTTGATCGATGAAAACAAAATTGCGCAATCGGAAGCCCTACTTGGTGAATTGGGTGAATTAAACGATAAGCAAAAATTAGATAAAACCTTGATCGATGCCCGCATTGCTGCCTCTAAAGGCGATAGTAATCAAGTCACCATGCTACTAAACAGTTTGGATTTGAGTAAACTGAGCCCATCACAAAAATCCCGCTATTTTGAAGCGCAAGCCATTGCAGCAGAAAAGAGCGGAGATAACCTTGGGGCTGTTAAAGCTCGTATCAGAATGGATGAAAATCTAACCGATGTACAGCGCCGTCAAGCCAACGTGGATAAAAGTTGGAGTCTATTACGCGCAACTAATAGTGGCGTGATCAATAATGCTTCTGATGAGGGTAGCCCGGCATTAGGGGGCTGGTTAACCCTAATCAAAGCCTACAACGACAACATCAATCAACCAATGCAATTAAGCCAAGCGCTCCAAAATTGGAAAGCTGCCTATCCAAACCATTCTGCGGCAACCCTATTCCCGAAAGAATTGCAAAGCTTATTGAATTTCCAACAAACTAACCTGGCGCAAATCGGTTTATTACTTCCACTCAGCGGCGATGGTTCTATTTTAGGTACCACTATTCAATCCGGTTTTAACGATGCCAAAGGTTCTTCAACCTTACCGGTACAAATTTTTGATACCTCTAACACTACTGTAGATGAAATCGTTGCACAAGCTAAAGCGGCCGGAATTAAAGCCTTAGTGGGTCCGTTATTGAAACAAAATGTCGATACGGTAATGAACAATGCTGCCAATTTGCAAGGAATTGACGTACTGACCTTGAATACCACACAAAATCCTCGTGCAATAAACCAAATGTGTTATTACGGTCTTGCACCGGAAGATGAAGCGCAATCCGCTGCGAATAAAATGTGGCAGGACGGTGTACGCAACCCAGTCGTAGCAATGCCGCAAAACGAATTAGGACAACGTGTGGGTAATGCCTTTAACGTTCGTTGGCAACAACTTTCCGGTAATGATGCAAATGTCCGTTACTATAACCTCACTGCGGATGTGCCTTACTTCGTACAAGGTAGCAGCGCACCAGCCATTTACCTTATTGCTTCGCCAAGTGAAGCGGAGGAAATCAAAGGCTATTTGGATCAAAGTACACCAAACAGCAAAATTTACGCCAGTTCCCGAATCAATGCTGCGGCTAATGGTGAAGAATTTGCTAGCAAAATGAATGGCGTGCAATTCAGCGATATTCCATTCTTCAAACAGGCAGATTCCGAGCAATATCAAAAAATTGCCAGCTCCACGGGTGGTGAATACCAATTGATGCGTCTTTATGCGATGGGTGCTGATGCTTGGCTGATGATCAACCATTTCAACGAGTTACGCCAAGTGCCGGGCTATCGTCTGAGCGGTTTAACCGGGGTATTAAGTGCCGGTCCTAACTGTAATATCGAACGTGATATGACTTGGTTCCAATACCAAGACGGCAAAGCGGTGGCGATAGCTAACTAATGTTTTCGCCGAAACGCCTACAAGGGGCGGGTTTTGAACATCAAGCCCGCCTTTTTTTACAAGCGCAAGGCCTGCGCTTTGTAGCCGCTAATCAAAATTTTAAATGCGGTGAATTGGATCTCATTATGCAGGATGGCTCAACCCTAGTGTTTGTGGAAGTCCGCCAACGTAGTAATGATGCCTTTGGTTCTGCCGTCGAAAGCGTTGATCGCCGCAAACAGCAAAAATGGCTGGATGCAGCTGCACTTTGGCTGGCTGCACAAGGTTTAAGTCTGGAAGACACCGATTGTCGTTTTGATTTGGTTGCATTCGGCAAAACCGCTGATGATATTCAGTGGTTCCCTAATTTCCTCGATGAATAAGCACTTCTGATATGTTACAAAAAGTTAAAGATATTTATAGCGAAAGCATTCAAATTCAAATTTCCGCTTCCAGTTTATTATCCGAAAATATCGCCAATGCGGCACAAATGGTCATGCAATGCCTGCTTAGCGGACATAAAGTGATTGCCTGTGGTAGTGGCCGTTCCCATGCCAATGCGCAATTATTAGTTGCGAATCTACTCAATCGCTATGACTTAGCCCGTCCTAGTTTTCCTTCTGTGTTATTGGATCTCAACGGCGCTATTGGTAATGCGTTGATTTTTGAGAAAGCACGGGAAACGCTTTATCAACACCAATTTAATGCCATAGCCTGCCCAGGTGATTTATTGTTGGCCTTTGCGCCGTTAGGCAGTGAAAAAACCGTATTAAATGTGATTGAAAATGCTGTGGAAAAAGAATTGCGGGTGGTCGCACTAACCGGCGCTAATAACGATACAATTCAAGGCATTTTAGCCGCTGAGGACCTCCAGATCGCCGTGCCGGCAACAAAGGAAAGCCGTATTTTGGAAAATCATTTGTTTGTGATCAACGCGTTGTGCGAATTGGTTGACCTCAGCCTATTTCCCAGCGCTTGACAGCTAAAGCCTTTATCTGCAGACTATGAGCCGTTTTCATCTAAAAAGGAGCATTGAATGAAAAGCAACAAACTAAAAAAACTCGCCTTTATCATCGGCGCCTCCATCGCTCTACAGGGCTGTGTGGCGGCAGTGTTAGGCGGTGCTGCAGTGGGCACTAAAGTTGCCACCGATCCACGTACCACCGGCACCCAATTGGATGATGAAACCCTAGAAATGCGGGTAGAAAATGCCGTTGAAAAAGATCAACAAGTAAAATCCGAAGGGCGCGTGAATGCCGTATCCTACAGCAAACGTATCCTCTTAATCGGCCAAGTACCAAGCGAAACCGCTAAAGAAACCGCCGGTAGTCTAGCCAAAGGCGTCGATGGAGTGAAAGAGGTTTACAACGAATTACGCGTTGGCCCGAAAGTAACCATTGGCCAAATCAGTAAAGACAGCTGGATCACCACGCAAGTGAAATCCAAACTCTTTGTTGGGAATAACGTTAAAGCTACCGATGTAAAAGTGATTACGGAAAACAATGAAGTCTTCTTACTGGGTGATGTCACCCAAAGTCAAGGGGATGCTGCTGCAGAAATCGCAAGCAAAATCGGCGGTGTGCAAAAAGTTGTTAAAGTATTTAACTACCTCCACTAATTTCATGCATGAAAAAACGGCTGACACCAAAATGTCAGCCGTTTTTTTGTTTTTTCAACCAACTCTAATAAAATCAATAACTTAGAGTTTATTTTAGGTAAAACTTAGTTTTCTATAGGGGCGTTTCCCGTGACCTGTCGGAATAAATCCTTGCTATAAATAACGCCTACCGGATTCTTCTCTACACCACCGAGATCCGGCGCAATATCCACTGCTTCCGTATATTGGAATAGTGGCAATAGCAGATTTTGATTTTGAATATGCGCGCTCAATTGTAGATAAAGTGCTGCCTGCTCACTTTCCGAGGTACTTTTTAAGGCCTGCTCAAATAGACGATCATAGTCCTTATCGGCATAACCGCTTTTATTATCCGGACTATGCGAATAAAACAGTGACAAAAATGCCATCGGATGATGAAAATCGGCACACCAGCCGGAGCGAATCAACTGAAACTCTCCCGCCACACGTTTTTCCTGTAGCTGCGGCCAATCAACGCTTTGTGCACTCACCCGCAACATATCCGATTGCGCCAAGCTACGAGTTAAGCGATTGGCTATTTGTTGATGCAAGGGGCGATTGTCATACAGAATATGCAGCTGTAGCGGATGATGCTCATCAATTTTTTGCTGTGCTAATAACTGCTCTGCGACCACCGGCTCCCATTGCGAATCCTGCCCATTGAGCATCGCTTTTGGTAAAAAATAAGAACTAGCAATAGCGTGTGGCATTTCGTTATCGGTGATAGAACGCACCGAAATTAATGAAGCAATGGCTTTGCGTACAGCGGCATTTTGTAGGCGCGGATCACGCAAATTGAATTCATAAAAATAACTACACAGCTTTGGAAAATATTGCACGTTGTCCGCAGGTTGTGGCGGAGCAAAGAAAATATCCGCCCGCTCTGAATTACTTGAGGAAAGATAATCTACTTGGGCGAAGTGGCCTTTTTGTAAATCATAATAATATGGATTTTTTACTAAATGAACGCCCTTTTCATCCACCGATTGTTGTAGATAGGCACCGTTAATCTGTAACTCTCCTTTTTCGTCAAGAACATGTGGCAATAAAATCGCGTGAGCTAACATAGCCGGCAAATAAGGTGTTGGTTTATCCAATTGAAAAATCAGCGTACGTTCATCCGGTGCGCTAATTTGTAATTGTTCGGGAGGCATTTGCCCACTTAAAACGGCCTGCGCATTGCCCAAGTTCATGTAGGCTAAATATTGCTTAAGCGGCGTATCGGAAATGGCTAAAGCCTGAAAGCTTTGCACCAATTCAGCTGCAGTTAAAGGCGCACCGTTGGCCCAATGCAAATTTTCCCGTAAATTAAACCGCCATAATTTATTGTCTTGGGTTTGCCAACTTTCAGCCAATCCACCAATGACCTTACCGGCCGGATCATAAATAGTGAGGCCTTCCAGTAAATCACGCACTAATGCCTGTTGTTCCTCATTTTCCAAACGCCACGGATCCGCCACCAGCGCGCCATTCACGCGACGGGTTAAACGAGAATAAGCATTTTCCTGCGTTGGTGTAGGAGCTTCAGTTTGCATCCCATTTTGTGCCGATGAGGTTTTCGGCGGGCTGTTAAGTTTGTCACAGCCGCCAAGCAACAGACAACCAAGCAAGGCGGTCAGCCCCAGGGTTGAATTACGCATCTTCGGTTTTTACCCAGAATAAGAAGAACCAATATTTAATCAGGATCACCATAATAATCAACACTCGCCCCAGCATGCTCGGTGTCATATAAAAACCGATAAGCAACATTGTTGAAGCAAAGGATAAAATCGCGATTTTACTTTTTTTACTCAAGGAACGGCGCTCATGGAAGGATTGTAAGTGTTTACGATACAATTCTGTTTGTAAAAACCATTGTTCCAAACGGCTTGAACCTTTAGCGAATAAGAAAAGGGTGAGTAATAAAAAAGGCGTGGTTGGTAAAATCGGTAGAAAAATGCCGATAATCCCGAGGGCAAGGGAAATAAATCCTAATAAAACATAAAGGTATTTCATAAAGTATCCAAATAGTTAACCACGGCTCATTCTACCGATTTTTTAGATTTTTTCACCTTGATATTATAGAATTCGGCGTCATCTAATTGAGACTTATTAGCAAACAAGGAAACTTTATGGCCAATCCATTACTTCATTTAAACGGCTTACCGCCTTTTTCACAAATCCGTCCGGAACATGTTCAACCGGCCATCGAACAACTGATTACCGACTGTCGCCAAACGATTGAAAATGTCCTCACACAACCACAACTTACTTGGGACAACTTTATTGTGCCATTAGCCGAAAGCGGCGATAAACTTTCCCGTGCCTGGTCACCTGTTTCCCATTTAAATTCAGTACAAAATAGTCCTGAACTACGCCAGGCCTACCAAGCCTGCTTACCCTTGCTTTCTGAATACAGCACTTGGGTCGGCCAACATAAAGGCTTATACGAGGGCTATTTAGCAATTAAAAATAGTGCAGAATTTGCCACCTATTCCACTGCGCAGAAAAAAGCCATTGAGAATTCATTACGTGATTTTGAACTTTCCGGCATTGGTTTACCGGCGGAAAAACAGCAACGCTACGGTGAAATTGTTGCCCGTCTGTCCGAATTAAGCTCAGAATTCTCCAATAATGTCTTGGATGCCACCATGGGTTGGGAAAAAGTCATTGAAGATCAAAGCCAATTAGCCGGTTTGCCGGAATCCGCCCTTGCTGCCGCCCGCCAATCCGCTGAAGCCAAAGGTCTGAAGGGATATCGCTTTACCTTGGAATTTCCAAGTTATCTGCCGGTTATCACCTACTGTGAAAATCGTTCATTACGCGAAGAAATGTATCGCGCCTTTGCTACTCGTGCATCTGATCAAGGTCCAAATGCCGGTAAATGGGACAATAGCGCAATTATGGAAGAAATCTTAACCCTGCGTGTCGAATTAGCTCAATTACTCGGTTTTGCCCATTACACCGAACTATCCCTGGCCACCAAAATGGCAGAAAACCCGCAACAGGTGCTAGATTTCCTAAACAATTTGGCGGACCGGGCAAAAGCGCAAGGGGAAAATGAATTAGCCGAATTAAAAGACTATTGCCGTAATGAGTTCGGTGTTGAAGAGTTAGCGCCTTGGGATATTTCTTTCTATAGCGAAAAACAAAAGCAGCAACGTTATGCCATTAACGATGAAGAATTGCGTCCGTATTTCCCGGAAAATCGGGTGTTAAACGGCCTATTTGAAGTGGTTAAACGCATCTTCAATATTCGTGCAGTAGAACGCTCCGGTGTAGACACCTGGCATAAAGACGTCCGTTTCTTTGATTTAATCGATGCCGATAACAAGGTGCGCGGCGGTTTCTATTTGGATCTTTACGCACGTGAAAACAAACGCGGAGGGGCTTGGATGGATGACTGCATCGGCCGCAAACGTCAAGCCAATGGTGAGCTACAAACGCCAATCGCCTATTTAACCTGCAATTTCAATGCACCTATCGGCGATAAACCGGCCTTGTTCACCCATGATGAAGTCACCACCCTATTCCATGAATTTGGTCATGGCTTGCACCATATGCTGACCAAAATCGATGTGCCTGATGTGGCGGGGATCAATGGGGTGCCTTGGGATGCGGTAGAACTACCAAGCCAATTTATGGAAAACTGGTGCTGGGAAGCGGAGGCTTTGGATTTTATTTCCGGTCACTATCAAACCGGGGAACCATTGCCAAAAGAGAAACTACAACAGTTATTGAAAGCCAAAAATTATCAGGCTGCACTGTTCGTATTGCGCCAATTGGAATTTGGCCTATTTGATTTTGTATTGCACCACCATTTCAGCGCCGGTAAAGATAATCAAATTTTAGATACGTTAAACGCTGTAAAAGCTAAAGTTGCAGTCATTAAAGGCGTGGAATGGGCGCGTACACCACACAGCTTCAGTCACATTTTTGCCGGCGGTTATGCAGCGGGCTATTACAGCTACTTATGGGCGGAAGTGTTATCGGCGGATGCATTCTCACGCTTTGAGGAGGAAGGCATTTTCAATCCAACTACCGGTCAGTCCTTCTTGGATGAAATTCTGACCCGCGGTGGTTCAGAAGAACCAATGGCGCTCTTTAAACGCTTCCGCGGACGCGAACCGCAATTGGATGCGCTATTGCGCCACAAGGGCATCGTGCAATAACTTCAATATCAACGGGCTAAATAAAGCCCGTTTTTTTACCGCCAAACGCCCTGTTGAAAAATAGAGTTTTCTCGAAAAACAAGGCTAAGTTATTGATTTTATTAGCATTGACTTAAAAACAAAAAAAACGGACGCTAATGCATCCGTTTTTCTTATCAATCAATCTTAGCCTTGATAACGTTTAAAGATCAATGCTGCATTCGTACCACCGAAGCCGAAGCTGTTGGACATCACGGTGGTGAGGCCTGCATTTTCTTTAGTTTCGGTTACGATATTACAACCCTGCGCCGCTTCATCCAAGGTTTCAATATTGATACTTGGCGCGATAAAGTCATGGTGCAACATTAATAAACTATAAATTGCTTCATGTGCACCGGCAGCACCTAAGGAGTGGCCTGTCATTGATTTAGTTGAAGAGATGGCTGGAATTTTATCGCCGAATACATTTTTGATTGCGCCTAATTCTTTCACATCACCTACCGGAGTAGAAGTACCATGTACGTTGATGTAATCAATCGGGCTATCCACGGTTGCCATTGCTTGACGCATACAACGTTCCGCACCTTCACCACTTGGTGCAACCATGTCATAACCATCGGAAGTTGCGCCATAGCCTACGATTTCCGCATAAATTTTCGCACCACGTTTTAATGCGTGTTCCAATTCTTCCACAACCACAACGGCACCACCGCCGGCAATGACGAAACCATCACGGTTGGCATCATACGCACGGGAAGCTTTGGTTGGCGTGTCATTATATTTAGTTGATACCGCGCCCATCGCATCAAATTCAGTCGCACATTCCCAAGACAATTCTTCAGCACCGCCGGCAAATACGATGTCTTGTTTGCCCAATTGAATTAATTCAAGGGCATGGCCGATACAGTGAGCGGAAGTTGCACAAGCGGAGCTGATGGAATAGCTTGCGCCACGGATTTTATAAGGAGTTGCCAAACAGGCAGAAACACTGGATGCCATGGTTTTGGTAACCGCATAAGGGCCAATCGCTTTCACTCCACGTGGTCCACGTACCGCATCACAAGCCACTAATTGGTTGTGCGCAGAACCAGTACCAGCACCGATCACCAAACCGGTACGCTCGTTAGAAACCTGATCTTCGCTTAAACCTGCATCTTCAATTGCTTCACGCATAGAAAGATAAGCATAAGCGGCGGCATCGCCCATAAAACGATACACTTTACGATCGATATGTTCGGCCGGATTTAATTTCACGGTACCAGCCACATGGCTGCGCATTTTCATCTCTACGAATTCAGGCACGACTTCGATACCTGATTTGCCCGCTTTAAGAGAGGCCAAAACTTCTTCTTTATTGTTACCGATACTGGAAATGATACCAAAACCGGTGATTACTGCTCTTTTCATTGCTGATCCTTATGGGTTGATGAATTCAATTCAACGTACAGTTGTTAGCTGAACGGCAATTTACTATGAAATGAGAATATTGCAAGCACAAATTGATTTGTTCGACCAGTTATTGTATGAAATCGGCTAAAATAGCCACAAAATCAATAAGGAAGAGATTATGTTAGTAAATTACGCCGATATTCGTTTTAACTCCGATGGAACCCCAGTTTCCAATCAATTTGATGATATTTATTTCTCTACTGCCGATGCTTTGGCGGAAACCGAATATGTTTTTTTAGCCGGCAATCGACTGTGGGAACGTTGGCAGCAAAGTCAGGCCGAACGTTTTATCATCGCGGAAACCGGATTTGGTAGTGGCTTAAATTTTTTCGCGACCATTGCATTATTTCGCCGATTTCGCACAGAATTCCCCACCGCTCCGTTAAAACGGCTGTTTTTTATTTCCTTTGAAAAATATCCGCTCAATCCACAAGATTTGCAGCTCATTCACCAACAATATCCGCAATTTAATGAACTATCACAACAATTACTCCAACATTGGCCACAGCCGCTAAGTGGTTGCTATCGACTACATTTTGCAGAAACCACTCTGGATCTGTGGCTTGGTGATGTTGCCGAAAATCTACCGGCTTTGGGAGATTACATGCAAAATAAGGTCGATGCTTGGTTCTTGGATGGTTTTGCCCCGGCTAAAAATCCCGAAATGTGGAATGAACACTTATTTCAACAACTCGCTCGCGTTACCGCCACCAATGGATCTTTTGCCACATTCACCGCGGCTAGCATTGTCCGCAAAGGTTTATTAGCTGCCGGATTTCATGTGGAAAAACGCCCGGGTTTTGGACATAAACGTGAATGTTTAGTCGGCGTAAAACCGCAAAGCATTCAGCAGCCCTCGACAACGCCTTGGTTTAATCTACAAGCGGCACAAATGCCAACTCAGGATATTGCCATTGTTGGTGGCGGTATTGCTTCTTTATGTACCGCATTAGCATTACTGCAACGTGGCGCTAGTGTTACCCTCTATTGCGCAGATGATACCCCGGCATTGAATGCCTCCGGTAATAAACAGGGCGCTTTTTATCCGCAACTTTCCGATGACAACGCCGCCAATATTCGTTTTTATTTGCATGCCTTTAGCTATGGTGGCCAATTGTTGCATTGGTTGCTTAAACAAGGTATCGAGTTTGAACATGCATTTTGTGGCGTAGCCTTAAGTGGCTACAACGGCAAAGCCGAAGAAAAACTCAGAAAAATTGCCGAACTCCATTTACCATCCGCGATTTATCAGCCAATGGAGCAGACGCAATTAAGTGCTGCGGTTGGCCTACCTCTCCCGTGCGGTGGTGGTTTTATCCCCTTAGGTGGCTGGTTAGCGCCGCGCCAATTGGTGCAAAATACCTTTGCTTATTTGCAGCAACAGGGATTAACCATCCAATGTCAGCAAACCATCCAAAGCCTCAGCCAAACCACCACGGGTTGGCGTTTAACTAACACACAAGGTGCTACCTTTGAGCATGAAGTTGTCGTGTTGGCAAATGGCCATCAACTCAATCATTTCGCCCAAACGGAAAAATTACCACTCTATCCGGTACGCGGCCAAGTCAGCCAAATTCCAACTTCAGCCAATCTTTTAAAACTTAATAGCGTACTTTGTTATGACGGTTATCTCACACCGGTTGATCAGGCAGGAGAAAGCCATTGCATTGGTGCGAGCCATGTACGTGATAGTGCCGACCGAACATTTAGCGCTCAGGAACAGGTGGAAAACCAACACAAGATTCAACACAATATTCCTGAGGACTGGACGAAGGAAGTGGACACCTCCGGCAATCTGGCGCGTATTGGTGTGCGTTGTAGCGTGCGTGATCTCAGTCCGATGGCCGGTAATGTGCCAAATTTTGCCACGCAAAATGATGCCTATCACAATTTATTCAATTTGCGCCGCCGCAAACAACCAATTCCCGCGGCTGAGAATTACCCGAATCTATACCTTATCGGAGCCCTCGGTTCACGTGGTCTCACTAGTGCGCCATTACTCGGCGAAATGCTGGCCTCTTTGATCTATGGTGATCCTTTACCATTGGATGAAAGCCTGCAGCATTGTCTTAGTGCCAACCGTAGCTGGGTGCGTAAATGGCTGAAGGGCGCTCCGGTGGAGTAGGATTTTTAAAACGCTATAATGGTTTTGCAAGTTTTTGCCAAAAACGATTGTAACCTATTGATTTTATTAATATTGCTTTAAAAATCCATTTTTCTCCTACCAAAGCTAGCAAAACTGTATTTAGCGCATAAAAAACGGTGCAATTTTTTGTTGCACCGTTTTTGAATGATTGGATTTAATCCCGCTTACGACTGAGCAGCCACCAAATAATGACGATAAATAGCAAACTCGGCATTAATGCACCTAAGAATGCCGGCGCGTTATACACCACGCTCATCTGGCCAAAGATTTCATTGACGACATAAAATAAGAAGCCGAAGCAAATACCGGTGACGATCCGCGCACCGGCAGTCACACTGCGCAGGGAACCAAAAATAAAAGATAACGCCAACATCATCATCACGCCAACTGATACCGGTTGTAATAATTTACGCCAGAAGGTCAGTTCAAAGCGACGCGAATCTTGTCCCGTGTCCTTTAAGAAAGCGATATAACTGGACAGTCCGGAGATCGATAATGAGGTCGGACGCAAGGATACTGCACCTAATTTATCCGGTGTGAGTCCGGTTGGCCAATCTTCACTCAAGCGGTTGGTCGTTTGAATTTGTTCGCTGGAAATTTGCGAATCACTCACCTGGCGCAGCTGCCATTTATGCTCATCCGCTGAATAGGTGGCTTGATTTGCATGTTTAAGATGGGTGAGATTACGCTCATTATCAAAGGTATAAATATATACGTCATCCAACTTCGCATCATCGGTAATACGGCGGACAAACACAAAATTATTGCCATCCTTTGCCCAAACACTATTTTTTACCGACATCATCGAACCACCGGACAACGCGCGGGCACGCATATCACGAGCGAATTGCTCGGTCTGCGGAATCCCCCATTCTCCCAATAGCATAGTCAGCACCACCAAAGGTAAGGCAGTCTTCATTACAGCTAAACCAATTTTAAAGCGTGAAAAACCTGACGCCTGCATCACAACTAATTCACTACGGCTGGCCAAATTCCCCAAAGCAATCAAAGCTCCCAGTAATGCGGCCATTGGGAAAAAGGTTTCAACATCCTTTGGCATGGTCAATAGGGTAAAAGCAACCGCCTGCCAAATATCATAGCTACCGCTCCCTACACTACGGAATTGTTCTACAAATTTAATAATCGCCGACAATCCCACCAAGGTCAGCAAAGTGGCAAAAATCGCGCCTAAAATGCTCTTGCCGATATAACGATCCAGGGTATTCATCATTGATTAATTATCCTTCTTAAACAAATGGCGGATTTTGTACATAAAACTGGAATCCCAACTATTGAGCAAGATCCCCAACAATAGGAAAGAGACATTCACCAGCGGCATCCACAACGCTGCATTCAGTTTATCCGCACCACCGGCAGATTTCAGCGAGCTTTGTAACAAGAAATAAATTAGATAAAGCAATAATGCCGGTAGGATTTTGGCAAACCGCCCCTGACGCGGATTAACCCGGCTCAAAGGTACAGCCAATAACGCCATCAGCGGCACAGCCAAAATCAAAGTAATACGCCAATTCAGTTCAGCTTTATTGGCCGCCGTAGGTTGTTCCAATAATTTGGCTAATGACAAAGTGGCCGCTTCATCGCTTGCATTCTCTGTAGCCTGATACCCCATATAGGCCTGGTATTCATCAAAATGGGTGATGCGGAAATCCGGTAATACAGATGTCCCCTCTACCCGTTGGGTATTTTGCAAATTAAGAATTTGGTCACCGTTTGGTAAGGCTTTTAATTCACCTTTTTCCGCTACCACGACGGAAGGTTTAGCCGAGCCTTTGGCTTCCATTTGGAAAAGATAAACATCGTTGATTTGGTTACCATTGATTTTATCGATAAACAGGACAAAGTTGCTGCTGTTGGTCGACATAAACTGGCCTGAAGCCAACGCGCCCATCGTTGGATTTGCTTTAGCATCGGCGACAATAGTGGCCTGTTTGTCGATAGCCCAAGGAGATAGCCAAAGCGCGTTGTAAGCCGCAAGGGCGGCAGTAAAGAGGGAGAGTAACAGGGCGACCCGCACTAAAATACGCTGTCCGACCCCGCAGGCGCGCATAACGGTGATTTCGCTTTCCGCATAAAGCCGCCCAAATGTCAGTAAAATCGCGATAAATAAACACAATGGCAACATCAATTGTGCCATGGTCGGCATACCTAACCCCAACAGGGAAAGTACTAAATCTGCCGGCACCTTGCCACTAGCGGCTGAACCTAATACGCGCACCAATTGTTGGCTAAAGAAAATCACAAGCAAAATGAACAAAATCGCAATCTGACTTTTGAACACTTCTTTTGTTAAATATCGGGTTAAAATCATAGCTTTATCGCGTTAATTCAAGGAGTAATCTAGATAATTAGGGTGGCGTATGATACCTTATTTCCAGTCAATTAAATAGCTAAATTAAGGAAAAGCAATGAAATATCAAGCCCAATCCGTTCACCTTAAACATCCCCATGAATGCCTAATTATCGGCCTCTTCGAAGATGGCCAAACCGCAGCCTTCAACAAATGTGATCAACTTACCGAAGGGTATTTAACCGGCCTTGTGAAATCCAGTGATATCAGCGGTAAAATTGGACAACTCTGTCTACTACACCATGTGCCCCAATTGGATTGCAAACGTCTAATTATTGTCGGTTGTGGCAAACAGCCAGAACTCAATGAACGTAATTACCAAAAAATTTATCAACGACTTTGGCAAACCCTCAAAGAATTACCGGTAAGCGAAGCCGTCAGCTATTTAACCGATTTACAAATTAAGGGGCGTAATCTCTATTGGAATGTCCGCTTTGCGATCGAAACCTTAGAACATGGCAACTATCAATTCGACAATTTCAAACAGCAAAAAGCGCCAGCTATAAAATTACAAAAACTACTGTTCAGTACGGATGATGCTACAGCAGAACAGGCCATCCGCCATGCCCAAGCGATTGCTCATGGTATGCGGGCAACCCGAGACTTAGCGAATCAACCACCAAATATCTGTAATCCGGCTTATTTAGCCGAACAGGCTCAAGCTTTGGCGGCAAAATCAAATAAAGTTAGTGTGGAAATCCTAGATGAGGCTCAAATGACCGAACTAGGCATGCAGGCTTATTTGGCAGTATCTCGTGGTGCAACCAATCCGGCTTATTTGTCTTTAATCAAATTTAATAATGCGCCAAATCCCGATGCAAAACCTATCGTATTGGTCGGTAAGGGGTTAACCTTCGATGCCGGCGGCATCTCCTTAAAACCCGCGGCCGATATGGATGAAATGAAATATGATATGGGCGGAGCGGCTTCAGTATTCGGTACCATGACCGCATTAATCGAATTGGATTTACCACTAAATGTCATTGGTGTTTTGGCTGGTTGTGAGAACCTGCCCGATGGTAATGCCTATCGTCCGGGAGATATTCTCACCACGATGAATGGCCTAACAGTGGAAGTACTTAATACCGATGCGGAAGGACGCTTGGTGCTCTGCGATACCCTCACTTATGTAGAACGTTTCGCTCCACAGGCGGTGATTGATATCGCTACCCTCACCGGTGCTTGTGTCGTCGCCTTAGGACAACACAATAGCGGACTGTTAAGTGAAGATGAGGCCTTAGCCACCGAGCTAGCCCAAGCCGCCACACAAAGTCATGATAAAGCCTGGCGCTTACCAATATCCGATGAATACCGCGAGCAACTAAAATCACCATTTGCCGACTTAGCCAATGTGGGCGGACGTTGGGGTGGTGCGAGCACAGCCGGTGCATTTTTATCGCACTTTACCAAAGCCTACCCTTGGGCTCACCTAGATATTGCCGGCACCGCTTGGCTACAGGGCGCCAATAAGGGTGCAACCGGACGCCCTGTACCGTTATTGGTACAATACCTAATTAATGCCGCAGAATAATCGGCAAATAAAAACGGTCGGAATACATCCGACCGTTTTTTGGCGCCAAATAAATCACATTAATCAGCACCAATGCGAAATTCCAGTAAAATCGGATTATGATCCGAAGACTTCACCGCCAAAACATTCGCCGTTAATATTTGTACCCCACGGCTAAACACATGATCCAATGGTTGTCCCAAAAAACGTACGCGTTGATCGCTTTGTAAAGGCACGGCGTGCAAATCATATTGCGCCATCAATCCATTCAAGAAATCAACCCGTTTTCCGCGCCACGAATTAAAATCACCGGCCACAATCATTGGCCCTTGATGTCTCCCCACCAAGGCAAATATTTGCTCCAATTGCTTGCGATAATTGACTAACTTCAATTCAAAATTAATTAAATGTAAATTAACCACCAGTAATGTTTGGCCATTTTGTAATGGAAATGCCATTGCACTACCAACCTTAGGAATTTGAATCCAAGGCTCTGGCAAACTATCTGCGCAATACCATTGTGGAGCAGATTTGGCGAAGGTTTTCACACCGGAAGACTGCGCTTTATAAGCAAAGGCTGAGGCAAACAAACTGCTGGAAAATTGCTGTAAGCTTTGTTGCGGTGTCGCTTCCTGTAATAGGACAAAATCCTGCTCTGCCGATAACCTTTGTAAATCTTTCTGCCAACCGGCATCTTGTCCCTTATGAATATTCCAACTCAGTAACTTAAAGGTTTTCGCAGGTAAGACTGCCACCGCTTCGGGTGATTGATAACATTGTAGCGGTGCATATTGGGTGATGGCTTGATAAGGCTTATCTCGGCCACTGACAAACTGAATTTGCAATTTATCGAAAATAGTCAATTGTGATAAGAAATAGCCGGCCAATGCCATTGTTGTCACCATACTCCCTAAAGCAATTTTTACTTTTCTACCCATTATTTTTCCGAATACCTTTCTAAATGCCATTGCATTTTTTATACTGTCGCCCGCTTAACGACGAGGCCGTTAAGATATTTATCTTTTTTCACATATTCAAGGCTTTTTAATGAATATTTACACTTACCTCTGTTTTTTGGCTGCTATCGCCATCCTTATCAGCTTCATTACCCAAAAACTCAACGACAATATTCAATACACCATCGCCATTACCGCCACCTCCATGATAGGTTCGCTCGTTTTGGTATTATGCGGTTATCTCAATTGGTTTAATCTGGATGATATTGCCACCCGAGTCATTGAACGCATCGATTTTAAAGATTTTTTACTTAACGGGATCCTAGGTTTTTTACTATTTGCTGGGGCATTGGGCATCAAATTACCGGTGCTCAAAAATCAAAAGTGGGAAATCACTATTTTTGCCCTGTTTTCCACCTTCGCCTCTACTCTATTCATCGGTTTTTTATTGAACGGGATCACCCAATTATTCGGTTGGCACGTAGATCTTATTTATTGCCTGCTGTTCGGTGCACTTATTTCTCCCGATGACCCCATTGCCGTCTTGGCTATTATCAAGAATCTTAAAGCCCCGAAGCGCCTTTCCATGCAGGTTGAAGGAGAATCCTTATTTAACGACGGGATTGGCTTGGTAATTTTTACGACCGTGTTTGCGGTGGCTTTCGGTGGACATGAACCAACAGCCGGCGGCATTTTGCAGCTATTCCTTAAAGAGGCCATTGGTGGTATTTTATTTGGCTTGGCACTAGGTTTATTTGCCCATTATCTCATTTCAGCAACCGATGATGGCAGCTTGGAGATCTTACTCACCCTTATCGTGCCTACTGCCGGTTTTATGTTAGCTAATCTATTACATGTATCAGGTGCCTTAGCAATGGTCGTTGCGGGAATTCTGATTGGAAACTGGACGCGCTACACCGGTTTTTCCAAACAAAGCCAACATTATTTAGATCACTTTTGGGAAATGATTGATCATTTTCTAAACTCTCTGCTATTTATTTTAATCGGTTTAGCCATTTTGCTAATCCATGTCTCCTGGCAAGGGATGATTTTAATCTGTTTAGCTATTCCAATTTGCTTGCTATGTCGCTATCTCAGCGTTTGGTTGCCGTTTCAGGTGATGAAACGCTACCGTAAATACAATCCTTACACCCTAAAAGTGCTTACTTGGGGAGCACTTCGCGGAGGGTTAGCATTGGCCATGGCATTGTCAATTCCGGCCGGAAAATTCTTCATTGAAGGGCTAAATATGGATGTTCGTGATTTAATTCTGGGAATGACCTATGCCGTAGTGACCTTTTCCATTTTGGTGCAGGGCGCAACTATCGAGAAAATGATTCGCCAAGCCAAAGCCGCAGTAATCCGTGAAAAAGGCTATATCGGAATCGGTTTAGCTAAGGACAAATGACAGAAAAACGCCGAAATTTCGGCGTTTTTTCATTTTTAAATCAATATCAATAAAATCAATGACTTACAATCATTTTTAGAGAAAACTCTGATTTTCAAAGGGGCGTTTGACATTTCTCTGTACAAAAAATACTGGATTTTTTTAGCTTTATAACCTAGTATTTTACTCAACTTTCTATACTACCCCTGGAGGATATATGTCTTTTGCCAATCAACAACTCGGCACTATTGCTGTGCATGTTCCCGGCGCAACTGCCCTATTTCGCGAATTAGAAATTGATTTTTGCTGTGGTGGCGCACGCACACTCAGTGCTGCGGCGGAAGCCAAAAATTTGGACTTAGCACAGATTGAAGCCCGTTTAACGGAATTGGCCAACAATCAGCCGACAGAAAACGATCAAGATTCCGATGTTTACTGGCTGAACGCACCTTATGCGGAAATGACCGATTTTATTATCAAACGTTATCATGATGTGCATCGCGCTCAGTTACCTGAACTGATTGAATTAGCTGAAACGGTAGAACGCGTACATGCCGAACGCGCTGAATGTCCGCAGGGTCTTGCCGCTGAATTACGCGCTATTTTCGAAGAACTCAGCAATCACACGATGAAAGAAGAGCGTATTTTATTCCCAATGATCAACGCCGGTAACTATGCGATGGCACAAATGCCGATTCGTGTGATGGAAATGGAACATGAACAAATGGGTGATCAACTGGAAGTGTTGAAAAAACTCACCAATCACTTTGTTCCACCGGCAGATGCTTGTAATACCTGGCAGGCGCTCTATCGTGGTATCGCGCAATTTACCGATGATCTGGTCATGCATACCCACCGTGAAAACAATATTTTATTCCCAAGAGTGTTAGCAGAGATTCGTTAATCCGTTCCCGAATAAAATAAATAGGCCTTGCAATCGCAAGGCCTATTTTTATATCCATCTATTGGGCTTCAGCCCCCCGATATAAGCGATTCTTATACAAATAGCTACCTAATAGCGCATAAGCCAACGCCTGTTTCTTCATCGCCTCCGGCACTTCTGATGGTGTTAAAGTATCTTTTTGCTGATCATAGAAATATCCCTGTGCCGGTCGATTTGGAATTTGAATAACAACTTGATGCTTTCCATCCATCATCGCTTGGGTTTGGTCAAACTGCATCAATGCACGGTTCGGATTCACATTTTGGGTTAAATCAAAGCCTATCATCGGGTAATCGCCACTCACACCAGCTAAGGAAAGTAAGGTCGGTGCCATATCAATTTGACTGACTAACCGATTGTCGCGGCGTGGTGTAATCCCTTCTCCCAAGATTAGCCCCGGAATATGGAAATGTTTAATCGGCATCAAACTGGCACCAGCCACCCGTGAATCATGGTCGGCAATAATTAAGAAAATCGTATCCGCCCAATAATTGGATTGTTTAGCCAATTTGAAAAAATGTCCAATCGCATAATCGGCATACTTAGCACTGTTATTGCGAGTTGTTTGTGGTTGTTCATAAAGATCGATTTTTCCAGAAGGAAATTCAAAAGGATCATGATTGCTAGAACTGAAAACCAAACTAAAAAACGGTGTCCCTTGCGCTTGCCATTGGCTAAACATTTCGTTGGCTTTATCAAATAAATCCTCATCACTCACCCCCCAGGTAGCAGTAAATTGCGGATTCTGATAATCAGCCTGATCGATAATGGTTTGAAAGCCGTTACCGTAAAAAAAGCCGGCCATATTGTCGAAGTGTTTTTCACCGCCATAGATAAACGAGGTGTGATATCCCTGTTTAGCTAAAAGTTCAGCTATCGTAAAGAAGCCATTTTGACTGTTATTTAACTTCACCACAGCTCGTGCTGGAGTTGGGGTAAAACCTGCAGTCACTGCTTCAATACCACGTACTGAGCGGGTACCGGTGGCATACAAATTATCAAACAGCCATCCCTGTTGGGCTAATTGGTCAAATTCCGGTGAGAGTGGCTTACCACCAAGGCTACCAATAAATTGAGCCCCCAGGCTTTCCTCCAAAATAATTACAATATTTTTTGGCTTGCCTTGGAACGTTGCAATATTACGGGTAAGCGTTGGATATTTTGAGGAAATATAATCGCTATCCGGACGACCACGTGTTGTCTTTATGGTCGCTAGCATTTCATCAACCGGCATTTTGCCATAAGCCTCAGAGGAAATTTCCTCATCCTTAAATTGCTGCACCGCATATAACACCGAATAACCGGAATTTAATACTAACGAATTAACTAGGCTATCTGAAGAAAATGCTACCATCGCCGGATTCACCCCGCGATGTTGCAAACTGGAACGGGCTCCAACAAAAGCAATTACCGCCACCAATAACGCGGCAACAGGGCGCCAACGCCAGCGCATCGGGCGTAAATCGGATACCGCCCAAGCGCTTAGTCGCCAGTAGCTCCAAATGGCGAATAAGGTAATTAATAATGTGATAATCACGGCACTTAAATGGCCGTTCACTAGCATAGAAAAAACTTCTTGGGGATAAATTAAATACTCAATAAAAAGCCGATTTGGACGGAAATCATAGGTTTCAATAAACGCTGGCGTAGCCAATTCCATAAAAAGAATAAAGACCGAACCAATCGTTAGCCAACAACGTAAAATGCATAACCACAGACGATTTGTGTGAAATAACAGCGTAAATAATGCCGGCACACCAAATAAATAGCATAGGGCAACAATATCCATGCGTAACCCTTGCAAAAATAATTGCCCCCAACCATTTACGGCGGTTACCCGTTCTGCCTGCCATAATGAAAGTCCCAACCGGGATAAACTGAAAACAAATAAATTAATCAGGATAAAAATCCCAATCGGAAAAAAAGGAGATCGGGTCTTTTTCATAAATATTCCCCATAATAATGAAACACCGCGTTTCGACAATATATGTCTTTGAAAGTGCAATAAAAAATACGGCCGCTTCCAAATTATAAGATTGGAAACGGCCGTATGATTTCAGTAATTATTGTTCTTGTGCTTTTACTGCTGCATAAGCAATCATATTAATAATGCGTCGAACAGAAGCACTTGGATTTAAAATATGCGCAGACTTATTCATGCCCATTAAGATTGGCCCTACGGTAATTGCCGTAGTCGTACCACGCAATAAGCTATAACTAATACGCGCCGCACTTAAATTTGGGAATACCAATAAGTTAGCCGAACCTTTCAATGGACTTTCAGGCATGATTTCCCGGCGATGCGCTTCATTCATCGCAAGATCACCACGCATTTCACCATCAATCATTAATTCCGGTTTACGCTCATTCACCAATTGCAATACTTCTCGCATTTTTGACGCGCCTAATGCGTTGGAAGAACCGTAATTTGAATGGGATAGCAAGGCTACCGCCGGTTCTAGACCGAAACGACGTACTTCCTCCGCTGCCATTAGCGTAATTTCAGTCAATTCCTCGGCATTCGGATCAGTATTTACGTGCGTATCGGTTAAGAACACGTTACCACTTGGTAGAACCAAACTGTTTAAGGCAGCTGCTGCTTTTACGCCTGGTTTCAAACCAATGATATCGGTAATGGAGGCCAAATGTTTACCGTAGGAACCAAATAAACCACAAATCAAACCATCAGCATAGCCCAGATTCACTAAAGTGGATGCCAATACTGTTGTATTGGAACGTACCACCCGTTTGGCGATGGCTTCGGTAATTCCTTTACGTTTAGTTAGTTGATAATAATGCTTCCAGCATTCTTCATAGCGTGGGTTATTTTCATTATCGATTAATTCAAAATCCACACCCGGTTGCATACGCAAACCTAATTTTTTGATTTTTTCTTCGACAACACTCTGACGGCCAATCAAAATTGGTTTAGCTAATCCCATTAAAATCACTTCGTGAGTTGCATGTAATGCATTTACCTCTTCCCCTTCAGCAATAATAATGCGTTGTTTGGATTCTTTCGCCTGATTGAAAATTGGGCGCATAACCAAACTGGTTTTATAAACGAATTGGGTTAATTTTTCGGTGTAATTATCCCAATTTTCAATTGGACGGGTAGCCACACCGGAGTCCATTGCCGCTTTCGCTACCGCTGGTGCAATGCGTACGATTAAGCGCGGATCAAATGGACGAGGAATGATATATTCCGGACCAAAAATCGCACCTTCACCGCCATAAGCGGAAGTCACTACATCGCTTTGTTCTTCCAATGCAAGATCCGCAATGGCATATACCGCGGCACGTTTCATTTCTTCATTAATGGCTGTCGCGCCAACATCTAATGCTCCACGGAAAATAAATGGGAAACAAAGCACATTATTCACTTGGTTCGGATAATCGGAACGGCCGGTACAAACAATCGCATCAGGACGAACAGCCTTAGCTTCTGGTGGAGTAATTTCCGGATTTGGATTTGCCAACGCTAAAATAATCGGATGTGCAGCCATGGATTTAACCATATCTTGAGTTAAGGCTCCGGCAGCAGAACAGCCTAAAAATACATCGGCATTCGGAATAGCATCGGCCAATTTACGCCAGCCATTGTCTTCAATCGCATAATCCAATTTGGTTTGGTCCATACGATCACCGCGCTCTTTATAAACAACGCCTTTAGAGTCGCAAATCACAATATTTTCCCGTTTCATGCCAAGGCTTACCAATAAATTTAAGCAAGCAATAGAAGCAGCCCCGGCACCAGATGCAACCAAACGCACATCTTCAATTTTTTTATCCACAATACGTAACGCATTAATTACCGCTGCAGCACTAATGATCGCAGTACCATGTTGGTCATCATGGAAAACAGGAATATTCATGCGCTCGCGTAATTTACGTTCAATATAAAAACATTCCGGTGCTTTAATATCCTCAAGGTTCACACCACCAAAGGTCGGTTCTAAGGAAGCGATAATATCCACTAATTTATCCGGATCATGCTCATTCACTTCAATATCAAAAACGTTAATGCCGGCAAATTTTTTAAATAATACGCCTTTACCTTCCATTACAGGTTTTCCGGCCAAGGCGCCAATATTCCCCAACCCCAACACAGCGGTACCATTAGAAATCACCGCGACTAAATTACCACGGGCTGTGTATTTATAGGAATTTAGCGGATCTTTTTCGATCTCTAAGCAGGGTTCGGCAACACCTGGAGAATAAGCTAACGCAAGATCGCGTTGGGTAGCGAGGGATTTAGTTGGGGTGACTTCAATTTTTCCCGGAATTGGAAACTCATGGAAATCCAATGCGGCTTGGCGTAGTTGATCGCTCATGCTAATACTCCATATTTTTCATTAAGGGTTAAGAACGCGAGGATTATACGCATGTTTACAGGTTAAATTTGTGACCTGCCGCAAATTTTCACAAATTTGTTACATCGTTTTGGAACTTCTATTCATTAAAGAATATTATCGCCTTTCTTCACATTTATTAGCAAAGGAGCTACCATAACGCGCTAATTAAATGAGGTCATTATGCTGTTATTTACGAAATTTCGAAGTGCGATTAATAAACTCCAACGTTTGGCAATCAACAAACAACTCAAACAACGGCTCACCAATCACAATATGTCTGTTATCTCGGCCAACTGCGTTGGAGCTTTTATCCTGCATGATTTAAATGAGCCCTTTAACTCCCCTTTCGTCAATCTCTACCTGACACCCCGCGATTTTATCCGTTATCTGCAAAATATGCCCCATTATCAACGACAGCCATTAAAATTTATCGAAACGGACAAACGCTATCCTGTCGCCCTATTGGATGACTTAGAAATTCACTTTATGCATTACTCCAATCCCCAAGAAGCCGAGCAGAAATGGCAACAGCGTAATCAACGCATTGATCCGAATAATCTTTTTATCATGATGACTGATAAGGATGCCGGACGAGGAGCCAGCTATGAAGAATTACAGGCTTTTGATCGTCTACCGTTTAAAAATAAAGTGGTATTTACCCACAAACCTTACCCAGAACTAGCCAGCGCTTGTTATATCAAGGGATTTGAAGATGCCAAAGAAGTCGGTGATTTATTTACCTATCCCGGCTGGAACGGACATAAATACTATGATCAATTCGATTATGTTGACTGGTTTAACCATCCTTAAGGACACATTGTGAGACTGGACAAATTTATTGCAGAAAATACCGAACTCACTCGCTCTCAAGCCACTAAAGCATTACGTAGCGGTTTGATTAGCGTCAACGGCACTATTCAAAAAAGTGGCGCTACCCAGGTCACAGAGCCCGATCAAATTATGTTTGATGACGAACTTTTACCTTGGGTGGAAGAAAATCTCTATTTCATGTTTCATAAACCGGTCGATGTAGTTTGTGATCATGATGATGCTAACTATCCTTCTGTTTACCAATTCTTTGCACCGCCTTACGCACAAAAACTGCACACCGCCGGTCGTCTGGATGCAGATACAACAGGCTTAGTCTTACTCACTAATGACGGTCAATGGTCACATCGTATTACCTCACCCAAACACCATTGTGAAAAAACTTATTTAGTTACCTTGGCCGATCCCGTAGAAAGTTATTATCAGCAGCGCTGCCTGGAAGGTATTTTGCTGCGTGGTGAAAAACAACCAACAAAGCCCGCAAAATTAGAAGTCTTAGACGATTACAACGTAAATCTCACCCTGAGTGAAGGTCGATACCATCAAGTAAAGCGCATGTTTGCGGCCCTTGGCAATAAGGTCGTTGGACTACATCGTTGGAAAATCGGTAATTTAGTGCTGGACGAAGAGCTCGCCGAGGGTGAATACCGCCCATTAAGCCCACAAGAAATTGAAGATCTCGTGCATGAATAACGGCAAACCTACCTTTATTTTTATCCTCGCCCTAAGCATCCTATCGATGCTACCGCCCTTGGGCGTGGATATGTACATTCCCGCATTTCTGAGTATCGCTAAAGATTTTTCGGTAAGCCCAGAAGAAGTTCAACATACCCTCACAGCATTCGCTTACGGGATGGCTACCGGACAATTGTTTTGGGGACCATTTGGTGACAGTTTCGGGCGCAAACCTATTATTTTGCTTGGTGTGATTATCGGAGCCTTAACCGCATTGTTATTAACCGATATCAGTAGTCTCGGCAATTTTATTGCATTGCGTTTTATCCAAGGTTTTTTCGGTGCTGCACCCGTCGTATTAGCCGGAGCATTACTGCGTGACCTATTTAGTAAAGATCAGCTTTCTAAGGTCATGTCTACCATCACTCTAGTTTTTATGATCGCACCATTACTAGCTCCAATTATTGGGGGGTATATCGTCAAATATTTCCATTGGTCGATGATTTTTTACGCTATCGGTACTATGGGATTACTGGCCGCACTATTGGTTTGGCGCATCGTGCCGGAAACCCATCAAGAAGAAAATCGCATTCCTCTACGCCTCAATATCATCGCACGTAATTTCATCAGCCTCTGGAAACAAAAAGAAGTGCTTGGTTACATGTTTGCTGCCTCCTTTGGTTTCGGCGGACTATTTGCCTTTATTACAGCTGGCTCTATCGTGTACATCGGGATTTATCACATTCAGGTTGATCACTTCGGTTACTTTTTTATGCTAAATATTGCCATTATGACCGGTGCAACCTATCTTAATCGACTTCTTGTATTGAAACTCGGTGCAGAGAACATGCTGCGTTTAGGGTTGAGCGTACAATTTATCGCAGCGATTGTATTAGTACTCACCGCCCTATTTGACTGGGGCTTTTGGCCAATGGCTATCGGTATCGCCTTTTTCGTTGGACAAAATCCGTTAATTTCCTCCAATGCCACAGCATCAATCTTAGAAAAATTCCCACTACTTGCAGGGACTGCCAATTCGATGGTTGGTAGCGTACGATTTGCAGTCGGCGCAATCACCGGTTCTTGCGTGGCGGCAATGAAAATGGACAGCGCGGCGCCAATGTTGTTTACCATGGCGGTTTGCTCGCTAATAGCCGTCAGCAGCTATTATTGGCTGATTGTCCGTCCGAAAAAATGATTTTGTGACGACACCTAATAAAATCAATAACTTAGCTTTATTTTTTAGAAAAACTCTGTAAAATGCGGGTGCGTTTTAAGTTTTCTTAAAACTCAGGAAAATACAAATTTTCCGTTTATTTATAAACTTCTACTAAGTTTTACTGTCTAACCCGCTACTGTCGTCTTATAATTGACAGGTCGATTTTGACAATTAGCTTCATAAAAAGGATCTCAATCTATGAACAAAATGACTAAATTCAGTGCAGCAGCGCTTCTTGCACTTTTCTTAACCGCTTGTGACAAACCGGCAGACAAAGCTCCTGCAGCAGATGCAGCACCAGCGAAAACTGAACAACAAGCAGCTCCAGCGGCTCCAGAACAAGCTCCTGCAGCAGATAAAGCACCGGCTAGCGAACCAGCAGCTGCACCAGCGACTGCAAATGCAAGCGCCGATGAAACAGCAGATTATCAAGCCTTCATGAAATGGAATGAAGAACAAGCACCGACTCAATTAGCTGCTCAACAAAAATTCCAACAAGCGTTAACTGAAGCGGTTGCAACCAAGGATGAGAAAAAAGTTCGTGCTGCAATCGATGAATTCAACAAATCCGTTGAAGATGCAATTAACAGCTTAGACAAATTAGAAGTAAAAACTGAATTGCTAAAAACTATCAAAGCTCAAAACCAAGATGTGTTGAAATTAGCAAGCGGTTTATTGGTTGATCAAGCAGATTTCGCATTAAAACAACCAACTGAAGCACAAACTAAAGCTTATGCTGAAAAAGCACAACAATTACAAGACAAAATGATGGAATTGCAAAAATCTGGCGCTGCATTAGCCGCGAAATTCGCTCCAGCTGCACCACAAGCGCCAGCTGCCAAATAATCATTTTTTCTACATTAAAAACCTTACCCTTCTCGGTAAGGTTTTTTATTTTCAAAAACCATCATCTCCATGATTTTGAGCCACTTCAGATCATTTTCAAAACAACCCCAATAAAATCAATAGCTTAGCCTACATTTTAAGAAAAACTCGGTAAAACGATAGGGCGTTTTCTCTAGTGTCAAAACCATTTACCGATTTGCTATCCATTGATTCCTCAAAAAATTGTGAGAAAAAACAATAATAATCCATATTTTTTGAACAAAAACATAGAATTTGCATTTTCCTATTATTTATTCTGCTCTTCACTTTACAATAGGGAGGTTTTAGGATAATAAGGAAACTTCACATCCAAACGCCTAATGACAAGGAGGCTCAAATGCAACACAAATTACTTCTTTCAGCGCTTACCCTCGCCCTTTCCTACTCCGTGCAAGCGGTCGTCGTGCCAGAGGGAACGCAACTGGACGAAAAACAACATATCGTGATCAATAACGGGGCGGAACCACAAAGTTTTGACCCACAAAAAACCGAAGGCGTACCGGAATCACAAGTGGCCTACCAATTATTCGAAGGCTTAGTCACTACCGATTCAGACGGTAAACTTCTACCGGGTGTTGCTGAAAGTTGGGAAAACACACCGGACTTCAAAACCTGGACATTCCATTTACGTAAAGATGCCAAATGGTCCAATGGCGAACCGGTCACAGCTCATGATTTTGTGTTTGCTTGGCGCCGTTTGGTGGATCCGGCTACAGCCGCACCTTACGCAAGCTTTTTGAGCTATTTGCAGGTTGAAAATGCCCAAGACATTATTGATGGCAAGAAAAAACCAGCCGACTTAGGTGTTGAAGCGAAGGATGATTATACCTTTGTTATCCATGCGACAAATCCGGTGCCTTATGCAGTTAGTCTAACCACCCACCAATCCCTATTACCATTGCCGCAAAAAGTAGTCGAAAAATTCGGTGATGCTTGGGTGAAAAAAGAAAATATCGTGGGTAACGGTGCTTATAAGCTCACCAACCATGTGATTAATGAAAAAATCGAATTTGAACGTAATCCACTCTATTGGAACGATAAAGAAACCGTAATCAATGGTGCGACTTTCCTGGCTATTGAAAACCCAAGTACCGATGTAGCACGTTATCGTGCCGGCGATTTAGATATCACTAGTTATGCTTTACCACCGGAACAATTCGCTAAATTACAAAAAGAGTTACCTGGTGAAGTATTCACAACACGAACTCTTGCGACCTATTCTTACGAGTTAAACAATAAGAAAGCGCCTTTTGATAACGTGAATGTTCGTAAAGCCTTGAACTTATCCCTTGATCGTAATGTGATCACCGATAAAGTTTTAGGCCAAGGTCAAACACCAACTTATGTGTTTACGCCAACCTACATCGAAGAAGGTCAGCTCATTCAACAACCTGCTTATTCAAAAGAACCAATGGCACAACGTAATGAAGAAGCTATTAAACTCTTAGAGGAAGCTGGTTACAGCAAAGCGAATCCATTAAAATTCAGCATTCTTTACAACACCAACGAAAACCACAAGAAAGTCGCCATCGCTGCAGCTTCTATGTGGAAAGCCAATACTAAAGGCTTAGTGGATGTAAAATTAGAAAACCAAGAATGGAAAACCTATATCGATAGTCGTCGTGCCGGTCGTTACGATGTTGCTCGTGCAGGATGGAATGCGGACTACAACCAAGCAACCACATTTGGTAACTATTTCTTATCTAATTCCAGCAATAACACCGCGAAATATGCGAATCCGGAATATGATAAAGCAATAGCCGAATCCTACGCTGCAACCGATGCTGAAGGGCGTGCAAAAGCCTATGCGAAAGCCGAAGAAATTCTTGCAAAAGATTACGGTATCGTACCAATCTTTAACTATGTCAATCCGCGTTTAGTGAAACCTTATGTAAAAGGCTACACTGGCAAAGATCCGCAAGATCAAATCTACTTACGCAATCTTTATATTATTAAACATTAATTTATTGCCGATATTTAGTGCGGTTAAAAATCCCTTGTTTTTAGCCGCACTTTTCCTATTTTGGTTGGAGTTGTTATGCTCAAATTTATTTTTAAACGGCTGTTGGAAGCCTTACCGACGCTGTTTATTTTGATTACTTTTTCCTTCTTTCTGATGCGCCTCGCCCCTGGCAGTCCGTTCACCTCGGAACGTGCTTACCCGCCAGAAGTTATGGCAAATATCGAGGCTAAATACCATTTAAATGAACCATTACATAAACAATATTTTCTTTATTTGGAAAATCTCTCCAAAGGCGATTTTGGTCCCTCTTTTAAATATAAAGATCAATCGGTCAACGACTTAATTGCCTCCGCTTTTCCTGTTTCCTTAAAATTAGGTATGATCGCTTTCGCCTTTGCCGTGGTCTTGGGCGTAACCGCCGGTACCCTTGCCGCACTCAACCAAAATAGTCGTTGGGATTATATTTTGATGAGTTTCTCTATGCTCGGGGTCATTATGCCAAGCTTTGTCTTTGCCCCGGTTTTAGTGCTGATTTTCGCTATTTATTTAGGCTGGTTGCCGGCCGGTGGTTGGAACGGTGGCGCGGCCATGTATATTGTGTTACCGGTGGCTTCGTTGACTATCGCGTATGTCGCGGGAATTGCGCGGATTATGCGAGGATCCATGATTGAGGTACTGCACTCCAACTTTATTCGTACCGCCAAAGCTAAAGGACTTTCAACCTCAAGAATCATTTTAAAACATGCTTTGCGCCCTGCTCTTTTACCTGTGATTACCTATTTAGGGCCTGCTTTTGTGGGGATTATTACCGGCTCAATGGTAATCGAAAGCGTATTTGGTTTACCTGGCATGGGGTTATTATTTGTAAACGGTGCATTAAACCGTGATTACTCTTTGGTGTTAAGTCTCACCATTTTAGTGGGCACATTGACCATTTTATTTAATGCGATTGTGGACATTCTATACGCCATTATCGATCCAAAAATTCGTTATTAAGGACAAGTTATGACAGATTATCGTACTCAGCCGATTAATCAGAAAAATGCGGATTTTGTGGAGCAAGTGGCTGACCGTATTGAAGAAATGCAACTGGAAGGCCGCAGCCTATGGCAAGATGCGAAACGCCGTTTTTTCCGCAATAAGGCTGCCGTTGCCAGTCTCATTATTTTGGCATTTATTATTATATTTATCACCATTGCGCCTTGGTTCTTCCCCTTTACCTATGAAGACACCGATTGGAATATGATGAGTAGTGCACCGACTATGGAAGGTTATCACTTCTTTGGTACTGATGCCTCTGGTCGAGACTTGTTGGTACGTACTGCTATCGGTGGACGTATTTCCTTATTGGTCGGTATTGCTGGTGCTTTCATTTCCGTGACTATCGGCACAATTTATGGCGCAATTTCCGGCTATGTGGGTGGCAAGACAGATATGTTAATGATGCGTTTTTTAGAAATTCTTAGCTCATTTCCATTTATGTTTTTCGTCATTTTGTTGGTGACCCTTTTTGGCCAAAATATTTTCTTGATTTTTATCGCGATCGGGGCCATTGCCTGGCTTGGTCTTGCGCGTATCGTGCGGGGACAAACCCTCAGCCTAAAAAATAAAGAATTTGTCGAAGCGGCGATTGTTTGTGGCGTGCCACGTCGCCAAATCATTTTCAAGCATATTATTCCAAATGTATTGGGCTTAGTGGCTGTGTATGCCTCACTTGAAGTACCAGGACTCATTCTATTCGAATCATTCTTAAGCTTCTTAGGCTTAGGAACTCAAGAGCCGATGAGTAGCTGGGGAGCGCTATTAAGTGATGGTGCAGCACAAATGGAAGTCTCGCCTTGGTTATTAATTTTCCCGGCATTTTTCCTTTGTCTCACATTATTTTGTTTTAACTTTATTGGTGATGGGTTGCGTGATGCCCTGGATCCGAAAGACCGATAGGAGCGAATAATGACCCCTTTATTAGATGTAAAAAATCTCTATGTTCGCTTCAAAACGCCGGATGGCATTGTCACGGCGGTGAATGATTTAAACTTTACCCTCAATGCCGGTAGCACACTCGGTATCGTAGGCGAAAGCGGTTCGGGAAAATCGCAAACGGCATTTGCTCTAATGGGTTTGTTAGCTGACAATGGTGAAGTGGAAGGTTCGGCTATCTTTGAAGGCAAACAATTAGTTAATCTGCCTAAAACCGAACTCAATAAAATCCGCGCCAATCAAATTTCCATGATCTTCCAAGATCCCATGACATCGCTGAATCCTTATATGAAAATCGGCGAACAACTCATGGAAGTGCTACAGTTGCACAAAGGTTATGATAAACAAACCGCCTTTGCCGAATCGGTAAAAATGCTTGATGCAGTCAAAATGCCGGAAGCAAAAAAACGCATGGGCATGTATCCGCATGAATTTTCCGGTGGTATGCGTCAACGGGTCATGATTGCCATGGCCTTGCTATGCCGTCCACAGCTACTGATTGCCGATGAGCCAACCACCGCTTTGGATGTGACCGTACAGGCTCAAATCATGACCTTATTAAATGAGTTGAAACGGGAGTTTAATACTGCAATTATCATGATCACCCATGATTTAGGCGTAGTAGCAGGAATTTGCGATCAAGTCATGGTGATGTATGCCGGCCGTACCATGGAATACGGCACAGCAGAACAAATTTTCTACCATCCAAGCCATCCTTACTCCATCGGTTTAATGGATGCTATTCCACGCTTAAATAGCAACGAAGAGCATTTAGTTACCATCCCCGGAAATCCACCGAATTTGCTGCATTTACCGCAGGGGTGTCCATTCTCACCACGTTGCCAATTCGCCACCGAACAATGCCAAACAGCACCGACATTGAGCGTATTTAATCACAATCAATTGCGCAACTGTTGGCTACCAGCGGAGAAATTTGCCCAATGACAAGCTCAGATAACAAAAACTTACTTCTTGAAGTTAATCACTTAGGCGTTAGTTTTAAAATTAAAAATGATAAATCCCTTTTCTTCGCTAAACCACAAACCTTAAAAGCGGTGAAGGATGTTTCGTTTAAACTTTACGCCGGCGAAACCCTCGGCGTAGTAGGTGAATCCGGCTGTGGTAAATCCACGCTAGCACGCGCCATTATCGGTTTGGTAGAGGCCAGCGAGGGGCAAATTTTATGGCTTGGCAAAAATTTGCGAAAACAATCGGCCAAACAATGGAAAGAGACCCGCAAAGACATTCAAATGATTTTCCAAGATCCGCTTGCCTCTCTCAATCCGCGCATGAACATTGGTGAAATCATTGCCGAACCATTGAAAATCTACCAACCCCACTTAAGCGCGGCTGAAGTAAAGGAAAAAGTACAGGCAATCATGTTGAAAGTTGGTCTGTTACCGAATTTGATTAACCGCTATCCCCATGAATTTTCCGGTGGCCAATGTCAGCGTATCGGCATTGCTCGCGCCTTAATCATTGAACCGAAAATGATCATCTGTGATGAGCCGGTTTCTGCATTGGATGTATCGATTCAGGCTCAAGTGGTGAATTTATTAAAATCCCTACAAAAAGAAATGGGGCTTTCCTTAATTTTCATCGCCCACGATTTAGCCGTGGTAAAACACATTTCCGACCGCGTATTGGTGATGTATTTGGGTAATGCAATGGAATTAGGCAGCGACGAGGAAGTGTATAACGACACCAAACATCCTTACACAAAAGCCTTAATGTCAGCCGTCCCTATTCCCGATCCGAAATTGGAACGCAACAAATCCATCGAATTGCTTGAGGGTGATCTGCCTTCACCAATTAATCCTCCGTCCGGTTGTGTATTCCGAACCCGCTGCCTCAAGGCTGATGAAAATTGTGCCAAACAAAAACCACCGTTCACCAGCCAAAACAATAGTCATTTTGTGGCTTGTTTGAAAATATCATAAACAAAAAGTGCGGTTTTCAAAGACCGCACTTTTTTCTCAATTCGCTTATTTTACCCGTTTAATTCGATATGTTTGCACAAACTCCGGTTTAAGCAAAGGCGCCAATTCTCGCCAATTGATGAGTAAGTCGTACACTCCTGCCGCATATGGGCCAATCTGATACACATTATAGAAAAAATGCACGCCATCATCGTCAAAATAAATATTGTCAGTGACATCAATTTTTTCTTTTGAGCTCTCATCTTCTGTCATTGCCTTTTCATAATTTGGATCGGTCAATGCCTGCCAAATCAACTCTTTTAGCTTATCCTCGCTACTGGCCTGAAAAATATCCTCTGAAGTCAACAACTTATGACTCCGCATATCCACCATAAGATAGTTCCTCGTCCCCACACCGTGAGCACCGCCGGCAAATTCATAGGTATCAATACTAAAGGTTGCTATACGTTCTTTTTGCCCTTCAAAATTTAGGGCCAGTTCACGCTCAATCGTATAAGCGCCTTCAGTGACATCTTTCTTATCCGCATCATAGGCTTGTTGTAGTTGTGCGATAAGCTGTTCTTGCGTCGTAACATGAATTTCCTCACGATTATCCATGGTAGTATTGTTTACGCGAATTAATTGTTCTAGCAAAACAGAATTCAACCAATCCACATTCGTTTTTAATCCCATGATCCGATAAATTAAAGCGCCTTCCGATTTCTGCGCGAATTCGGACGATTCGGTAAATTTCAGCGTCTCACTTTTATCAAAAATAGCCTCTTCCTCGGCAAAAATCACCGGAATAATGGCTTCACGCAGGACTTTTTCTTCCTTCAGCGCATTCTCCAGCGCTGTATTTTGCGCAGTGAGTTGCGAGACTTGCAGAGTAAGCTGAGCGATTTTCTCCTGTTGCGCCTTATCCTCACAACCGGACAACAGTACTCCGGCAACGAGCATCATTGTAGTAATCAATTGTTTTTGCATAATGTTCCCTAATAAAAGAATCAAACCTGCGCAAGTATAGGGGATTTTCAGCATAAACCCTATTGATAATCTTAGTAAATCTGCCTGCGATATCATTTTTCAACCAACCCTAATAAAATCAATGAGTTACACCGCATTTTAGGAAAAACGTTGAAAATTAAAAGGGCGTTTATCGAACAACGAACACGAAAAGCAAAAGAATCTAACAATCGGTTTATTAATATAAATAGAATATAACTATCAATTCTAGAGAAAATATGAAATAGCCAATAGAAAAATGCCCTCCTATAATGACCGCACTTCCCAAGCAGGGAATAAATTAAAATCAACAACAGAGAAGGAAAACACTATGTCAAAATCAAAAACATCTATCGGTTTAGATAAAGCAGCATCAGAAAAATTAGCAGCAAAATTAAATGAATTATTAGCAACCTACCAAGTGTTCTATACCAATGTACGTGGTTATCACTGGAACATTAAAGGCGTTAACTTCTTTGAATTACACGCAAAATTTGAAGAAATCTATACAGATTTAGTGGAAAAAGTGGACGAAGTTGCAGAGCGTATCCTAACCCTAGGCCATACTCCGCATAACGGCTATTCCCAATACTTCCAAAGCTCACGAATTAAAGAAGAATTGGGCGTAAGCGATGCTCAATCCTGCTTAAAAGGCACATTGGAAGGGTTAAAAGTATTGCTTGAACAACAACGCGAAATCCTTGAATTAGCCGGTGAGTCCGATGATGAAGGTACCGCTTCTCAAATGAGCGACTACATCAAAGAGCAAGAAAAACTGGTCTGGATGTTCCAAGCCGCTTGCCAAACTTGCCATGCTTAATTAAAGCGCATTGAATACCAAAAAGCCGACTGATGTCGGCTTTTTTATTCTCTACACAACCGGTTTTTGTCGATAGAACAATAACCCTGGTAAGGCTAAACCAAAAACAAGAGCCCCTAAAATAAAGCTGGTATTAATAAAGGAAGCAATCATTTGTTCAAACAAAGCATCTGAAAAACCATAATGATGAATTTGGACGATGGCAATCATCGCCTTATAAGCATGAACACCAGGCACCATCGGAATAATCGCTGCCACCGTAAAGACCTTTGGATGCGCTAAATAACGATGGGACAAATGCACCCCAATAAAACCAATGACACAGGTTGCCAAAAAGGTGGCAAATACGATAGGAACATCAAAATTTAACAATAAAGTTCGCGTGACATGCCCAATCGCACCCAAAATAGCACAATATTTTAAGGCTTTAGCAGGCACATTAAACACTAAAGCAAATCCCACTGCAGGGATAGCCGAAAACAACATATCATCTAATAAATTCAATAAAAACATCATATTACCCCACCCAGGAAACGATATTTAAAAGATTTAATGCAAAGACGATACCTAAACAAGCGCCAAAAGTGAGCACAGTGGCGATAGTCCAGCGCCCTAATCCCATATTGACATACCCTTTTAAAATATCCGCAAGTGAATTAATTAACGGGAATCCCGGAACCAGTAATAAAACGCTAGAAGCTAATGCAATATGCGGATCGTTGCCGAAGTTATATTTCAAACTTATACCGGCAATAAGCGATGCAACAAAGGATGTAATAGCGAAAACAATGAGTGGATTGTAATGACGTTTGGAAAATTCTTGTCGCACAAACATGGCAACGGCGGAAGCAATAAAGGTGAGCGCGCAAATTGCCATATCACCGCCAGAAAGGTGAGCAAAAGAGGCACAGGATAAACCAATCATCAATATCACCAAATAGCGGTTATATTTTAGTGGTTTTAACTTATCCAGTTTTGTTTGTGCCATAGATAAATCATACACCCGACGTTCTACGGCAATCACAATACGTTGAACATCAGTAACAATTTGCATATTAATGCCTTTATCGACATTCTTGCGCACGGTGGTAATACAATGTTGCTTGGACAACGTAGTGAGTAATACAGCATTTGCCGTTAAAGCACACTCCACGCTTTCTAAGCCTAAAGCAAGACCTAATCGTTGAGCCATTTGCACGACTACGGCACTTTCAGCACCATGCTGTAACAATAATAATGCGGTTTGTACACAAATTCTGGTGACTGCACGTTGGTATTCTTGATCCATATTTCCACGCTCTCATCAAAATAAAGGGGCAGTAAATAACAACTAAAAAATCCCATTTAAATAAAATGCCGTAATGAGAAAAAGTGATCTGCTCCCGAAAGTTGGACAAATTAAACCTAAGTGAAATATTGAGTTCTGCATTACGTACAGGATTTTTAACCCGACGCTAATGCGTTCCTTTTTATCATAACGAATATCCTCATCTATAGCCCGTCTTAATTCATCTATTTTCCCAAATCAGACAAGCCTAAAAAAACTCCCTTCCTCTCGCCGAACTACAGGCAATATCCGATTTATGCAATCTGTAATCGCCATATCCTTAACAACAGAACAAATACTCTAGCTCCAATTGCAACCCAATAAGCTTAAAGCACCGAATAAACGCCCATCCATTTTCCGAAGTTTTATCTAAAACACCATCTAACTCATTGATTTTTATTATAATTGTTTTAAAAAACTTTAGGCCGATAAATAGCCCAATTTCACAATCATACCAGAGGCTTTTAAGATGTCGCGAAGCAATAAAAAAGTGCGATCAATTTTTAAAGCTTACTAAAAACTAACCGCACTTTTAGTATAAAGTTTAACTATTTTATTTTTTCTTCTTTGCTTTTACTCGTTCTTCCCAGATTTCTCTAGGAATCCCATATTCCTTTAGCTCATTTTCTTCAAGATCACTAACTCCTCGAAGATAGAGCATTGGCCAACTATCTTCATCTGGAACATAGGCAAATTTAATATTAAATTCCATATTATCAAATAGGGAAAACTTATATTGGGTCCATTCTTGAGATAAGGTAGATCTCAATTGTTTCATTAAATTTATAATTTCACCTTCAATTTCATCAGGTCTTTGACCTAATGGGAAGTAATGAATATCGCCGTTCGCAACAACCCATTCAGCTCCACCAGAATAATGTTCAGGATAAATAGAGCCAATAAAATCAATCCTTACGGCTTCTTCAGGCATTATTGACCACAATAACTCTCCTATTTTTTGATAAATCTCTTGTTCTTTCATTTTTAATTTCCTGTATGCATATTTTTATGATTATTTAATATCTTATCATCAATATAATAAAATTATTTAAATAACCTCTTATTCTAAACATATATTTATATAAAGAGAATCAGTCAAATGAAAATATATACATTCTGTTATATTCATTTTATCAGAAACAGTACTAACACCTAACTCATCAATAACAATCCCCATACCATCAGAATCATACTTTATATTTAAATTAGATAAAATTTTCTCAATCTCATCCTTTCTCTTACCTAAAAAATCAATATCTAGGATAAATACAAAACTAGGTTTAAAAATTTCAATTTCTTGCAAGAAGTTATGTTCATCATAAAAACAATGAACGCCAAATTTATTGAAATTATCTGCAGTATTTGATGAAAATTGGCTTTTTCTAAACTCTACATAATCAGAAGCTAAAACAGTTCTTACATGTTCTCTTGATTGTTTAAAAAAAAGACATTTTTCTCCTTTTTCTTTTGATAAAGAAAATTTCATACTTATTTCCTCTTGTCCTTAAATTGGTTAGGAGCTAGTTTTTTAGAGTATTCTAGCATGTCCTCTATAGCCTTATCATATTTACTAGCAAATTTTTGTCTTATATCCATTACATCTATATCAATAGCCTCTTCTAATTTATCTTTATTCAAATATTTCTATATTCTTGATCTTCTCTACTTCTTCCGTAACTAGCTGTCAATCGATGAGCCTCTGGGCTATTTTAATCGTTGATTCAAATTCATCACTTACAAGAAAATTTTTATAACAATCTTTTACAGGACAGTGATAAGAATCTAAGCCATCATTTTTCGGTTTTTTAGTATCTGTAGGGACAGGTTTTATACCTGTCCTTTGCCCTTACATAATGCCTTAGCTACTAGCAAATAAACTTAAAGCACTTCAGAAACGCCCTGCTATTTTCAAGAGTTTTTCAAAAAAATCACCTAACCCATTGATTTCATTAGAAGTGTTTTAAGAACTGTTTTGAGGTGTTTGATAAGTAATAAAAAAGTGCGGTCAATTTAAAGAGGTTTTAAAACTCTTTGAAAATTGACCGCGCTTTACACTTAGATATTTCAAATTATATATCGCACAGATATTTCATAAATTAGTATTGGAGTGGAACTAAAGGTTCACTTACGAATAAACAAAAACATAAAATATTCGAGGTTATTTCCAACTTTGCTAGTTATGAAATTTCATCTTTTAAAATATCATCCATACAAGACTGAATATCATAGATAAATTGTGTTTTTGCTTCTCCTTTCTCATTGAGCGTTAAAATAAACTTTCGCCAATCACCACCAGTATGGTTCTGCATTTCATCGTGCAATTGCTGACATAAATTCACGATTCTATCTTCATCCTGTTCAGCTAATGTTAGATATACAACTTTTCCCTGAAACATAGTCCCTAGTTTTGTCCCAACCCAATCCTCCTCAGGATTAAATTTATATTCATATTCTAATGAATCAAACTTTTCAGATGCTGAAAAAAATATTGAACAGATTTCATTTAACAAATCAAATTGCTTTTGCATTTATTTACCTCCACCATACTGGTTTTTAAATACATTAACATATCTATACTTACTACCTCCAAACTAATTTCTAAACTCCTATTCACTCAATACTCGATCATTTATCTCTTTTTTAGCAAAATCTAGCATATAGGCTATTAATTCTCTATATTTGTTATCAGGATGTATTTCTAGAAATCTTTCACAAGCTTTTTCTGTATATTCTAGATTTTCCCGTTCTGTTACAATAGCTATCCAATCAGGATCATCAAATCCATCTTGAAAATAAACTCCTTCAAAATGATCTCTTGGATCGGGGCTATTCATATCTGGATGATACCAATAACAACCATCTTGTGCATAACCATTCTTATCCACTAGCACTAAATAGACCGCATATAAGAAAACACCATAATCATATAAAACAGAGAAACATTGCTTTACTGTTTTTTCAGGATTATCTTCATCAAAATTTACTTTATAAAAAAGATTATATGATTTAGATCTGATTGGTATATAAGAAAAATCATCTTGGGTGAACATTTTGAACCTCTCCTGTTTTTTATTTAAATATATTTTATATTCAATTCCATTATAAGTTTCATTATATTCTCTAAGATCAGAAGCTCCCATAGACTCTTTATATCCTTCTGATGCTATTCTTTACTCAAACCTTAATATATTATTAATTTACCTATCAAAATAGACATAAATTTTGACTTTTATTTCATCTTTAATGGTTCCCAATTATTTAAAATATCATAAATAAACTCTACATATTCTTTTTCAGGATGTAATTCTAAAAAATATTTGCATGCCTTTTTAAAATACATAAAACAGATTTCTTCAGATACATGAATCTGGTATCTAGGATCACATAGGCCTCCAATCTCAAACCTTACCCCTTCAAAGTGAGCTTCTGGAAATGGGCTATTCATATCAGGGTAATAGCAAGCAGCTCCCTCCTCACAGAATCCATCTTTTTCTACTAGAACAGAATAGATAGCTTTTAAAAAATCTCCCTCATAATATACATTGTCAATATACCCACTTATAGTAAGTTCTATTTTATCATTTTCATGCACAACTTCTTTAAGAATAGGTGTATAGAAAGCTCCTATAGGAATGTACTTAGGAATGGTGTTATTTAGGGTGAACATTAGTACTCCTTTAGTATCTTTATCAAGATAATAACGAAATTTATTCCCATTAATTTACTAGAAATCGGCATCTATGAGGTAGAATTTAGGGCTAATCTACCTTAGCCCTAAATATTAACCAACATCACTAAACCATAAAATTAAATCATAGGATTTAATTTATTAATATTTTATAAAAATCATCATTCACCATACTTATCTTTAATATTTTTATATATTTCCTCAAAAACATTATTAACTTCTTCATCTCCGCTATGATAAAGCTCCCAATCAAAATCATTTAATTCCATTGGTTGAATATTTATATATAATCCACCATTTTCAATTCTTTTATCCCAATTCAAGATATCATTTGAATTTATCACATTAAATTGAGATAGCTCCTCCAAAACAGGAGTTAAATCCGATGGTCTCCTTATTAATACATAAATCTTATTTAAATATAAATTAATAAATAATCCAAAACCAAAATATAATTCACCAACTTTGAATTCAAAATCTGTTTTTTTAGATTCCAACATCATCTTTTATTTTCCTCCATTTTAAATTTAAAGTCATTAACTTCTCCTTTAACTTTAAAATCTTTTGTCTCATAATCAATTTTTCCTGTTTTAGCGTTTTTATAAAAATGGATCTGATTAAACTGCCCATTAGGTAATTTTATTGACTCCGTAGTCATTTTCTCCCAATCTTCTATTCTTGATCCATCTTTAGTTAAAACTTTAACAATCTCTGACAAGCTCATCTAATCCTGAACAATTTTCTAATGAATATGGAATTGTAGGGACAGGTTTTATACCTGTCCTTTGCCTGACATGATGCCTTAGCTACCGGCAAATAAACTTAAAGCACTTTAGAAACGCCCTGCCATTTTCAAGAGCTTTTCCAAAAATATCATCTAACCCATTGATTTTATTAAGGATATTTAAAAAATCGCTTTAAGGTGTTTATCAAGCAATAAAAAGTGCGGTTAATTTTTAAGAGTTTTAAAAAAACTTTGAAAATTGACCGCACTTTATGTCCCAATTCAAACTGTATGCACCTTAAATATCAAACAGTATTGGTATCTTTAGTCTAACTAACTTAACATTCTTTGAGCATGTTTTTCGAAGTCGCTAACTGATTAATATTCTCAGAAAAAACTACCTCAAACTTATCATCCTTTGAGCAAAAATTTAAGAATTCTATCGCCTTATTACAGTCATCACTTAAAGAAATGCAACCATACCCAATATCTTCATGCGGATATAATGCTATTTTTAATTTTGGATTAACTAGAAAACAATAATCTCCTACCACCTTATTATATTTATAAGCCATAGATAATTCACAAAAATTCAATATATCTTGTTTATCAAAACTCAATGACATTATATTAGCTAGAAATGGATATTTATTATCTTCATAAAATTCTTCAATAAGTCCATTATATGGGATTAATACTCCCATTTCTTTAGCCTTATTATAAACATTTTCATAATAAGAAACCTCTAAATCAGAAAACTCAGGGATAGAAGCGCTATCATCATATGCTAATGCAGTTAGTAGGAAAAAGTCATTCATAGAGTCTTTAAAAAAGGACTCTATCATTTTAGATGACATTTGTATTACTGATTGCATAGTAAGATCTCTTGCATAAAAGTAGCCCACCCAACCCGGGCTACTACTAAAACTATTAAAATTTATTTTATTAAAAGATATAACGCTATTTGTTGTCGAATTTAATGATTTTTCCATCACTTTTACCTATTGTAATCTTTCTTCTTACTTCTAGGGCGTTCCCTTTTAATCCAACTTTCCATTCACCATTTTTATCTGAGTGAGAAGTATGACTTTCTGACCAAATTTCACCAGTATATTTATTTTTAAAATTTTTACCTCCTTTTAATTTAATGAAATCATCTGGATGTGTTGTTGGTGTTCTTACTATATCACCCACACTTGCACTGTTGACCTTTTGTTTTGGCATATCAAGGAAACAATCATTATGCACCCAAACGCCATCAAGGTCAGAATTCGCTCCTTTGATAAAGTAAGTGTGGTCAGTATCAACTGTCAGGTTATACGCACTTAACTTCTCAGCCTTGATGCTAACACCTTTCACCATCTGCCAGTGATTATTTTCTGACAATAACTTATAGCCGGCTTTCAGATTTTGTGCATCTACCCATTGGGCATTTTGGATTTCTCCGTTGTAATGTAATAAAAAAGTGCGGTTAATTTTTGAGAGGTTTAAAAACTCTTTGAAAATTGACCGCACTTTATATTTCAATATAACATTTATAGAAACTTATAACTGACAATAAAATAACTAAATTCTTAGCAGCATACTTTTAAAAAATCTAACTTTCCTTGTATCCTATTTTACTTTCTCTCCTACAATAAAATATCCAGAGAAGTAGAGAATAAATAATCCCCCCCATATTCTTAAGCAAAGAATCAGATAATCTTTATTTACAAATAATCTTAACTGATCTATCTCACCTGTAGAAAGAAATCTATAAAAAAAAACTATTAATTGTAATCCAATTAGCATAAAAAATGAGTTTCGGAATGATACCACTATATATTTCATTATTTTTCCCCTTCCTTATTTTCTGAATTTAGTAGTTTATTTACAAATTCTCCAGCAGCTAAGCCAATATAAGAAGCTACTGGTTTTAATGGCGTAGGTGTTAATTTCTCTACGCCATAACTGATTCCCGTAGTTCCTGCATATTTTGTTTGCTCCTTAATTTGAGATTTACTATCAGAAGCAGCTGATATTGCAGTATCAATAGAGCCAATTAACACTGCCATACCAATAGGAGCATTTAACGTATAAGGTGTCATAAAGCCAGTTTTTATAGCATCATTATAATTTATTTCTCCGTTTACTGAATATTGTGCAGCCGCACCAAAACCAGTACCAATTGCAGCTTGCTTAACATATTGATTAGTAGTCATTTGAGTTATAGGTTTCAAACCATGCTCAATTCCCTGAACAGCTGTTTGAACTACTTTAGCCTGTGTAGGATTATAAGAATAATAAACCCCTTGACTCACTAATTCCCGGGTTCCTTCAATACCTTCTCGTGCCGCCACTTTAGATATATTGATCCCTTTCTCCACAGCATCCGCATACGCAAGCTGTCCGTTGATATAGGCATTTGCTGCTTTTGTTGAAGCGGCACTGTAGGCTTTAATCCCTTTATCGACTAAATTAACATAGCTTAATTGTCCATTAATGTAAGCTTTTGTTGCCAAATCTTCACTAAGGCGTAACGCTTGCTCCCCTTTACTAACTAGAGTAAGAGCCTTGCCTCCAACTGTTGCTGTAGCTTCCTCCACAAGGGCAACACCTCTTACAACACCAGTTACACCACCTAAAGCAAGCAATGAGCCTGCCTCCAACCCATCCTTAACTGAATAAGCTATTTTCCCATTCGCTGAATTTTTATAATTCTCAAGAGCATCAAGTTCGTTCTTGATAGTATGATACATCTCTTCATCACGAGAATGTTTTTCAGAGCGCCACCCTAGCCAGTTCTTGCTCTCTTCTGGCAAGGTATTCACTGCTTGCGATCTTTGTGCATCCGTACCTGCAAAAGGGAAATGACCATAATCTCGTTTTGGTACAGGATCGTTTATTAAATATTCTGATTCAAAACGATTTTTAGCATTAACTGGTGATGTTGATGACGCCAATTTATAACCAGATGCTGTATTTCCCGTAACGGTTTCTATGTAATAGCGCTCTACATAGCTTAAAAATTCCTTTCTTTCATCGCTATTTAAGGAATTTGGATCTTTTCTAAATTTATCCAAGAGAACGTCACTACGCTGATCTGATTGAATTAAATCTCTAAACTCTAATTTTTCTTTGTTTGTTAATTTTTCTCCACGATAATATTTTGCTTTTAATGCATTTAATCTCGCTCTTGATGCATCACTCAAGAAATTATTCCCCACCGCATTATTCGCCACGGTCATTCCTACGGATGTGTCATTCAGTGAACTCACTAAATCTTGGCCTTGCATTGCTGAAGAAAGCCCGCCGGCTATACCAGCTATCGCTTTCGCGGCATCACGCACCTTGCTGCGTTCTTCTGGGCTGAGTTCGGCTGCTTTCTTGCCAAAAATATGTTCTGCCAAATAAGCAGCACCCAGCTCACCCGCCGCGGTACTAATCGCGCCGGTTGTAGCACTACCGCCCGTCAATTCCGCTTCAATGGCTCCCCAAATCACATGCGCCGGTAAATTGAGACTTGGAATGTCCTTTGTGACATCCTTAATCACTTGATTCACATAAGGAGAAGCACCCGCTGCTGCAATCGCCTGCGCCGAACCGCCGGATACGCCCATTAACACCGCTTGTGTGAGGGCATCCGTCGCTCGCTTATATTCACCGCCAGTCCCCCACTGGTCTTGGCTAATTCTCGCGTTGAGAATTTGCTCATCCAAGGCATTCGCTTGTGCACTATCTCCTCTCGCTTCTGCTGCCTCTTTTTGACTTTGCAGCACTTTAATCTCTTTCGCTATCGCTTTTTGCTGCACATCAATATATTTATTCACCGCCGTTTGGATATGCCCTGCCGCCTCCCGTATCTGCCGTTGCTCATCCAATTGTTTATTCACATCTTTTGGCGTTTCGACTTGAGGGTTCGCTTGAGCAAGCTCGGTATTAATGCCGAGTGCTTTGGCTGTGGTCGCGATTGGTGTGGTGTCTTTAGTTAAGATTATCGTGCCTTCGCTTAAGGTTGCCTTCGTAAGACTGCTGTCGCTGTCACTTTGGCTCATTGGCAGGCCACCGTTCACACCTCCGGAACGCTCACCCTTCACCAGCGTGCTATCCGGCGCATTTTCTTTTACGACCTTGCCCGTTTTATTATCAATCTGTTCATCTGCCGTTTGCTTCAGGTTTAGATTTAAGCTACCGCTAGAGGCTTTACTAGAAGAGTGATTGTGAATATCTTCAAAGGTTAGGGCGTTGGTTTCTAAACGGTTGGCTTCGGGATTTTGCCCGATAATCGCAGCCCCTTTTAAATGCACGTTGTCGGCTTTTACATTGTAATGGTCTTCTGCAAACAGGCCTGCTTGCTCCAATACTTGGTGATATTCCGTTGTCCCCTTAGCCGCTTGAGCCCCAACTGAGGCACCCCAAGCCGAACCAAAACCGCCCTCCACTTGTAAATTTAAACCGGAGGAAGTGTTTTTGCTCTTCGCATGGCTTTGTAGGCTTTCAACCGTCAAATCCCCTTGAATATCCGTTTCAATCACCCGCGCTTTGGCGGTGACTCCCCGAAGATGCGCATTGGCTTGTGGGCTTGACTTCGTGCTATCGCCCGTTTTTAGGCTTAAGCGTTCGGTATCAATTTGGCTATTACGCACCGTTTGGAACTCGCTGTCCTGTTTACCTTGGCCAAAACCTAGCTGTAAATAGAACGACCAACCGGTTTTCGCGCCAACACTGACGGCGGTTCCCACCTCAACACCACTATTTTGTTGGCGACCTTTGTATTGTCCTAAATCAAGCTCCGCTTGGTAATCAATACCATCTCGGCCGTAAAGGCTAATATGGCTATCCGCTAAACGTTGGCCTGTTTTATCTCGACTGGTCAGATCCGTGTGGGTTAAATCTAATTTGCCTGAATGAGCATTTAGCTCAATATCCTTCGCATTCATGCGGTTGGCTTGGCTGATTTTTTCCCAGCCTTCACGATTATCTCGATGATGGCTAAAACCTGTCCCCGTTTCAATCCGTAAGAGATAACCCGCATCCGTTGGATTCTTGCTCCAGTTGCTAATATCGACTTCCTTCGCCAATTCCAAGGCATTATACCCTTGCGCTGCAATGCTCATTAAATTAGCGGCTTTCACGCGGTCGGAGGCATCCTTGTTTTTTACCGTGCTTTCAATGGTATTAATGAGATCAATAATCGGTGATTTCACCCGAGTAAAGTTACCGATTTTTAAATCACTCTCATGGCTTTTTAAAGACTGTTCATTAAATACTGTATCGGTTTTTATTGAAGCGGCATCGACGCTAATTTTATTCTTAGCCAACAGTTCACTGGAAGTTTGTTGATATTCGCCGCCGGCATTTACCTTCACATCGCCATTGAGGCTGCTAATTAAGCTGCCGCTATGTACGGTTTGCCCCTGTTGTTTGGACGATAGCTCGCGGTGATACCCGAAGAAACGTTCTGTATCCGATACCTTAGCCGCACCAACTGCCCGTTTAGTGCTGCTTTCATCCGTATTGATATGTTCCACCGCTGTCGTCAAACGAATATCTTTTCCGGCCTGTAACTGTGCATTCTGCTCACTAATGAGTTTTAACCCTTGAGCGCTAATATTACCGGTTTGTGCCACAATCGAAGAGGCGCCTCCGGCTGTCATTAAAGCGCCTTGTTGTTGACTATTTTCACCAATGCCGTGGGATTTATCGTTATACACCCCAAACATGCCATCTGCCCGTTGTGCGCCGTCATAGTTTGCACCTTTGCGACGCTGCTCGTTACGCGATGATTGCCAACTTTGTGCAGCTTCCAAAAGTACATTCCCTTTGGCGTTTAGCTGTAGATCCTTGCCTGCATGATATTGACCACCTTGCGCAGAGATATCAGCTTCGCGTGCTTGTATGGTTAAATTCCCCTTCGCACTGAGTTCAGCCCCCTTCGCGGTTTCACTTTGCGCATAATGATGGGATTCAGTTTGTTGACGATAGCCATAGCCCGCTACTCGGTTAGCGATTTGATGATTTGCCTTATCTGTTGCTTCCACAAAATTTATGATTTTGCCTACCAAGGTTTGCGTTGAACCGTTAGCGCTTTCATCTTGATATTGCTGTTTTTTTACTGCATGCTCATCTATTGTCGCACGAACCCCCACGCCCTTCACTTTGGTGCGGTTGTGTTGTTCACTTTGGCTGCGATCATAAACCGCATTAACTTTCACCTCTGAACCACTAAGCAACATATCACCGCCTGCATCCAAATGCGTACCATCAAGCGTGGACGCTTGCGCCATCAGGGGGGCACTGTAGCTAATTATCCATACAGTACATAGACTAGTAATTAAATTATTTTTTAGATTTTATAGGAAATAAAGGTTTATCCAAATTCCAAGTTAAATTATTTTCGGAAAAAATATTTTCTACTTTAGAAATAAACATAGCCCATCTAATATCATTTTCATCAAATTCTTCATATCCATTTAAACCACATTCTTCACATATTTTAATTAATTTATTTGTTCCATCAAAAAATTCACAAGTCCATACTTTATTTTGTAGTGGTGTACCTATTCTTTTCCATTCATCCTGCCCAATGGGTGAATTAGATAAAAAAGAAGCATAGCCTTCTAATGAACATATCTCATCAGATGAAAGGATAGAGCCATTTAAAAAAATAATTAAATCACACTTGAGACACCTATAGATAAACTCAATACTGATCTGGTTATACATCAGCTCCTCATCATAAGATATATCTTGATCATAAGGAAAAAAATCAGTAATAGAAAAATCTTCTTGGCTACACCACTGTAATTGCTCATATAATCTCTTTATATAATAATCCATACCCTTATTTCACCTCACTTTTAATTGGGAACTTCATTTTCAATTGCTGATTTCTATTTATATTTCTAAGTTCTTGACTATTTATTTCAACTGTCGCCGTAGTATCAGTTGTTTTACTACTAGCAGTCCCGGCTGGTCGATAAAGAATAGTTTCACCTCCATTTTTTGCCCCCCCATTGATATCATAGCGGTGAATTCCATTATCGATCTTTGGTTTAGGTAATTGGTAACCTTTAGATTTAGCATATTTATTAATAAAATCTTTAGCTGTTTCATTTGGTGTTGATGTTGGTGTCATTTCTCTCGGTACTCCAACTCTATTATTAGTCGACACGCCTGGTAATTCTCCCTTTATTAGTTTGTTAACTGAATCAATATTAGAAATAGTTCCTGCTGGCTTAACAGAGATATTTTCATTTAATGAAATGTTAAACCCCTTGTTATTTAGTCCTAGGTTTGCATTATCCCTTGAATAATCCACATCTGGTGAACGAACCCACTTACCCCCAATCCATTTCATGGTTTTGCCAGCCACTGAGACCGTTGCAGCACCGGTTGTTAAACCAAAGAAGACCTCTCCTACATCTTGAGGATTTCCATCTGTCATCTCACGTAGCGCTTTCTCAACAGAATGCGCAGGGATATCTTGCTCAATCCATTCTTTTGGTAGACGAACAAGTTTCTCACCTATGCGCAAGGTATCATCTAATGCCTCACCGAAAGATGTATTATCAATATAATCTTTCGCTGATTTTAAACTTTCCTTCGTTTTTTGTGGCCCTGAATTTGTTAAGCCATACCAAATTGAACGAAAATAGGCATCATCTGGATAATAATTTCTTGCTAGGGACTCAAAATCCTTACCTTCTGATACATGAGCCAAATAAGCATTAAGTTGTTCTTTAAAATGCTTATTCGCCTCCTGTGAATAGGCTAAATAACAATCTGCATTACCTGCACATTGTTGCTCCGCTCTACGTTTTGCTGCGAGAAGCTCCCGCTCAAGGGATTGACGATATTCATCCAGTTCTTGATTACGTTTTTTACTAAGCTCATTAGTTTCCTCGACCACTCTCATCTCGCAATCAGAATCACCTTTACAAGCTTTATATTTTCTTTCTGCTTCAACTAAATCAGATGGTTTTAAATAATTATTCTCCACCGCATTATTCGCCACGGTCATTCCTACGGATGTGTCATTCAGTGAACTCACTAAATCTTGGCCTTGCATTGCTGAAGAAAGCCCGCCGGCTATACCGGCTATCGCTTTCGCGGCATCACGCACCTTGCTGCGTTCTTCTGGACTGAGTTCGGCTGCTTTCTTGCCAAAAATATGTTCTGCCAAATAAGCAGCACCCAGCTCACCCGCCGCGGTACTAATCGCGCCGGTTGTAGCACTACCGCCCGTCAATTCCGCTTCAATGGCTCCCCAAATAACATGCGCCGGTAAATTGAGACTTGGAATGTCCTTTGTGACATCCTTAATCACTTGATTCACATAAGGGGAGGCTCCGGCTGCTGCAATCGCCTGCGCCGAACCGCCAGATACGCCCATTAACACCGCTTGTGTGAGGGCATCCGTCGCTCGCTTATATTCACCGCCAGTCCCCCACTGGTCTTGGCTAATTCTCGCGTTGAGAATTTGCTCATCCAAGGCATTCGCTTGTGCGCTATCTCCTCTCGCTTCTGCTGCTTCTTTTTGACTTTGCAGTACTTTAATCTCTTTCGCTATCGCTTTTTGCTGCACATCAATATATTTATTCACCGCCGTTTGGATATGCCCTGCCGCCTCCCGTATCTGACGTTGTTCATCCAATTGTTTATTCACATCTTTTGGCGTTTCGACTTGAGGGTTCGCTTGAGCAAGCTCGGTATTAATGCCGAGTGCTTTGGCTGTGGTTGCGGTTGGTGTGGTGTCTTTAGTTAAGATTATCGTGCCTTCGCTTAAGGTTGCCTTCGTAAGACTGCTGTCGCTGTCACTTTGGCTCATTGGCAGGCCACCGTTCACACCTCCGGAACGCTCCCCCTTCACCAGCGTGCTATCCGGCGCATTTTCTTTTACTACCTTGCCCGTTTTATTATCAATCTGTTCATCTGCCGTTTGCTTCAGGTTTAGATTTAAGCTACCACTAGAGGCTTTACTAGAAGAGTGATTGTGAATATCTTCAAAGGTTAGGGCGTTGGTTTCTAAACGGTTGGCTTCAGGATTTTGCCCGATAATCGCAGCCCCTTTTAAATGTACGTTGTCGGCTTTTACATTGTAATGGTCTTCTGCAAACAGGCCTGCTTGTTCCAATACTTGGTGATATTCCGTTGTCCCCTTAGCCGCTTGAGCCCCAACTGAGGCACCCCAAGCCGAACCAAAACCGCCCTCCACTTGTAAATTTAAACCGGAGGAAGTGTTTTTGCTCTTCGCATGGCTTTGTAGGCTTTCAACCGTCAAATCTCCTTGAATATCCGTTTCGATCACCCGCGCTTTGGCGGTGACTCCCCGAAGATGCGCATCGGCTTGTGGGCTTGACTTCGTGCTATCGCCCGTTTTTAGGCTTAAGCGTTCGGTATCAATTTGGCTATTACGTACCGTTTGGAACTCGCTGTCCTGTTTACCTTGGCCAAAACCTAGCTGTAAATAGAACGACCAACCGGTTTTCGCGCCAACACTGACGGCGGTTCCCACCTCAACACCACTATTTTGTTGGCGACCTTTGTATTGTCCTAAATCAAGCCCCGCTTGGTAATCAATCCCATCTCGGCCGTAAAGGCTAATATGGCTATCCGCTAAACGTTGGCCTGTTTTATCTCGACTGGTCAGATCCGTGTGGGTTAAATCTAATTTGCCTGAATGGGCATTTAGCTCAATATCCTTCGCATTCATGCGGTTGGCTTGGCTGATTTTTTCCCAGCCTTCACGATTATCTCGATGATGGCTAAAGCCTGTCCCCGTTTCAATCCGTAAGAGATAACCCGCATCCGTTGGATTCTTACTCCAGTTGCTAATATCGACTTCCTTCGCCAATTCCAAGGCATTATATCCCTGCGCTGCAATGCTCATTAAATTAGCAGCTTTCACGCGGTCGGAGGCATCTTTGTTTTTTACCGTGCTTTCAATGGTGTTAATGAGGTCAATAATCGGTGATTTCACCCGAGTAAAGTTACCGATTTTTAAATCACTCTCATGGCTTTTTAAAGACTGTTCATTAAATACTGTATCGGTTTTTATTGAAGCGGCATCGACGCTAATTTTATTCTTCGCCAACAGTTCACTGGAAGTTTGTTGATATTCGCCGCCGGCATTTACCTTCACATCGCCATTGAGGCTGCTAATTAAGCTGCCGCTATGTACGGTTTGCCCCTGTTGTTTGGACGATAGCTCGCGGTGATAACCGAAGAAACGTTCTGTATCCGATACCTTAGCCGCGCCAACTGCCCGCTTAGTACTGCTTTCATCCGTATTGATATGTTCCACCGCTGTCGTCAAACGAATGTCTTTTCCAGCCTGTAACTGTGCATTCTGCTCACTAATGAGTTTTAACCCTTGAGCGCTAATATTACCGGTTTGTGCCACAATCGAAGAGGCGCCTCCAGCTGTCATTAAAGCGCCTTGCTGTTGACTATTTTCACCAATGCCGTGGGATTTATCGTTATACACCCCAAACATGCCATCTGCCCGTTGTGCGCCGTCATAGTTTGCACCTTTGCGACGCTGCTCGTTACGCGATGATTGCCAACTTTGTGCAGCCGCCAAAAGTACATTCCCTTTGGCGTTTAACTGTAGATCCTTGCCTGCATGATATTGACCACCTTGCGCAGAAATATCAGCTTCGCGTGCTTGTATGGTTAAATTCCCCTTCGCACTGAGTTCAGCCCCCTTCGCGGTTTCACTTTGCGCATAATGATGGGATTCAGTTTGTTGACGATAGCCATAGCCCGCTACTCGGTTAGCGATTTGATGATTTGCCTTATCTGTTGCTTCCACAAAATTTATGATTTTGCCTACCAAGGTTTGCGTTGAACCGTTAGCGCTTTCATCTTGATATTGCTGTTTTTTCACTGCATGCTCATCTATTGTCGCACGAACCCCCACGCCCTTCACTTTGGTGCGGCTGTGTTGTTCACTTTGGCTGCGATCATAAACCGCATTAACTTTCACCTCTGAACCACTAAGCAACATATCACCGCCTGCATCCAAATGCGAACCATCAAGCGTTAGTGCTTTATTAGCCAACAACATTACATCGCCATTTTTACTAGTCAGTTGCGCTACCTTAGCCTGCTGCTCACTTGCTTGGCCATCCAATGCGTGATTAGACTTCTCATAACCAACCCGTGCGACACCTCCGCTATAACCACTGGTGAGACCTGATTTTTGGTGTTTCTCCCACTCGATACGCTTCTCACTATCTATGGCTGATTCTAGATTCAGCTTACCGCCAGCAGTAAAAATCAGATCGCCGGTTGCAAGTACTTGTGTTGCTACCGCCGTTAAATCACCTCCGGCTGCAACTTTAACGGATTGGCCATTCAATTGCGTGGCTTGTTGGGTTTGACTCTCCGTGTGCAGATAACTTTCATGCGATTCACTACCGCCCAATCGCTTGGTCTTATCCTTGTGGTACTCTTCCAAACTATGGTTTTCTGTTGTAGTACCAAGGCGAAGAGCTTCTGTTGCACTCAGCTGAAGCGCACCTTTTGATTGTAACTGAGTCCCTTCAGCTGTCATTGTATTGGCCTGCAACGTCACATCACCTTGACTATGGACTCGGGTAACCTGTGCTTTTGTAGCCTTCTCGTGTTTACGATGATTACTGCTACCACCTAATTGTTGTTCACTTTGCTCCATCACCGTGCCAAGCTCAAGCTTGTCGGTAGCATGAAGCCGTGTTTGACCTTTGCCATCATTAATAATATTGACCGCATTCAGTGCAATATTTTCTGCTGCTAAAGTTAAACTGCCGTTCTCTCCTTTAACATACACTGTTGCTTGACGATCAATATGAGTTTGATTATTGCGATACCCACCCGACTTAACTTCATTCGTCGCCGTAGTCGAATTCAGCGCAATTTGCTTACCGGCTTGTAACAATAATGCATTATCCGCTTCAAATCGGCCCGCTCCGGTAATGTCGTTTTCTGCAAGTAATGCCACCTGTTGACCATTAATCTTGCCATCATTATGTATGTTATTTGCTTGAATATAAGTCAATGTTCGAGCGGCCATTTGTGCTTGATTATGAACGTCTTTATCCGTATCGATAATGATTTGATCAGCCGAAATTAATGTCGCGCGGCCATCCACACCACTGTTCTTAATATCTTCTTGACGAGTCTTCGATAAATACACTTTCGGTGCCAACACAACTTGTTGACTACCATCTTTTAACGTCACAGTTTGGGGTTCAAACCATACAATATCACTGGTTAAGGCTTGAACCTGTTCCTTGGAAAGGGCTACTCCCGGCATTAAGTGGAACTGTCCCGCCGCGGTCACCGCATTATCCATTAAGGCTTTATATTGCGCTTCAAAGTTCGCATAATTATCTAAGAATGGACGGCCGGTGAGTTGATTTAACTGATTGCGTATCAACTGTTGTTCATAATAGCCATCACCTAAACGTTTCAAGATATTTTGTGGATCTGCACGTAACATCTTGAACATATAATCACTACTTAACCATTTACGACGATCAGTAAATTGCGGATCAGTTTCCACTAAAACCTGATTATTAGATGTCGGATTAACTTTATATAGTGATGAACTCGGTAAGCTCATTCCTCTGTCATTTTCATTTGCCAACTCATGGGCATCAAAGGTGTAATCGGTAAATACATTGGCTACCGGCAATGTAATAGTTCGACTATCCGTGTAAAGACGTCCAACTGTTTCATTTGTCTCACGACGTTTATATTTATTACGGCCACTGGCGGTCTTAGATTTACGTTTAAGTAAACGACTATATTTTTTATCACCATAAGCTTCCGTGTATTGCATGCCTTCCGCATTGATATTGTCAATTTTGGCATTTAATAAATGCAAAGCACCGCCCAATAGCACTTGGGATTTATCATTGGTGAATTTATCTGTATCTACGGTCATCTCACCATCCATTACAATTTTTGCTGGTTGGCTTTGTGTCACCGTAGTGGCTCGAATCACCTCTTTATTTACATTGGTTATCCAATAATCTTCGATCTTACGTCCCACGTAAGCGGCAATCGCAGCATTATGATTTTCAATAGCTGTCGCCAAGGCATTGAATTGTGCCTCGTTATCTTTCATCCATTGAACGTAAAGCGGTTTAATTGTTTTATCAAACTCAGCCTTCTCTAACTGATAGTTTTTTAATGCTTGCTGGTAATCATTTAATTGCGTCTGATATGCCGCCTTCGCTGCTTCATCTAAATTCGCAAGATTAGCCGGCTCACTCGGTTTAATAGGCTCAACCGGCACTTGGGCTGTACTTAACACCCGCTCGATATGATTACGTTGTTGAGTGTAAATACCAAAAACTTTCCAGGCGGGATCATTTGGCAGGTAGTAGGTTTCCGGTTGAATATCACAATTCACATCCTGGCAAATCGCAACCGAAGGTAATAGGAAGGAAAGCACATCTCCATTCTTTGGTTTATCCACTGCTGAAGGTAATGATTTCACCCGATAACCATTTTTCCCACGAACCCCGGAATAATGTTGCAGCAAACTCATATCCAAATGAAAACGTTGTTCCGATTCTCCTTTTGGCACAATATAGTGGCGATCAACATTTTTCTCTGAAACAACGTTGACTTCAGTCTCAAAAAAATCATTGGTTTGCACAACTTCACCAACACGCCACACACCACCACGACCTTGCATTAAAGCACTGCGGTTCTCTACTTTGTCCGCTTTACCGGTGGATTCATCGTTTTCATCTAGTGCATCACCAATAGAGAAACGCCCTAGGCTAACCATTGCGGTAGCACCATCCGTATTCCCCGTATAAAAACGACTTTGATTTAATATTCGCTTCGCACCTACATCCAATTGTTCCCGTGCCGCAATAGTTGCGGAAACGACATTACCCTCAGCATCTTTTTCATCTAGATTCTCAAGCAATGCAGTTCCTAATGCCACTTTGTCACCATAAATACGGCCAGAGCCAATATTTTGGATAGCACTCCCCTTAATAACAGTTTTTGATGGCGCCTCCCCTTCCTCTGCATGACGCGCATTGATCAAACCTCGGTTAACGACTGCACCTTGCGTTTCTAGTCTTACATCACCGCCAACGATTTCTCCGTTCACACTTTGTTCTAATGAGGCACTTTTTATATCGATTTTTTTCTTAGCAAGGATTTGGCCGTTTTGCTTGATCTCCCCTTTGGTGCTGACAGAGGCTTTTCCTTTATGAGCTACAAGGCTGGCGCCTTGGGCATTGTGCAACTCGCTAGCAGCCACTAGTGCATTTTCCTGCGCTTGAATATGCCCCTCATTAACAATTTTACCTTGGCTATCAATCTTCACATCGCCCGCTGAAGCACCGATATGGCCGGCATTGCGCACACCAAGGCCTTGGCCGTTATCCACTAAATGAATTTTCTCGGCATACATTCCGCCCAATTGGCTAACATCAACGCTGTAAGTAGATTGGTTTTCGGGCGTTGTCGGGGTGTTGGCTGCCGGTTGTTCTCCCACATACACTACCGAATCATTGGTGCGGTCAACCTTGTTTTTGCCGGTGGTGACTTTAATCCCTTTGTTCGACCAAACACCGCCCTTGATTTCAGCTTTCTCACTGATGATGTCGGTGTAATCCGCTTGGCGGTTATCCATGCCTTTTTCACCCACGGTAACTTTGCCGCCCTGTACGCGATAGCCCTTCAGGTTGCCGTTTTCCACTTCAGCCTTACCGGTGGTCAAGGTGGCTCGGCCGGCATTAATCACCCCACAGCCATCACAATGAATGCCATTTGGGTTGGCAATCACAACATCGGCTTTTTTCCCCGCCACTTCCACATAGCCTTTTAAGCGGCTTGGATTAGCCGAGTTCACCTCGTTAAGAATGACTTTAGCTTCACCACGCGCAAGATTCGGGTTGCCCTGCACCCAGCCGGCCATTTGGGTTTGTACCGCCTTACGGGCGTTGTTGAGGATGGCGCCCTGCTCGGCCACATCAAATTGTGTATATTGGTTGCGTGAGACCCCGCCCGCACTTGGCGTTTGGATATTGACCTGTGGCAGGCCGTTTGCGGTTTTCAGTACGGTTGGTTGTTGATTGCCCGGCGCCGATTTATCCGCTCGAATCGCCATTTCTTGTGCCTGCGCTTGCGGCATCCAGACAAATCCTAAGGACAACATCAATGCAAACGCCACCCCGGTAAGCGGAGCTTTTCCTAAATTAGCATCTAACCCATTGATTTTATTAGAGTTGCTTGAAAAATGCGTTTCTACGCTATCCACCGCCGCTTTGCCCGCGCTTTTGGCCAGTTCGGACACCACCACCAGTTGATTTAACACGCGGCTGAAGATGACTTTATAATGATGTTTATTCATTTTTAATTTCCTTTAAATTTTAAAATCAATGTTAATGTAGCTTGAATCACTACCATAAATCGCCACACTCAAACCTGCTCCAGTTTGAGTTTATTTGCTATCGTAATAATTGTTGCAATTTTAACGACTTTCTAAATATTTCAATATTACTTCATAATCATTAAATATCAGTCAAAAAAAGTACGATCAATTTTTAAAACTTAGTAAAAAATAACTGCACTTTTAGTATAAAGTTTAACTATTTTATTGTTCCTTCTTCGCTTTTACTCGCTCTTCCCAAATCTCTCTAGGAATCCCATATTCCTTTATCTCATTTTCTTCAAGATCACTAACTCCTCGAAGATAGAGCATTGGCCAGCTATCTTCATCTGGAACATAGGCAAATTTCACATCAAATTTTCCATTTTCATCTAAAGTAAATCTGCTTTGAGTCCAATCGCTACCAAATTTAGCCATAGTTTCTTTTAGCTTAGAATAAAAATTAAGAATTTCTCTTTTTTCTTCAGGAAATCCTCCTAAAGGAGTTTTTTTCCTCTCCATTCTGATCAATCCAGTACATTCCATAATTTTGATCATCAGGTTGTAACTCACATTCAAATATATACTTCGATGCATCAAGTGGCATAATTTTCCATATTGTTTTAGCAATATTCTCATGTAATTCATTGCATTCTTCAAACAACATATTAATCTCCTGTTGGGGTATTTCTCATGATTCTTTCAAATTGCTTACCATCAACTGAATAAGATACTTCAAATGAATCAGGACTCTTACTACTACTTGAATAAGTAGGATATTTCAAATCCCCTTACCTTGTTTATCGACCAAATAATGAACTCCAAAATCCTTTTTTATTTTCAACTTTCTTTTGCTTCGCTTCTTCCATTCTTTGTTTGACATAATTTACCCAAACTTGATGGGGCGCATCAAAATCAAATGATTTCATAAAATCATAAGGAATTTTATATTCTGCTAATGGATTTATATCAATCAATTCTTTGGGCGCTATAGGGCTATCAATACCCAAATCAAAACCGTGGATTACTGCGATTTTGGCATACATTAAAACTTGCGGTTGCAAGTAAAAATCAAAATGTAAAAGTGTGTCTTTGGCTGCTCGTTTCGCAAACTTAAGTTCGAGTAATTTATCTAAAGCCTCTTGCATTCCTTTTATATTTTTATCCGCTAGTGCCACATAAAATTCATAATCGGGAATGCGCTTTAAATCGCTACGGGCTTTTTTCTCATCATTTAAGAACGTGAGTGAGCGTTCTTTTAATAATGTCCAATCGCCACTTAACGCCAATAAAGTGTTCGCATTAAAAAAAGGTCTGGTATCAGTTCGTTTATAGGGGACTGAAATATCCACAATTTCATCACGATGCTTAATTAAATAATCAATTAACTTTTGATTATCTGAGAGCAAACTCATAAAAAAGAAGTTAGTATTAAATCCATTATATGCCCATTGAAAATCATATTCAGACAAAATACCTAAGAAACCAGCAATAGAAGCATTTTCTTTAAATCCTTCGATAGAATTTTCTAACAAACATTTAGAGGATAATGCTCGATGATAGTCATCTAATAAACCAATTGAAAAAAACACATTCCCTCGAAAATCATCAATTAATTTTATTCTTTGAAATAATTCGAGATAAGAATCATCTGAAAACGAATTAACCCGTTCCCAAGTAAATTTTTTAGCATCACTGTAAGTCTTTGCAATATCACTACCTAAAAACACCTTATATTTTTCCATATTTACACCTATTATGACTAATTCTTATTAGGAATTCTAACTGGTAATAACACAACTTTACTATTTGATTTATCTACACCAGCTATAATTGTTTTAATTGATTTACCATTATCAATAGCTTTTATTATCGCAATTCTTGTTGGAGCATTTTCAGGTAATTTATACACAACTTAATTAATCCATTTTTCTAACAACTGATTATAGGTGCTTTAAAAATAGTTTTTTAAAGCCTTAGTCCGATAAACAACCTAATTTCACAATCATACTCGTGGCTTTTAAAGTGTTCACTAAGCAATAAAAAGTGCAGTAAATTTTTAAAAATTAGTAAAAATTAACCGCACTTTAATTTATTGTATTAGCTAAAAATCTTCTGCATATTGCATAAAATCAAACTCCCCCTCAGCACGTGAGAATAAATGAGCGGCATAATGATCTATTGCCTCTGCCGGGTTAGTCAATTTTTTAATACCCATCACATCTGCTCTAGGTATCACATAAACATTACGTTCATCATTATGTGAAGATACAAATAATTGATATCCTGTTTTACTCCAATCATCATTGGAGCGGGTATCAAGCAAACATCTTAATTCAAAATATTTTTCATCATTGAATTTATCATCGTCATAACTTTGTCTAAAAGCATGATGAAATTTCTGTTCTAGAAACGCTGTATATTCAGGAAGTGCAACGCCATGACTATCTTCAAAACCTTCTATAATTGAATGAATGGGCATTAATAATAATGAAGGTAAATTACTTTTATATATATTTGAATTTATACCCTCTGAGATAATCCATTTATCACTAAAAAATAACCAAGAGTTAAGCAATTCATAAGGGATACTTTTATGATGTAGCTTATATTCTCCCTTGGAGAATGAAAATGGGTCATAACTTATGTAATAAACAATATCATTAATTATTACGCCAAATTCAGTTATATCATTCATTACTGGAATCTGGCTTCTTTTAATAGCATAAAAAAATCTTCCATCGTATAAATAAGAATATGACTCAGGCTGTATAACTTTAAATCGTTCAATAAGATAATTTTCTGGTTTAACTTTATTTACTAAATTTAAACCATCAAATTTCATTGGGTCAAAATCATCAAATTTTCGATAAAATAAGTTTATTTTATCAAAGCATAGCTCTGATAAGTTGAAATAGACTTCGTCAAACTCTTTATATAAATCAGATTCTGTCATGAATTTCATTTGAGACCTCTCTTTTTAAGCGTTTCCTCAACTAAAGCTATCATATTTCTTTGAGTGTTTTCTAAATATGCTCTATATGTTGGTGATATATCTTTGTTTTCCTTAACATATCTCTGCCAACCTTCCGTTCCTGTTTCAATTTTAGCACTCTTAGATGAATTTAATTCCTTTGGTAAAGGCTGTGAATTCATAGGGTGATTAATTAATTCATTTTGAACATGTTTTGGTAATTTATCAAAACCATCAATTTTATTAAATGCGCTTTGTGGCAAAATATGATCCACCGAAGCTATTGCTCCATCTGGACAATCTTTAAATTTACCATCGAAAGGATCAATATACATCACCCGATCATTTTTTGAATTAACCCAACCGCCTTGCTTAAATTTAGCCTCAACATCACCATATTTTACATTCACAAAATCACAACAATTTGCATTGTGAACCCAAACACCAAATTTCCCTACATGGTAAGTGCTAAATTCTTCTACGGCGATGTTATAAACTGTTTCTAGTTTTCCAGTAGCCTGTTGCGATACCACTTGTAAAGATGGCAAGCCATTTCTATCAAAAAGTAGAACGAGCTTATGCAAAATTGGATGTGAAATTATAAAACTAGCTTAAAGATAAGCAGCGCTGAAAATACAAAAGTGCGGTTAATTTCAAATTTTTTTAAAATCACTGAAAACCAACCACACTTTTAGTATAAAGTTTAACTATTTTGTTGTTCCTTCTTCGCTTTTACTCGCTCTTCCCAGATTTCTCTTGGAATATTGTGCTCTTCAGCTTCTTCCAAGGTAAGAGCACTAATTCCTCTTAAATAAAGAGATCCCCAACTATCTTCCTCTGGAATATAGGCAAATTTAATATTAAATTTGCCATTCTCATTTAGAACAAATTCACATTGATTCCATTCTGACCCTAAAGAAGTCATCAACTTTCTCAATTCCTGAAGATAATGTAATATCTCGGATTCTTTCTCTTCAGGATAATTATCAAAGTTATAATCCATTCTTATCCCATCATGAGTAACCCAAAACATACTTCTTCTTGCTGAAGAATCAATAAACTCACATTGAACTACATATTTTTCCGCCTCAGTTGGCATCATAGACCATATAGTCTCTGCTATATTCTTATAAATATTTTCATATTCTGAGTTAATTTTTATTCTCATGTTGGTATATTTTTAATAAATTCTTTAGGTAAAACCTTACCATCTACAGCATAAGATATTTCAAATTCCCTTACTTTGTTTATCGACCAAATAATGAACCCCAAAATCCTTTTTTATTTTCAACGTTCTTTTTCTTCGCTTCTTCCATTCTTTGTTTGACATAATTTACCCAAACTTGATGAGGGGCATCAAAATCAAATGATTTCATAAAATCATAAGGAATTTTATATTCTGCTAATGGATTTATATCAATCAATTCTTTGGGCGCTATAGGGCTATCAATACCCAAATCAAAACCGTGGATTGCTGCGATTTTGGCATACATTAAAACTTGCGGTTGCAAGTAAAAATCAAAATGTAAAAGTGTGTCTTTGGCTGCTCGTTTCGCAAACTTAAGTTCGAGTAATTTATCTAAAGCCTCTTGCATTCCTTTTATATTTTTATCTGCTAGTGTCACATAAAATTCATGATCGGGAATGCGCTTTAAATCACTACGGGCTTTTTTCTCATCATTTAAGAACGTGAGTGAGCGTTCTTTTAATAATTGCCAATCTCCACTTAACGCCAATAAAGTGTTCGCATTAAAAAAAGGTCTGGTATCAGTTCGTTTATAGGGGACTGAAATATCCACAATTTCATCACGATGTTTAATCAGATAATCAATCAACTTTTGATTATCTGAAAGTAAACTCATAAAAAAGAAATTTGTATTAATCCCGTTGTATGCCCATTGAAAATCATATTTAGACAGAATCCCCAAGAAACCAGCAATAGAAGCATTTTCTTTAAATCCTGAAATATTATTTTCTAATAAATACTTAGAGGCTAATGCACGATGGAAATCATTTAAATAATGAATTAAAGAAAAAACATTACCTGTAAAATTATCTATAGGAGCTAACGTTGAAAATAATTCTTTATGATTAAATTCAGTATATTCATCTACTCTAGCCAGAGTAAAATTCTTTGCTTCATCATAGCTTTTAGCAATCTCACTACCTAAAAACACCTTATATCTTTCCATATTTACACCTATTACGATTAATTCTTATTAGGAATTCTAACTGGTAATAACACAACCTTACCATTTGATTTATCTACACCAGCTATAATTGTTTTAATTGATTTACCATCCCGCTCTGCATTTTTTATTGCTAACTTAGTTGGATCATTATTAGGTAATTGATCCAAGACTGCATTTATCCATTCACTTGACAATTGGTTTGTTTTGCCTGCCCCTTTCGAACTCACCTGAATTGCCCCATTAGTTTTTATTTGTTTACTATCAATAATGACTACAGAGCCATCTTTGCCTACTAACACATGATCAAAGCCATTATTTGAGCCATATTTTCCTCCTTGTAATGGTTCATAACCTGAACGTTTTGCTAAATCATGAATTAACGACTCTGTTTTTCCACCTTTAATATCACCATTTTTGACAATATCATCGATTAAAGCTTGCTCAGCTTTGCTAGTTGCTTTTATTTCACAACTTGCTCCACAAACTTTGGTGGCATTGATAAATCCTTTATCAGTTGATACAGCGATATTATCAACTTCATTAATTACTCGATTCAAAACAGTGTGATTAACTACTCTATGAACTTGATGCTTCGTAAAAGTAGCAGCTGTTTTCGTTAGCTTAATTCCAACTTTAGCCAAACCCGCTCCACCGGCAAATATTTGTAATAACTTACCGGCTTCTACACCAGCTCTATATGATCCCTCTGCCCCTGCTTTATTATATTCAGCTTTTAAGGTTTCAATTTTATTAAGGCTATCTTGTATAAAAGCATCCCCAAGTTTACCTTCCTCAATCAGCGTCCCAATAGCATCCAATGCCGCAATTGGATTTTTCGCAAACTCAACAAGCCCTTTAGCCGTTTCATAAATTCCTTCAGGAATCGACATCGCTAATCCAGCACTAAAACTCGCATCTTGCCCAACATCCACCGCAGCCCAATAGACATTTACTTTAAATTTACAACTCCAACCATCACAAGCAGCTAATTCTTTCTCTCTTTGAACTTTTTGCCAATCTGAAAGATAGTTATTGGTTACTGTGTTTTCAGCAATCTGTGCATTAATTGCTGCATTACCTATGGTTTCTATGCTATCTGCTTTGCCATTCATTAAGGCTCCGGCAATCCCTCCGGCTAAACTGGCCATACTAATCACACCAGCTTTTTCATCCGGCGTTAAATCAGCTTCTGATTTACCATAAAGGATAGAGGCAATTTGTGGTGCCAGTAATTCAGCCCCCGCTGCACTTATCGCACCATGTGCGGCACTTCCACCATTGACTTGAGCCTCAATCGCTCCCCACACTGCATGAGCAAGCGCATTCGTTACTTTATCATGTGTATTATCCGCAATCAGTTTATTAACCGTTGGTGATAATGTTGCTACTGTTGTTGCTGAAGCACTTTGTCCTGAAAGTACCCCAGTAAATAAAGCCGTTATCGTATCAATTGTACGACGACTGTCCCCTCCATATTCCCATTTACCCTTATCTCTATTAGCCTCCATCAACTTAAATTCAAGTAAACCCAACTCTTCTTTACTCGCATTATTAGCTTTTGCTTTCTCGTATTCAGCTTTTGCTCGTTGTTCAGCAATTTCTGCTTCATTTAATTTATTTGATGTATAAGTGTCTATAGCTGATTTTATATTACTAATCGCTGTAGATATTTGCTGTTGTTCAGCAAGAATAGCTTTCACATCCTTCGTCTGTGCAACTTGCTCGTTAGCTTTTGCAAGGTCTGTATTGATGCCTAAATCTTTTGCTGTAGTGATGGTTGGATTAGTATCTTTATTCAAGATAATAGTCCCTTCCGTCAATGTCGCTCTGGTAACAGAACTGTCACTACTTTGGTCAAACATCGGTAAACCCGGGCTTAAGCCGCCACTGCGTTGACTGTCTATTTTTGTACTATTTTCACTGTTTGGTTTAACCGCTCTGCCCGTTTCATTATCCACCCATTTTTCTTTTGACTCTTTGAGACTTCCGCTAATACTTGCACTCGCCGCACTGCTGCTCGATTCATTTTGAATATCTTCAAAGGTCAGCTTGTTTGTGGCTAATTTGCTGTTTGTTGGGTTAGTGCTGGCAATCGCACCACCTTTCAAATGAACATTTTCCGCATCGATGTGATAACCACCTTCTTCAGCAAAAATTCCTGCTTGTTCATTTACTTGTTTTCGGTCGTTTTCACCTCTTGAGGCATTGCCATAGCCACTTAAGCTCCAGTTATTACCAAACCCAAACTCGACTTCTAAACCACCTCCGCTTGATTTGGTTTTAAAATGTTCCTCATCTTGTAGGCTTTCAATAGTTAGTTTTCCACCCACATTGGCATTTACTGTTTGGCCTTTTACTTGGCTACCAATGATATTAGTATTGCCTTGGCTATTTAGAGTTACAGTTTGTGCATCTAAGTGGCTGGCTTGATAAGTTTTGCTTTTACCGTCATCCTTACCTGTGCTTGCCCCAACTCTCGCATAAACCCCTACGCCGGTTTGAGCACCAACCGTTGCCGCGACACCGGCCTCCACACCAACACTTTGGCTGCGGCCTTTAAATTGGGTATTGCTTTCGCCCGCTTTAATGTTCAACTCATTAGCAGTTAAGGTAATTTTACTATCTTGAATTCGTTTTCCCGTTTCATCGCGTGATGTGAGATCTGTATGGGTTAAGTTAATGTTACCCAGCTTACGTTCACCTTTTTCATTCAGGCTACCGTCACCACGTGCAACAAGATTGATTTCTTTCGCATTAATACGACTACCCTGACTAACATCCGCTAGTCCTTCTTGGCTTTGACGACTATGAGCAACGCCTGTACCGGATTCCACTCGAAGTAAATAGGTATTCGATTTTGGATCTTTCGTCGCCATCTTACTGATGGAGTTATATAGATTATATCCCTGAGCAGCCGCACTCATCGCATTCGCAACCTGCAAGCGATCTGATGCCTTATCATTTTTCACAGCGCCTTCAATAGTGTTAATCAAATCGATAATCGGAGATTTTACTCGACTAAATTGCCCTATTTTTAAATCGCTTTCGCTGTAGCTGTTGTCTTGATGATTGAGCGCATTATTAATGGTGATATTTTGTGCATTGATATCAACCTTCTCTTTAGCCAACACTTCACTTGCCGTTTGTTGATAATTTTTGCCGGCATACACTTCTACATTATTATCGAGACTCGCAAGTTGACTACCTTGATGTGTTACCTGCTCACCATCCTGATTCATTCGGGTGCGGTTATAACCAAAGAAACGTTCAGTATCTGAGATAGCCGCTTCTCCGATACTATGTCCTTTACGTTTCTGAACGCTGTTATCGGTGGTTTCTGCTGTCAGTAATTGCACATTACCCGTATTGGCTTGAAGGATATTTTTACCGGCAGAAACAAATGTTGTCCCTTTCAGCGTAATATCGCCTTCCTCTGCAATCGTTGTACTATTGCCACCAATAGAAATTTGACTTCCTACTTCTTGGCGAAGCAGGGTATCTCCATTTTCGCGTTGTGTATACACTCCGGCGACATATTTGGCTAAACCATCTACTCCCACACCGCGTTGTCGGGATGAAGCATGCTGTGATTGCTCATGTACCGCCACACCAAAATCCACATTTTTAGCTGCAACAAACTGAGCATCACCTTCTGCAGTTATACGCCCCCCCTGAGTGCGAATATCGCCCTCTCTGGCATGGATCTTCATATTACCGCCGGCTTCAAGTGATGTTGTTTTGGCTATTGTTTTTTGATTGTATTTATGCGATTCACTGCGATTGTGGTTAGCATAAGGTTGGATGCCCCGCATCGTTGATTCGATTGAATCAACAACCGCATCGGATGCCCCTAAGGCTTTACCAACAATGCTATTTGTTGCGCCTTGTGCTTCTTTCTGGCGATAATTTTCTTTTGCCCGTGTAGCAGGATCGTACACAAAACCCATTCCGAAACCTGTTGATTTTTGTTTCCGATGATATTCACTATTGTGCTGTTCATTCACTGCATTTAAGTGAACATTTTTACCCGTAAGTAGCATATCGCCACCGGAAGCTAAGTGGGAAGCATCTACATTGACATCCTGGTTAGCATAAATAGATAAATTGCCATTTTGCGCAACTAGCTCGCTACCATTTACACTTTCACTATAACTTGAACCATCATTGTTCAATTTGCCACGTTGATAACCAATCTGCATTACGCCTCCTTTTCCAGAGACATTTAATCCAGATTTTTTCGATGAATAAGAATCTTGCTCCATGACCTTATCACGGCTAGCAGTCACTCTAACTTGATTACCCTGTAAATGAATATCTTGTTCAGCCTGTATTTCAGCTCCTTTCACAGAAACATTGGCGGTTTGAGAAAGAACTTCAACATTTTTCCCCTGCAATCTACTGCCTTCGGCTAGATCATAATCGTGATGATGACGGCTTTCTTCGGTCTCTTTGGTGAATAAACCTTTAGATTTTTGTTTATTACGAGTATCCAATTGTTCAAGGCTGCGACCTTCTTCAATTTGAATATCACCTTTAGATGCAACCATTACCTTATCATCATGGCTTATCACTTCCGCTTGACGAAGTACCGTTTCTTCTTGTCCGACTAAACGCACTCCTTGTTTACCTTCAATCACTGAGCTCACTTCGCTTTCTTGATTTAAGTGATAATGATGATTGTCGCTGAAATTGTAATGCTCTTTATTGGTTTGCTTTTCTGTGGTTACAGAAAGTTTGCCTTTCGCATTAACATCAATCGCGCCTTCTGATTTCAGATTCGCGGCTTTTACCGTAATATCACCACCGCTTTGAACGGATAGCACCCCATCTTTACCGGTGACGGTCAATTCACTTTTACGATCTACTCCGCTATTAGCGGTTTGCGTGCGACCTAGCTGACTTTGGTTTTCAGTTTTCGTTGCTGCAAGTTCAACCGATTTTCCGCCATAAAGTGAAATTTGCTCTGCAGCCGTAATTTTGCCACCGAGGTTCACTAATTTTTGTTCAGCATTCAGATTGACATTATTGGCGAATATAAGACCTTTATTTTGTATATCTTGGCCGTATAAATTCACTAAATTACGCGCAAGCAAGGTTCCCTCGTTATTCATATCCGTAACCGTGCCAACAATACTATCCCCAGAAATTACAGCTCCAGTCGGAGTCACTTGAGCGCGATTCGAAGCTAAATAAATTTTTGGTGTCAAGACATTGAGTTTTTTACCACTCGGTAGGGTGATCTCTTCATTCACCATCCATACTAAGTCGGTAGTCAGTTCTGACATTTGTTGTGCGGTTAGCCCAACTCCCGGCACTAGATTAAATTGTTTTGCATAGTGCACACCGTTATTCATTAGGCCTTTATATTGCTCTAAATCATTTTGATAACCGTCAAGATAACGACGACCGGTCAACTGATTAATTTGCTCGTTAACAAGACGTAATTCATAAAAACCATCCCCCAAACGCTTCAACATATTGTTTGGGTCATAGCGTAAAGCATTGAACATATAATCCGAACTTAACCACTTCTGTTTGTTGGCAAAACGAGGATCAGTTTCCACCACATAACCTTTTGGAGCATCTGGATTAACGTTATAGAGCGATGATTTATCAAGAGATTGCGTGAGACGATTTAACACCACATCACCGGCATTGGCTTTGCTTGCAACATCGTTATTCACAAACTCAGGAGCCATATTTTCTTTATAATCAAATATGCCTAAATCCTTCTCTGTCTCTCGTTGTTTGAAGTAACCGCTAGTATCGCTTTTAGTGGTGTAGTAACGATCGACACATTTTTTAAGCACTCTTCGACAATCCCTTCCTTTGTAGAAAGCGGTTACACGTCCTTTGTCCGTTACAATGGTGCGACCTTTAAACTCTTCATTATTCAATTGCCCCTCAATGATTTTAATTAATCCACCGGCAATCACTTTACTGTCTTGGTTGTCAACATGTGCATCATTAAAATCAATGCCACCGCCACTTAAAATTTTACCTTCCTGATACTCCGGTTTGAGCACCATAGTTTCATTTACTGTGCGGGTATAGCTATATTCGTGCCAGTTATTGCTTTCGATTTTTCCATCTGGAGAATAAATGTGATAAAGGTTTTTGACTTTACGATTTAAACCACCACGACTACTTTTATTATCTTGTTTAACTTTATAAACACCGGAGTCTCTGCCATAGATTGTTGAATTATTGCCGATGCGATACTCAAAAATTGGTGTGGAAGAAGTATCTATATTCTCTGTTTTAAGGAAAAAGTGTTTATTTTCAACACTAGCTGTATTGAAGTTAATAGCATTGCTTTTGGCATTATCGTAAAGATTTAATGCTTCAATGAGACCATTGTAGTTATGCACATAAGTTGATTTTCCGGTTGCTTGATTATTCGCATCAAGCGCTTTCCCCACATAAATTTTGCCTAAACTTAATATGCTACTTTCATTGCGATTTAGAATCTTATCTACGCCAAGATCTAAACGTTCACGCGCGGCGATCACCGCAGATTTTTCACCTTCTTCAAGGTTGTTTAGGTTATCGCCTTGCAAAGCAATATGGTCTCCATAAATACGACCAGTACCAAGGTTATTGATGGTTACCGCTTTTGCAACGGTAACAACCCCATCAATTAATCCTCGGTTAGTTAAAGTATTTGCGGTAACAAGCGTTTCATTACCGCTAATTTCAGCATCTTTGGTATTTTCTACATTAGCAGCCTGAATATTCGCCTTATTACCTACTCGTAGTTGACTGTTATTTTTTAAGTCGCCTTGGGTTTTAAAATCTAAATTACCACCGACTTGGAAGGCATTATTCAGTTCTAATCCATCTTGCAAACGAACAGTTAAATCACCTTTAGTTTTTACAGAACCTTCGTTCTCTAGAGTTTTAGCCGTTAGTTGAATAGATTTACCCGCTTCAATCTCACCCTCTTTGTTATTAACGGTTTTATCGATATTTAAAGTGGTATGCTCATCGGCATAAATACCACCTTGTTGGTTAGAAAGATCATCCGCAGCAATTACGACTTGAGCAGCACGTAGCCCTTGCTCCGTTTTGCCATTCACTTTCGTACCTTTGTTATCAACATGCTTGGCTTTAATAGCAAGCTTATCGGATGCCACGATTAAGGAGCCTTTATCTGACTGTTTGCTGTTATCCACGTTATTAGCATTCAGTTCAACTTGTTTAGCTGCAATCACACCTTGTCGGTTATCTATATCTTGTGCTTTCAGCGTTGCCTGACCTTTCGCATAAACGGTGCCTCGGTTTTCAATTTTCTTTTGACTATTTAACGCGGTATTTTCGCTAGCACTAATATGCCCTTCATTCACAATCCGCCCTTGAGTATCAATCTTCACATCACCCGCAGAAGCACCGATATGGCCGGCATTGCGTACGCCAAGGCCTTGGCCGTTATCCACTAAATGAATTTTCTCGGCGTACATTCCGCCCAATTGGCTAACATCAACGCTGTAAGTAGATTGGTTTTCGGGCGTTGTCGGGGTGTTGGCTGCCGGTTGTTCTCCCACGTACACCACCGAATCATTGGTGCGGTCAACTTTGTTTTTGCCGGTGGTGACTTTAATGCCTTTGTTCGACCAAACACCGCCCTTGATTTCTGCTTTCTCACTGATGATGTCGGTGTAATCCGCTTGGCGGTTATCCATGCCTTTTTCACCCACGGTGACTTTGCCGCCCTGTACACGATAGCCCTTCAGGTTGCCGTTTTCCACTTCAGCCTTACCGGTGGTCAAGGTGGCTCGGCCGGCATTAATCACCCCACAGCCATCACAATGAATGCCATTTGGGTTGGCAATCACAACATCAGCTTTTTTCCCCGCCACTTCCACATAGCCTTTTAAGCGGCTTGGATTAGCCGAGTTCACCTCGTTAAGAATGACTTTAGCTTCGCCACGCGCAAGATTCGGGTTGCCCTGCACCCAGCCGGCCATTTGGGTTTGTGCCGCCTTACGGGCGTTGTTGAGGATGGCGCCCTGCTCGGCCACATCAAATTGTGTATATTGGTTGCGTGAGACCCCGCCCGCACTTGGCGTTTGGATATTGACCTGTGGTAGGCCGTTTGCGGTTTTCAGTACGGTTGGTTGTTGATTGCCCGGCGCCGATTTATCCGCTCGAATCGCCATTTCTTGTGCCTGCGCTTGCGGCATCCAGACAAATCCTAAGGACAACATCAATGCAAACGCCACCCCGGTAAGCGGAGTTTTTCCGAAATTAACACCTAACCAATTGATTTTATTAGAGTTGCTTGAAAAATGCGTTTCTACGCTATCCACCGCCGCTTTGCCTGCGCTTTTGGCCAGTTCGGACACCACCACCAATTGATTTAACACACGGCTGAAGATGACTTTGTATTGACGATTGTTCATAGAGAATCCTTTGTACTGTTTCTTTACAGAAATTGATTAAATTGAGTTATCTAAACTTTAGTCTTTTTTAATATGTTTATTACGCGCCATTAGAAGCGGTAGCTCAGGTTAAACCCGGTGACCACATTGCTGGTGCGGAAGCCTTCCGGCTTTTTCAACGGCACACCAACAAAATAGTCGTAATTGAGTCCCCACAGGTTGCCTCGTAGCCCAATCGCGCCACCGGTCAGGCTATTACCCACCTGTAATTCCTCCTGCGAGGAGCGTACCCGGCCGGTATCCACGGCCATATACAGCTCTTGTCCCCAATTGCCCACATTCCAAGCGAGTTCATTGCGCCATACCCAGCCGCGTTCACCGGAGAGGGTTAATTCCCCATCAAACCCACGTACCGTATAACGTCCTCCGATACTCAGCTTATCCTGCTGTACCAGCGGTGTGCGGTTCCATTGGGCACTCCATTCCGTATTAAAGCGCAATGGTTGGTTAAACAAGCTAAACGGGTAGCTGAAATCAATGTTGGCTGTGATGATTTGCATACGTGAAGTGCCTTCATCAAATTCCTCTTCCGGGGCACGTAAGGCACGATGACCACCAGTACCGCGTTTGTATAAGGCAGATAGCTGCAACACACCGTCATAGATATAGTGGGTATGGCTTAATCCCGCTTCCCAACCGGCGGTACGGCGGCGTTGCACTTCGATTTCAGTATCGTTGATGTAGTTTTGTGATTGACGCGCCCACAAGGCTGCATTGAGATAGGTTTTCGAGCGACTATCGCGCCATAACAAACGGCTTAAATTAGCCTTCATTTGGCGGCTTTCGCCGGAATAGGTATAGGATTCAAAGGCACCGGCGACGGTTTGATGGTAGCGATAACGCGAACCCGATAAGCTCAGCTGATAGTTTTTCCACGGAATGGAATAATACAAGCTAATGTTTTGACTGCCATAATCGCCTTCGGCCTTATCGCTGTGACGTTTGAAACTGCGGGTGCCGCTGATATAGAACATGTCGTTTAAGGTCAACACATTATCCCAAGAAAAGGTGGCTGAGCCCTGCAAACGGCCGGTGGCTTTTGAGCCGGAATCGTCCAAACCGAGGGTGATATGGAAAGGAAAGCGTTGCTTATAACCCACGACAATATCCGTTTCCCCCACGTTTTCACTTGGTACCAATTGAAAATCCGCTTCTGCGCTGGGGACTCGCTTCAAATTTTCCAAGCCTTGCTCAATATCGCGTAGATTCAGCAATTCACCTTCCCGCAATGGCATGGCAAACCACAGAGTACCGCGTGTCGCAAATGGTAGCGCACTCTGGTCTTGTAGTTGAATACGCCCCACTTTGCCCGGAATCACCGTGAGCACTAACATTCCGGAACGCAAATCCTGCGGCTCGACCACCACTCGAGTGGTCACATAACCGTACTCAATCAGACGATTTTGAATGCGTCGTAACAACACATTAATCCCTTGCGAGCCCACACAGGCCGGTAAGGCAAAATCCCGTTCGGCATAAACGGAGGATAACGCCCAAGAAAATTGGCTTGGTTGAATTAATTTAAGAGAAGAGGCTGATGAGTTTTTTTCTTCAGCTTGATAATCGGTGAGCACTAATTGATTAATCGTAAAACATTGCGCCTCGTGCTGCGGAAAACCGGCCTCAGCCAAGGTTTCACCTTGCAAGCGCACATCCGATGCTGTGACCTGCTGGGCAGCAATTGCTGCATTGAGCTGATTTTGTTGCTGTTGTTGACGCTGATTAATCGCATCTTGTTGGGGATCCGAACTGCTTCCCGGTGCGGCAAAAGTGAGGGGAGCTAAAGAGAGAGCAAGACTGCCGCGAATGAGCCATTGCTTAAACATAAATTCTAATTCCTTAAGTCAAAAATTCATCCAAGAGTAAAGAAAAAACTTTGTAAATTCAATAAGTTAAATGTAAATTTAGTGTAAAGAATTGTCTATTTTGTAAAGTTTGTAAGGAACAAATTTACAATTAAATCGGTAAAAATGGCGAATTTTAGGCAAAAAAAAGCCCCTAGAAACTAGGGGCACCAAAAAGGAATTTATGAATAAAATCTCTAAAGTTTAGCTTTATCAAAGGAATCTCGATAAAACGTTGGCGATTATAGAAGCATTTTTTTTCCATTGCAAGCATTTCTTTGCAATTCTTTACAAATCTTTACACTTCTTTACATTTCTTGATCTTGAACAAGATTTATAATCACCTCAACGGCTTTTTCCATGCCCTGCAAGGAAACGAGTTCATGTTTGCTATGAAAATTATAGCCTCCGGTAAAAATATTCGGACAAGCCAAACCTTTTTCCGCTAAAAATGCGCCATCGGTTCCGCCTCGAATCGGTTGGTGATTTGGAGTAGTTCCCGCCTTCCGCATCGCCCGATCCGCTACTTCAATCGCTTGTGGGACTTTTTCTACACAATCATACATATTGCGATAATTGTCGCTGATCTGTAATTCCAATGGTTTTCTCAATTTGTGCTGACGATTAAATTCTGCCGCCCAATTTTGTAAAAAGGCTTTACGTGCATTAAAGGCTTCCGCATCAAAGTCACGAATCAAATAGTGCATTTCTACCCGCTCGACATCGCCACTGAAATAATCCAAATGGAAAAAGCCTTCTTTGCCCTCAGTTAATTCTGGCACTTCTTGCGCCGGTAAGCCTTGTTGGAAAGCGCAGGCTAAAGTCAGTGCATTGACCATTTTTCCTTTGGCAAAGCCCGGATGGATCGCGCGTCCGTGAATAATCACCTTAGCCAAGGCGGCATTAAAATTCTCATATTCCAATTCGCCGACTGCACCTCCGTCAATGGTATAGGCCCAATCGCATGGAAAATCTTCCAGTGGGAAATATTGAATACCTAAGCCTATTTCTTCATCCGGCGTGAAAGCAACACGAATATGGCAATGCGGCAAATTGTCTTTTTGCAGAATTTCCAAGGCGGTCATGATCTCCGCAATCCCCGCTTTATTATCGGCACCTAATAAGGTGTTACCGTCAGCGACAATAAGCGTTTGACCGACTAATTGATGCAAAAACGGATAATAAACCGGACTGATAAATTCTTCGCCAATCCCCAAGGCAATATCTCCACCGCGATAATTTTCAATCACTTCCGCCTGTACATTTTTGCCGGAACATTGCGGTGAGGTATCTAAGTGGGCAATCAGACCGATTGTGCGTTTGAGTTCAGGTCGATTTGCCGGTAAATAGGCGGTGACCACCGCATGCTTGCTGACCTTGACGTCCTGTAAACCCAATGCAAGTAATTCCTGTTGTAGCGCTTCCGCTAACTTCATTTGACCTGCGGAGCTAGGCGAATGCTTGGCTGAAGGTTTTGACTGGGTATCAAAACCAACATAACCAAGAAAACGGCTTAATAGATTATTGTTTTGCATGAAAGTCTCCTTTTTATTGTTGCCCGCTAGTGTAATAGCTATCGGCTACAAGGATTTTGATATATGACAAAAAGAGCCAAAAAGCTGTAGATAATATCTGGTCGAAAGGCGGGGCAAACGCCCTATCGCTTTCTCATGTTTTATCGAAAACCGCACCTAACCCATTGATTTTATTAGATATGATTTAAAAATCAGAAAAAGCGGCTAATGACAGAGCTTTTCTTTTGAAAAAAATTCCGTAAATCACCGATAAGTCCTTTGACTTATTATGAATTCCCGATATTATAAGGACCTTTTAAATCACCCCTGCCCCGCAGGTCGTTTCTACTCAGTACCATTTTTTATTGGTGAAATTTAGGGAGAAAACCAAAGCTAGTGGAAAATACGGTTCAACAAAAGCCTATCATTGAGCTTCGTTCTATTACGAAATCCTACGGTTCTAACACCATCATCAAAGATTTCAATCTCACGATTAACAACGGTGAATTCTTAACCATTCTAGGCCCATCGGGCTGCGGTAAAACTACCGTACTACGCCTATTGGCCGGTTTGGAAGAATTGAATTCCGGCAACATTATTCTTGACGGTGAAGACATCACCAATGTGCCGGCAGAAAAACGCCATGTTAATACGGTATTCCAAAGTTATGCCCTGTTCCCGCATATGACTATTTTTGAAAATGTGGCCTTCGGTTTGCGTATGCAAAAAGTGTCAGAAGCAGAAATCAAACCGCGCGTAATGGATGCCTTGAAAATGGTGCAATTGGAGGAAATGGCGGATCGTAAACCGACCCAACTTTCCGGCGGTCAGCAACAACGTATTGCGATTGCCCGTGCGGTGGTTAATAAACCGAAAGTATTGTTATTGGACGAATCCTTATCGGCACTGGACTACAAATTGCGTAAACAAATGCAATATGAATTAAAACAATTGCAGCGCAAATTGGGCATTACCTTTATTTTCGTTACCCACGACCAAGAAGAAGCGATCACCATGTCCGATCGCATTATTTTGTTACGTAAGGGTAAAATCGAACAAGACGGTTCGCCACGTGAAATTTATGAAGATCCGGCTAACCTCTTCGTAGCCCGCTTTATCGGTGAAATCAACGTTTTTGATGCCACCGTGATCGAGCGTAAAAATGAGAAGGAAGTGTTGGCAAACGTGGAAGGACGGATATGCGATATTTATACCGATATTCCGGTTACTAAGGATCAAAAATTACAGGTGTTGTTACGCCCTGAAGATATCGTGATCGAAGAATTAGATGAAAATGAACACAGTAACGCCATTATTGGCCATATTGTGGATCGTACCTACAAAGGTATGACATTGGAGTCTAGCGTGGAATTCGACCACAACGGCAAACGTGTGTTAGTCAGCGAATTCTTTAACGAAGATGATCCACATATGGATCACAGCGTCGGTCAACGGGTCGGCATCACATGGCACGAAGGTTGGGAGGTTGTACTCAACGATGAAGATAATCAATAATAAATTCCAAAAAGTTACGGTTGCGATTATCTTCGGTTGGTTGATCTTTTTGTACTGATCCCCAACGTTTTAGTGTTGTTGGTCAGTTTCCTCACCCGTGATGGTAGCAACTTTTACGCTCTGCCGTTTAGTTTAGAGAACTACATCAACCTGTTTAATCCGCTCTATGCGCAGGTGGTGTGGAATTCCCTCTATATGTCGGGGATCGCCACCATTATTTGTTTATTGGTTGGTTACCCGTTCGCCTTTATGGTGAGCAAAATCAATCCGAAATACCGGGCACTATTGCTATTTTTAGTGGTATTACCGTTCTGGACTAACTCTCTAATTCGGATTTACGGTATGAAAGTATTCCTTGGCGTAAAAGGCGTGATGAACACCATGCTGATGGATATGGGATTACTCGATGAACCAATCCGTATTTTAAATACGGAAGTCGCAGTGATTATCGGCTTAGTCTATTTGCTATTGCCATTTATGATTCTGCCGCTCTACTCGGCCATTGAAAAATTGGATGGGCGTTTATTAGAAGCGGCCCGTGACTTAGGAGCGAATCCGCTTCAGCGTTTCTTCAAAGTGATTCTGCCACTCACTATGCCGGGCATCGTAGCCGGCTGTTTATTGGTATTATTGCCGGCGATGGGTATGTTCTATGTGGCCGACTTGCTAGGTGGCGCCAAAGTGTTATTGGTGGGTAACGTAATTAAGAGCGAATTCTTAATTTCCCGCAACTGGCCGTTCGGTTCAGCAATTAGTATCGGTTTAACCATTTTAATGGCATTGCTGATCTTTATTTACTACCGAGCCAATAAGTTGTTAAACAAAAAAGTGGAGTTGGAATAATGAGCCGTTTACTACGCAATATTTTTATGTTTGTGGTGTACGCTTATTTGTACATTCCAATCATCATTTTGGTTACCAATTCCTTTAACGCCGACCGTTATGGTTTAAGTTGGAAAGGCTTTAGCTGGAACTGGTATGAACGTTTATTTAACAACGACACCTTAATTCAAGCGGCAATCCATTCCGTGACTATCGCCTTTTTTGCCGCTACCTTAGCAACTATTGTTGGTGGTTTAACGGCAATCGCCCTTTACCGTTACCGTTTCCGCGGTAAACAAGCGGTTAGCGGGATGCTATTTATCGTAATGATGTCACCGGATATCGTAATGGCGGTGTCCTTGTTGGCATTGTTTATGGTTGTCGGAATTTCCTTAGGCTTTTGGTCCTTATTATTGGCACACGTGACCTTCTGTCTGCCTTATGTGACGGTCAGCATTTTCTCCCGTCTCAATGGGTTTGATGCCAGAATGTTGGAAGCGGCTAAAGACTTAGGTGCTAGTGAAGTGACGATTTTACGCAAAATTATCATTCCATTAGCCTTGCCGGCGATTGTTTCCGGTTGGTTATTGAGCTTTACCATTTCCTTAGACGATGTGGTGGTCTCCTCCTTCGTGAGTGGCGTCAGCTACGAAATTCTACCGTTGCGTATTTTCTCCTTGGTGAAAACCGGGGTTACGCCGGAAGTCAACGCTCTCGCAACCATTATGATCGTGCTTTCCTTGGCGTTGGTGATTTTATCTCAGCTAATCACTCGCAAAAATAAGCAGTAAGGTATTAAAAAGGTTTCACAAAACCTAGTGAATACAATAGAATACGCCTCGACGCACAATCGGGGCGTTTTTTTATGCCTAGAATCAATGAAGATTAATCCATAAAGGTTTTAGGCGGTTTTTTTACGACTCTCATTGGAGAACAAGAAATGAAAAAAATTGCAGGATTATTCGCAGTAAGCCTTGTGGCTTTAGCGGTTACCGGCTGTAACGACAAAGAAACCAAAGCGGCTGACAACAATGCGCCGGCTGCTAAGGGTAACGATACCGTTTACCTCTATACGTGGACGGAATATGTACCGGACGGTTTATTGGATGAATTTACCAAAGAAACCGGCATTAAAGTGATCGTTGCCAGCCTTGAATCCAACGAAACCATGTACGCCAAACTCAAAACCCAAGGCGAAGCCGGCGGTTATGATGTGATTGCGCCGTCAAACTACTTCGTTTCTAAAATGGGCCGTGAAGGCATGTTAATGCCATTGGATCATAGCAAATTACCGGTAATGAAAGAGCTTGATCCGGATTGGTTAAACAAACCTTACGACCAAGGCAACAAATATTCCCTACCACAATTGTTAGGCGCACCGGGTATTGCATTCAATACCAATACTTACAAAGGCAGCGACTTCACCGCTTGGGGCGATTTGTGGAAACCGGAATTTGCCAACAAAGTTCAATTGCTGGATGATGCCCGTGAAGTATTCAATATTGCGCTGTTAAAACTTGGCCAAGATCCAAATACCAAAGATCCGGCAATCATCAAACAAGCTTACGAAGAATTATTAAAATTACGTCCGAACGTATTAGCCTTCAATTCAGATAACCCGGCCAACGCCTTTATCTCCGGCGAAGTGGAAGTGGGTCAATTGTGGAATGGTTCCGTGCGTATCGCGAAAAAAGAACAAGCGCCATTAGATATGGTGTTCCCGAAAGAAGGTCCGGTACTTTGGGTAGATACCTTGGCAATTCCAAGTACATCTAAAAATCCGGATGGTGCCCACAAATTGATCAACTATATGTTGGGCAAAAAAGCTGCGGAAAAATTGACCTTGGCAATCGGCTACCCGACTTCCAACTTAGAAGCGAAAAAAGCCTTACCAAAAGAAATTACCGAAGATCCGGCTATCTATCCAACAGCTGAAATTCTTCAAAAAAGCTATTGGCAGGATGATGTAGGTGATGCGATTCAATATTACGAACAGTATTACCAAGAGCTTAAAGCCGCTAAATAATCCCTATAAAACCGCCGTTATCGGCGGTTTTTTTATTTATTATAGTTGCCCTTACAGGCCGAATTTTCGCCTCCCTCCAAACGCCCTGTCAAAAATCAACGTTTTTGCTAAAATTACACCTAAGTGATTGATTTTATTAGCATTGAATAAAAAAACTGTTTTTGCTAATTCGATATCGAACGATGACTTTACGAGTATTAATTTCGCCTTGCCGACAATCCATTCGCCCCGTTAAAATAAACCACTTTTTCGTTCAAGGAGGATTTCATGACTCTCCCCCGCTATTTTGAAGATCCGCAAACGCTACATATTAATACCCGACCGCATCATAGCTATTTAATTCCCTATGCTGATGCATCAACGGCCTGCACGGGGGAACGGGAAAAATCGACCTTTTTCACTTTGCTCAATGGCGATTGGCAATTTAATTATTATCCCTCCTATTTGGATTTGCCGGAAAATGCCTGCACCGATCCGACTCTGGCTTTCCACAACCGGTTAGTCGTGCCATCGAATTGGCAAAATCATGGATTTGGTCAACATCAATATACTAATATCGCCTATCCATTTCCCTATGATCCTCCATTCGTCCCTTGGCAAAATCCCTGTGGTTTGTATCAACGAATTTTTCATCTGAAGCCTCAGCCCGATAAACGCTACCTATTGCATTTTGAAGGCGTTGATTCCTGCTTGTTTGTATATTTAAATGGCCAATTTGTCGGCTATAGCCAAATCAGCCACGCCACCTCAGCATTCGATATCACCGAGTATTTGCGCTCTGGCGACAATCAACTGCGCGTTGCTGTATTGCAATGGTGTGATGGCAGCTATTTAGAGGATCAGGATAAATTTCGTATGTCGGGAATTTTTCGCGATGTCTATTTATTAACGCGGGAATGTAATTATCTTGAGGACCTGTTCATTCGCAGCCGACTGGATGCCGAGCTACAACACGCAACCATCGATATTGAACCGACTTTCCGTGAGGCGGATCGCGATATTCGCTATCGACTTTATGCGCCTGACGGTCAACTCATAACTGAAAAAACCGCTACAGGAAAACTTACATTACAACTTTCAGATGCGCTTCAATTATGGAATGCGGAAAACCCTCAACTATATCGTTTGGAGTTGCAATACGCTGCAGAAACTCTGGTGCAATATATCGGTTTACGCCAAATTCGCGTTGAACAAGGCGTGTTGCTACTCAATAATCGGCCGCTGAAATTTAAGGGGGTAAATCGCCATGATAGTGATCCACGAACAGGCTATAGTATTAGCCCGACACAAGCGCTCAATGATTTACGCCTGATGAAACAGCACAATATCAATGCGATTCGCACGGCCCATTATCCAAATGCCCCTTGGTTTAGCGAACTGTGCGATAAACTGGGATTTTATTTGATTGCAGAAGCCGATTTAGAAGCACATGGCACAGCCTTTCGCTATGTACCTCAGCCGGAAAACAGCATTTTACTGAATGTCCCTAAAGAAAATGCCGATGCCCGCATTCAGCAGCAGATTATCGATAATTTCTGTGAACTAGCCCGTGATCCGGGCTTTAAAGCTGCGATTTTGGATCGCCAGCAGGCCAATCTGGAACGTGATAAAAACCGTCCATCAATTTTGATTTGGTCATTGGGCAACGAATCAGGCTTTGGGGAAAACTTTGAAGCTTCTGCCACTTGGCTGAAAATGCGGGATCCTGACCGACTTACCCATTACGAAAGCTCGATTTATCAACATTCTACCCATCAAAATGATCTCAGCCAGTTGGATTTGCACAGCGAAATGTATGCGGCTACTGAAGATTTAGATGCCTATTTTGCCGATGGGAAAATCAAAAAACCTTATTTATTGTGCGAATATGCCCACGCCATGGGCAATTCAGGTGGCGATTTGGAGGATTATCAACAAACCTTCGCCCGTCATCCTGGCTCTGCCGGCGGTTTTGTATGGGAATGGTGCGATCATAGCCCCTATTTAGCCAATGGCCATCCGGGTTATGGCGGTGATTTTGGAGATTACCCTAATGATGGGAATTTCTGTTTAGACGGTTTAGTTAGTGCTGAACGCCAACCGCACAGTTCGCTGGCAGAACTTAAGCAAGTTTTTCGCCCATTGCGTGCCGAGCTGCGAGATAGCGCGGTGTGGCTACATAACCTATTAGATTTCAGCGATGCTGCTGTACTTTTTAGCGTGGAATACGCTTGGTTACATAACGGTGTCGAGGTTGAACGTGGAATCCTCGAACTCCCATCACTGCCAGCCGGTGAAGCTTGTTCGCTCGGGCTGACAATGCCAAGTAATAATGACGCGCATATTTTATTGAATTTAACCTATCGTCTGCGTGAGGCTACAGCCTTATTGGCAAAAGGCCATTGCGTGGGCTTTGATCAATTGGCCTCCTCCCACAATGGCGTATTGGCCGCGCCTCAGGCCATGCTTCAAGATACCGGAGAAGCGATTCAAGTTAATGAAGATGCGCGCGAATTACGCCTACGGGGTCGTCATTTTGAATATTGCCTGGATAAAACCAAGGGGATTTTCAAAAGTCTACAACAACAAGGTCGCGAACTGCTCCGCGCCCCACTAGAATTTAATCTATACCGCGCCCCTTTGGATAACGACAGCCAAATTAAACAGCATTGGCAGCAAGCAGGCTACCATCAAGCATACAGTCGCGCCTATCAAGTGACTTGGCAGGCTGTAGAAGAGTTGATTGAAATTAATCTCAACGCCGCTATGTTGTCCGTATCTAAGGGAAGGATTCTCAGCCTAGACATTCAATATCGGATTGACCGCCAAGGCGGTATCGCTATTCATTTGCATGCTCACAAGGCTTCTCAATTACCTTATTTACCGCGTTTTGGTCTGCGTTTTTGGTTACGTGAAAACTCAAGCGAGTGGGAGTATTTCGGTTACGGACCGGGCGAAAGCTACATCGACAAACACCAAGCGACACGCTTGGGGTATTACCGTACCAATCCACAACAAAATTTCGTTAACTATTTACGTCCGCAGGAAAATGGCAGCCATTGGGGAGTACATTTTATTCAAACCGATTGGCTACAAATCCAAGCCCAACAGCCGTTTAGCTTTAACCTTGCACCTTATTCCCAAGAAGTCTTAGCTGCTGCGACTCACAACTATGCTCTACCACCGAGCGAAGGCAGCGTGTTATGTATCGATTATGCAATGAGCGGTATTGGCTCGGCATCCTGTGGACCAAAGCTAAAAGAACAGTATCGCTTTAATGATGAAGAATTCCACTGGATGCTCAATCTGCGCTTTACTCGCGCGGCTTAAAACGCCCCTATGAAAATCCAAGTTCTTATCAAAACGACACGTAGTAATTGATTTTATTATGGTTATATAAAAAATGCCATTAACAACTAATAAATAAGGAATGAACATGCAGTTTCCACAATTATTGCCAGCCACGCTGATCCGACGCTATAAGCGTTTTCTTGCCGACATCCAATTGCCCGATGGCAAAATACTGACGATACACTGCGCTGCAACCGGCACTATGCTTGGTTGCAGTGAACCCGGTTCACGAATTTGGTATTGGGATTCACAAAGTGATACCCGTAAATACCCTCATTCTTGGGAACTCACTGAACTGCCCAATGGCAAATTGGTTTGTATCAATACCCATCGCGCTAATCCATTGGTACAGGAAGCCTTACAACATAAGGTCATTCAAGAATTAGCCGACTATCAGGAGATTTATCCCGAAGTAAAATATGGTGAAGAAAATAGCCGCATTGATTTTTTACTCAAGGGCGAAGGTTTGCCTGATTGCTATTTAGAAGTGAAATCCATCACTTTGGTACGTGATGGTTTAGCTGGCTTTCCGGATGCTGTAACCACCCGCGGACAAAAACATTTACGCGAACTGTTAGCCATGAAGCGCCAAGGCCATCGAGCGGTGGTCCTGTTTGCAGGGCTACATAATGGCTTTGATCGTTTCCAAGCGGCAGCCGATATTGATCCTGTGTATGCCAAACTATTACAGGAAGTCCGAGCTCTTGGCGTGGAGGCCTACGCCTACGCCGGCCAGTTTGACTGCTTGGATGGGCGCCCAATCAGCCTCGCCTTAAGTCATAGTGTTCCGCTACTTGATTAATTATTTGAGAATTATTTGCATTTGTTATTGACAATGTATTTGAGAACTATTATCATCTCAACCATTCCAACAACAATTTGATAATCACTCCAACTTTAGCGCCTATTTCCCCACAAATAGGCGTTTTTTTCGTGCTTTTACTTTTCATTTCAATGAGATTGTCTATAATATTTCCTCATTTTTTAACATTTACTCAGGATATGGCATGACAGATATAAATACGGTTCTCGCGGAACTCAAGCGCGGCACGGATGAAATCCTCTCTGAAGCGGATCTCATTGAAAAATTAAAAGAAAATCGTCCGCTCAAAATTAAACTTGGGGCAGACCCAACCGCTCCCGATATTCACCTCGGTCATACCGTGGTACTCAATAAATTACGTCAGTTCCAACAACTCGGCCATGAAGTCTATTTCCTAATCGGTGACTTCACCGGTATGGTTGGTGATCCATCCGGTAAAAATGCAACCCGTCCTCCGCTTAGCCGCGAAGATGTATTACGCAATGCCGAAACCTATAAAGAACAGATCTTCAAAATTCTTGATCCGGTTAAAACCAAAATCGTCTTTAACTCCGAATGGCTTGGTCAATTAGGTACCGAAGGCATGATTCGCTTAGCCTCCAACTACACAGTAGCGCGTATGTTAGAACGTGACGATTTCAAAAAACGTTTCTCTAACAATCAACCGATTGCCATTCATGAATTTATTTATCCGTTATTACAGGGCCATGATTCCGTTGCATTACAAGCTGATGTGGAATTAGGTGGTACCGACCAAAAATTTAACCTTTTGGTCGGCCGTGAATTGCAAAAATCAGCAGGTCTCAAGCCACAAGTCGCAATTACCTTACCGCTCTTAGTGGGTCTTGACGGTGAGAAAAAAATGTCAAAATCCTTGGGCAACTATATCGGTGTCACCGATGCACCAAGCGATATGTTCGGAAAAATCATGTCGATTTCCGATGAATTAATGTGGGATTGGTACAATCTATTATCTTTCCGTCCATTAACCGAAATCGCCCAACTGAAACAAGATGTGGCAAATGGTAAAAACCCACGTGACGTGAAAATTCTGTTAGCCAAAGAAATTATTGCCCGTTTCCACGATACTGCAGCTGCTGATGCGGCTGAACAGGAATTTATCAATCGTTTCCAAAAAGGCGCGATGCCTGATGAAATGCCGGAATTCTCATTCAGCGGTGAAATTGGCTTGGCCGCGCTGTTAAAAGAAGCGGGTTTGGTACCTTCAACTTCCGAAGCTATTCGTGCCGCAAATCAAGGTGGTGTGAAGATCGACGGTGAAAAAGTAGATAATGTAAAAGACAATGCGCCGCAAGGTACGCACGTTTACCAAGTCGGCAAACGTAAATTTGCCCGTATTACCATCGCATAATCGTTCAAATAACCGCTTTTCATGAGCGGTTATTTTTTAGCAAATCTGGAGAATAAAGCTTATGAGCCAAAAAATTTGGGTTACCGGTGATGCCGTAGTGGATCTGATCCCGGACGGTGAAAATCATTATTTACGTTGTGCCGGTGGCGCGCCGGCCAATGTGGCGGTAGGTGTGGCCCGTTTAGGCAGTCCAAGTGCCTTCATTGGCCGAGTCGGTAACGATCCCTTAGGTCAGTTCATGCAACAAACCCTAGCGGCTGAAAACGTGGATACCACCCATATGGTATTGGATCCACAACACCGAACCTCTACTGTCGTGGTTGGTTTAGATAATGGCGAGCGCAGTTTTACCTTTATGGTAAACCCAAGTGCCGACCAATTTTTACAAACCAGCGATTTACCACCTTTTCAAGCGGGTGAATGGCTACACTGTTGCTCCATTGCACTGATTAACAATCCATCGCGCGAAGCCACTTTTGAAGCAATTCGTCGCATTAAAGTGGCGGGTGGTTTTTTCTCCTTCGATCCAAATCTACGTGAATCCCTCTGGAACAGTCTGGATGAAATGAAAACCGTCGTGATGGAAGCTGTCAGCCTAGCCGATGTGTTAAAATTCTCCGAAGAAGAACTCACCCTTCTAACCAATACTGACAGTTTGGACAAAGCCTTTGAATCCATCACCACGCAATATCCGGACAAACTGATTATTGTGACCCTTGGTAAAGATGGTGCACTCTATCATTTATGCTCTCAGCAACAAGTGATTGCTGGTAAAGCGTTACAGCCAGTCGATACTACCGGCGCCGGGGATGCATTTGTCGGCGGCTTATTAGCCGGTTTAGCACAACATAGCGATTGGCGTGAAAGCAGCGTTTTACAACAAATCATTCGTCAGGCTAATGCCTGTGGAGCACTTGCCACCACAGCCAAAGGGGCAATGTCGGCACTCCCGAACAAACAGCAATTAGCCGCATTTTTAGCCGAGTAAAAATTGAAGGTGCAACAAGTTTGCACCTTTTCTTATGCAAAAATACGCCGATATTGCTTCCCTTTTCTATCGAGGTGTCTATGAAACTATGGTATTCGGAAACCAGTCCTTATGCGCGTAAAGTGCGTGCAGTAATCGCCTATCACAAATTAGACGGGCAAATCGAATTCTTAGAAGCCACCAGCGGTTTGGATAAAAATTCGCCACACAATCGTGATAACCCCCTTGGACGAATTCCCGCATTACAATTAAATAACGGTGAATGGCTATATAATAGTTCATTAATCGCCCAATATTTAAATAGTTTGGGGACACAACCTTCCCTTTATTTAGCTGGTGAAGCCCACTGGCAAGCGTTGCAATTACATTATTTAGCCGATGGTATTTTAGAAAATGAAATAGCTGTCATTCCGGAAAAACGCCTACGCCCGCAAAACGAATGGTGGTTAGCGCGTCATCAACAAATTTTCGAACGAACCGCAGCTAGTCTACCGGCGCTTTATCAAGCAATCCAACGCTTTGAACGGGAATTAAATATCGGTACACTCAATGCTGTATGCGCCATTGATTTTCTTCGCTTACGCGAAAAATTTACTCAGGCCTCGCGTCATCCGTTAATCTTAGAATTAAGCCAATGGAGCGATGAAATGAATGCCAAATATCCTTGCCTACAGCAAACCCGAGCCCAATAAGGAGAACACCATGATCATTTTTAACAACGGTAAATATAAAAGTATTTTGGCCGCTGAAGCTGGAGAATTAGCAACAATCGCTAAATGCGTGAACACAGATCAGGATTTCCGCCCACATTATCATATTGCCCCACCAAGCGGCTTAATGAACGATCCCAATGGTTTGATTTTTGACGGTGAAAAATATCACCTGTTTTATCAATGGTTTCCCTTTGATGCGATACACGGCATGAAACATTGGAAACATTTAATCACCCGCAATTTTCAACAATTTCAAAGCGCCGATGATTTGATTCCCTGTGAACTATTTGAATCCCACGGTTGTTACTCCGGTGGAGCCCTCAAAGTGGGTGATAAACTAGCAATGTTTTATACCGGCAATACCCGCCGTGCTATAGATAATCAACGAGTACCTTATCAAAATCTGGCTATTTTCGATCTTGACGGGAAATTGCTTAGCAAGCGTCCATTAATTGAAAACGCTCCAGCCGGTTATACCGAACATGTACGTGATCCAAAACCTTATTTCGCAGATAACGGTAAAATCCGCTTCGTATGTGGGGCACAACGAGAAAATCTTACGGGTACAGCAATTGTCTTTGAAATGGATAACCTAGAAGACAGCCCTCGTTTACTTGGTGAACTTGCTTTGCCGGCCTTTGATAATCGTGATGTATTTATGTGGGAATGCCCTGATTTGCTTAAATTAGGCGAGCAAGATGTATTTATTTGGTCACCACAAGGCAAAGCACGCGAATCGTTACAATTCCAAAATAACTATCATGCGGTTTACGCCCTAGGTAAATTGGATGGCTTAGATTTCCATGCAGAAACGATTCAAGAATTGGATCAGGGATTTGATTTCTATGCACCGCAAACCTTTGCCGGTTTATCAAACCAACAACAGGCCATTCTCTATGGCTGGATCGGTCTTCCCGATTTGACCTATCCAACGGATAAATATAAATGGCATTCAGCGCTCTGCTTACCTCGAGAATTACGTTTACAAGGCAAACATATTTATCAACGTCCAATTCCAGCAATTTACCAATCACTCTCGAACAGCACCTCATATCAAGTGCATGGTCAAACGGAAATTGCCGATTTGGATCGGGTTTATCTCAGCTTTGAGGTTCAAAATCAGCCTTTCGAGTTACGCTTCTTTGCTAATGCTGAAGGGGAATATTTAACCTTGAGTTATCAAGATGGCGTGCTTTCTCTTGATCGGACACACAGCGAACAAACGGAATTAATGCGTAAATTTGACAGCCAACGCCATTGTGAAGTGAAAAACTTGCATAAAGTGGAAATTTTCTTCGATCGCTCGATTATGGAAATCTTCTGTAATGATGGTGAAAAAGCAATGACCTCGCGTTTCTTTATTGCTAATCGGGCAATGTGCCTGCACAGCTCCCGTCCATTGACGCTAACAGTAGCCTATCCGCAAGGTATTACCTATACGGGGCAATAAACGCCCCTTTAAAAATCAAAGTTTTGTCTAAAATGTCACATAACTCATTGATTTTATTAGGAATAAATAAAAAATACGAAAAACGGCTTTGCAACAGCGGGTCGTTTTTTATCAAGCTTAAAGAAAAGATGATGGCTGGGGTACTAGGATTCGAACCTAGGGATGCCGAGATCAAAACCCGGTGCCTTACCGCTTGGCGATACCCCAATTGAAATTCTTGGAAAGAATAGGAAGATAGAGAAGATAGATGGCTGGGGTACTAGGATTCGAACCTAGGGATGCCGAGATCAAAACCCGGTGCCTTACCGCTTGGCGATACCCCAACTACTATTTTGATACAAAGTGATAATGGTGCGGGACGAGGGACTTGAACCCACACACCTCGCGGCGCCGGAACCTAAATCCGGTGCGTCTACCAATTTCGCCAGTCCCGCAACGAATGGTGGCTATGACGGGATTCGAACCTGTGACCCCAACATTATGAGTGTTGTGCTCTAACCAACTGAGCTACATAGCCATTCATTGCGCCACCATATCGGCTTTGCGGGGCGTATTATGCTGATTTAGCCCTAGCCCGTCAATCATTTTTTTTACAAAAAAACCGTTTTTATGCTCGGTTGGTTATAAATAAAACGCTTTTATTAATTTTTGTCCGTTTCCGGACTAGAATTTATGCGATTGACATAATCAGCCGATAGGCCTGCAAAATTAAAGCTCATCCTGCTCTAGCGGATGTTTAAGCTGGAGAGCATTGGAGAAGGCATGTAATCCTTCTGCATTTCCGGATTTCATCATTGCCTGCATGCTACGGGTCGGAGCATGAATGAGTTTATTGGTAAGTTTATAGCTTAATTCATCAAGCACCGCATCAACTGATTCGCCTTGCGCTAATTGATGTTGAGCTTTTTCTAATAATTCGCGACGGATCGCTTCCGCATCATCACGATAAATTCGAATTAGATTGGCAAATTGACGCACTTTCAACCATTCAAAGAAATCATTACATTCTTCGTCAATAATCCGTTGAGCTTCTACCGATGCCTGTTCGCGACGATTCAAATTGTGCGCAATAATATTTTGTAAATCATCCACCGTGTAATGATAAAGGCTATCTAGCTCTGCCACCGTTTCATCAATATCTCGCGGTACTGCAATATCCACCAATAACATAGGTTTAAATTGACGGATTTTTTCTGCCGTTTGCGCCATCGCTTTGGTGATCAACACATCTGGACTACCGGTCGAACTAATTACCACATCTGCTTGATTAAGCCCCAACTGCAATTCATCCAAAGCATAAATTTCTATCGGTGTATCGCAAGCCAATTTACTCACCAATTGCTCCGCGCGGGTTCGAGTACGATTAGCTATCATTAATTTACGCACGCCGTGACGCAACAAATGACGACTCACCAATTCGATTGTTTCACCAGCGCCAACCAACAACACATTTAATTCATTTAAGGATTCAAAAATCTGCCGGGCTAAACTACAGGCTGCATAGGCCACCGATACTGCACTTTCGCCAATATCGGTTTCGGTGCGCACGCGTTTCGCGGTGGCAAAGGTCTTTTGGAATAAACGGGATAATTCCCCTGATAAAGGGGCATTAGTTTGTTGATAATAGGCTTCTGACCAATGAAAAGCTTGTTTTACCTGCCCTAAAATCTGCGGTTCACCTAAAATTAGCGAATCCAATCCGCAAGCAACCCGCATCAAGTGATTAGCGGCTGCTTGGTTTTGGTGGAAATAAAGACTTTGTGATAATTCAGCGTAGGGCAATTGGTGTACTACAGCAAACCATTCGGCACATTTTTGCTGCCAAGAGGCACATTCTTGCGGAGAGATTTGACGGTGATGTAAATAAATTTCAGTACGATTACAGGTAGATAAAATTACCGCGCTTTCGGCTAAATTCTTATCTTGAATTTGCGACAAAGCCAAAGCGCGTTTTTCATCGGAAAACGCGACTTTCTCACGAACGGCAACGGTTGCCGTTTTATGATTAACACCAAGTACCAGAAGGGTCATAAAAACTCACAGAGATGACCGTATTCTCTTTACTAAAAAACCTTAACAATCATATTGTTAGCAACAATTCTCATTTCTGTTGCATTTTTAAAAACAAATACGGAAAAAAGCCAAAAAAAGTTTGGCTATTCTAATAAATTCGCCCCCATTGGGCAAATTAGCAAGACTGAAATTACTCCAATTGATTAAAAGTGATCCTTCATTTCACGTAATCGAGTAAATTCGGCTAAATCCGTTGCCAGCAAAAATGGATTAATTTGTTGTTCCAGCGCCAGACTTGTCGGCAAACTTGGGCGATGTTCCGCGCGTTGCTGTTCCACCCAAATTTTATGCTGTTGAATTGCCGGTAACTCACCTAACACCGACTCAGCAAAAGCCAGGTTACCCAAAGTATATTCATGGGCTGCACAAATTTGTGTCTCTGCCGGCAATTGTTTGAAACGCTGTAAGGTTGCAAAAGCGGCTGCATAGTCATTGGTAAAAACCCGTCCACAGCCGGCTGAAAAAAGCGCATCACCACAAAACAGATTACCATCCAATAAATAACTCAAATGCCCTGCGGTATGTCCCGGACTGGCAATCGCTTCAATCTCGTAGTGCTCAGTAGAAAAACGACCATCCGTTAAAATACGCTCGGCGCCCTTATTGGCACATTCCTGCGGTCCATAAACCGGCACATCTGGGAAACGCCGTTTAAACGCCATTACTCCTTGCGTGTGATCATCGTGATAATGGGTGAGCAATAATGCCTCGACTGCTATTTGCTGTTCCTCAAGCAAGGCAAAAAGTCCTTCCGTCTCTGGTAAATCAACCACAATGGCGGGCAAATTTTCTCGTCTATACAGCCAAATATAGTTATCATTGAGTGCAGGAATCGCAACTAACATAACAAATCCTTATGAAAATAAAATTAATCAATTGGTCGGCAAAATGGTCTGAGTCGCTTGCTCAGCCCTCCGGCTGGCAAGGATTACCGCTGGGGGAAGCCTATCGTGCACACTTGCAAGAAGCGATTGTGCCCTGGTTAAAGCATATTCCCGGTTATCAAATCGCTAAGCTAGGCTGCTTAAGCGGAGAAATCCGCTGCGATTTACCACTACGCCACCAAACCACTGTTATCGACAGCGAAAACCTGCAAAATTTTACTCCATTTAAGGCAGAAAGCGATAGCCTGCTGTGTGCCAACATGACTGAATTGCCTTTTATCGAACGCAGTATTGATGGTTGTTTACTGGCCAACACTCTTAATTTTAGCCAAGACCCGCACCAACTTTTACGCGAAGTCTGCCGTGTACTAAATGATGACGGGCTATTGCTGCTCTCTCTATTTAATCCACTAAGTCCCCTCTTATGGAAACGCAAACTAGGGGATTATCGCTTTCGCCAATACCCGTTATGGCGTATCTTGGATTGGCTGGCATTGCTACATTTTGATATTCTCCACTGCCAAACAATCGCTCTCACCAAACAGCATTCATTTTGTGCGCCATTACAATTGGTCGTGGCACAAAAACGCCGCTATCCATTAAATTTCAATTTAGAAACCGAAAAACCAACTGTAGAAAATTTCCTCTCACCAGCTAATGCCTTTAAATTGGATTCCTCCAACTCAACATAAAACCGCTTGCCCCCCCGCGTAAAGTTTCCTATTATGCGGGCGTTTTTTTGACAACGAGAGCCCCTATGAGCGAACAAACCTTTATCCTCGGCAAAGATGCTGCGCTGGAAGACAGCATTGCCAATTTCCAACAAAAATTAATCAACCTCGAATTTCATATCGAACAAGCCTCCTGGCTCAATCCTGTGCCAAACGTATGGTCGGTACATATCCGCGATAAAGATTGTCCACAATGTTTTTCCAATGGTAAAGGTGCTAGCCAAAAAGCTGCGCTAGCCTCTGCGTTAGGCGAATATTTCGAACGTCTGTCCACCAATTATTTCTTCACTGATTTTTACCTCGGCCAACAAATAGCCAACGGTGACTTTGTCCATTATCCAAGTGAAAAATGGTTCCCGATTGAAGATGAGGATTTACTGCCAAACGGCATTTTGGATCCATTCCTCTTGGATTTTTACGATCCCGCACAAGAACTGACTCCCGACCTATTAATTGATTTACAATCAGGCAACGGAGAACGCGGTATCGTTGCGTTGCCTTACGTACGTCAATCGGATCAACAGACCGTGTATATTCCACAAGCAATCATCAACAATCTATATGTTTCTAATGGAATGTCGGCCGGTAACAGCAAAAACGAAGCTCGCGTACAAGGCCTTTCAGAAGTCTTTGAACGTTATGTAAAAAACCGCATTATCGCCGAAGCTATCAGTCTGCCAGCGATTCCGGCGGAAGTAATGGCACGTTATCCATCAATTCAAGCCTCTATCAATAAATTGGAACAAGAAGGTTTCCCAATTTATGCCTTTGATGCCTCCTTAGGCGGTCAATATCCGGTGATTTGCGTGGTATTACTCAATCCGCAAAACGGTACCTGTTTTGCGTCCTTCGGCGCCCACCCAAATTTCCAAGTTGCCTTAGAACGAACCGTAACCGAATTGCTACAAGGTCGTAGTTTGAAGGATTTGGATGTATTCTCGCCACCATCCTTCAATAATCAGGATGTGGCCGAACATGCCAACCTAGAAACCCATTTTATCGACTCTAGTGGCTTGATCTCTTGGGATCTATTCAAACAGGCAGCTGATTATCCCTTTGTCGATTGGAATTTCTCGGGCACCACCCAACAGGAATATGACAATCTGATGGCCATCTTCCAGGAGGAGCAAAAAGAAGTCTATATCATGGATTACAATCACCTTGGCGTGTATGCCTGCCGCATTATTGTGCCGGGAATGTCGGATATTTATCCGGCCGACGATTTAATCTATGCCAACAACAATATGGGCATGGACTGGCGGGAAATCCTTTTGGATCTGCCCCACCATCATCATGATGATGAAACTTACGCAGAACTGCTTGCGGAATTGGATGAACAGGATATCGACGATGCCACCCGCGTACGTGAGTTCATCGGTATCGTAGCGCCTAAAGGCAGCGGCTGGACAACATTACGTGTCGGCGAGCTTAAATGTATGCTGCATTTAGCTCTGGGTGAATGGGAATCTGCGCTCGATTGGGCAAACTGGACGTTGAATATGAACAGTTCAGTCTTTACTAGCGAACGGGTTAATTACTACCGTGCCCTTATCAACATCTTAGAACTCCATTTGGACGACAGTCGTGAACCGCAACAATATCGTAGCGTATTCAATCGCATGTACGGCAAAAACGCTGTTGATGCAGCATGGGCAGCCGTTGCAGATAATGGTAACCCGTTCTACAACTTACCGGCTAGCGATGAAAATCTGGATAATTTCCAAGAACATCAAGCGCTGCTGGCGGCCTACGAGAAATTACAACAAGCCAAACGCCAACATTGGGCGTAATACAGCATCTAAAGCGGACTTCAAGTCCGCTTTTTTAAGGCGTCCATGAAATGTCACATTTATTTCCCATTTTTTAACCACCTTCAACAAAATCAATGACTTACAGTTAATTTCAAGCAAAACGCTGTCTATTGAAGGGGCGTTTTGATGTCACAAAATATTAAGCAAAAAGGCGTGCCAAGCACGCCTTTTTCACAATACCTCTGCACTTAAACTGTGGCAGTAGCAATAATTTTATCGGCATCCCAGAAATCAACTGGTGCATTCACCACCGGCTTGATAATGCCGGTACGAATAGTGAAATCACCAAAGCCTTCGTTTACATGACGCTCATTTGCCCAGCGGCCAATCAGAGTATCAAGTTCACTGATAATTTCCGGAATCGTAATATTTTCTTTATAAAGACGTGGAATACGCACACCTTCACGATCCCCACCGATATGCAAATTGTAACGACCAATTGCTTTGCCCACCAAACCGATTTCCGCCAACATTGCGCGGCCACATCCATTTGGGCAACCGGTAATACGCGTAACGATATAATCATCAGCCACTTGATGTTTCGCCATCACTTTATCCAATTCATCAATAAAGCTTGGAAGAATTCGCTCTGATTCAGCCATCGCCAATGGACAAGTTGGGAAAGAAACGCAGGACATAGAGTTTTCACGTAATTTACTCACATCATCACGAATTAAACCGTAATCACGGGCAATTTGCTCAATTTGTGCTTTATCCTCTTCCGCTACATTTGCTACGATCAGATTTTGGTTGGCGGTGATACGAAAATCGCCCTTATGAATTTTGGCAATTTCCAACACGCCACTCAGTAATTTTTTCTCATCGTTATCCACCAAGCGGCCGCTTTCGATAAACAGGGTCAAGTGCCAGTTGTTATCAATGCCTTTTACCCAACCGATACGATCACCGCGTTCGGTAAATTTAAACGGACGAATCGGTTCAAATGGAATCCCCATACGACGTTCGACTTCGGCGCGGAAATTATCTAATCCCATGTTTTGAATGGTATAACGACTACGTGCATTTTTACGATCGCTACGGTTACCAAAATCCCGTTGGGTTGTCACCACAGCTTCCGCTGCTTTTAAGGTGTATTCCAATGGCACATAACCCAGTTCAAGGGAAATATGAGGATAGGTTTTGGTGTTGCCATGTTCAAGGGATAAGCCACCTCCCGCCAAGACATTAAAGCCAACCAAATTGCCGTTCTCGTCTGCAATGGCGACAAAATCTAAGTCATTCCCGTAACAATCCACGTCATTGAGTGGTGGAATTACCACGGCTGTTTTAAATTTACGTGGCAAATAAGTTTTACCGAGAATCGGTTCTTCCTGTAAAAAATCATCGCTACTTTGGACTTTCTTACCATCAATCCATACATCTAAATACCCTCGTGTACGTGGTAACAGATGTTCTGAAATTTTCTTCGCATATTCATATGCCTGCTGATGTAATTTTGATTCAATTGGGTTCGAGGTACATAACACATTACGGTTCATATCTGAAGCCGTTGCAATGGAGTCTAATCCCAAACTATGCAATAAACGATGCATAGTTTGTAATTGGCTTTTTGGCACTCCGTGATATTGGAAAGTTTGACGATTAGTCAAACGAATCGAACGATAATAACTATGTTCACGGGCGAATTTATCCAATTCAATCCATTGGAATGGCTTGATAATTCCCCCCGGTAAACGGCAACGTAACAGCATAAATTTCAACGGTTCGAGTTTTTCCTCTGCACGTTCGGCACGAATATCACGATCGTCTTGTTCATACATACCGTGGAAACGGATTAATTGAAAGTTATCCCCACGGAAACCACCGGTTAAGGAATCCTCTAAATCATCTAAAATGGTACCGCGTAAAAAGTTACTGTCGGTTTTTAAGCGTTCATTGTCAGAAAGCGGTTTTTCTTGCCATTCCAAGCCTTTTTGTTTGTTTTGCTCTGTCATTTTTTCACCCCACAAATCTAGTACACATCGCGTTGATAACGTTTTTCTTCACGCAGTTCATTTAAATAATCTTCTGCTTCATCCGGACTTAAATTGCCTTCTTTAGCAATGACTTCGAGTAATGCTTGTTCCACATCTTTTGCCATTTTTGATGCATCACCACAGACATAAAAATAAGCCCCCTCTTGTAACCATTGCCACAGTGTCGCCGAATTTTCGCGGATCTTGTCCTGTACATAGATCTTCTTCTCTTGATCACGTGACCAAGCAAAATCGTATTTATGCAAGAAGCCCTCTTTGGCAAATTGTTGCCATTCGGTTTGATAAAGGAAATCGCTGGCAAAATGCGGATTACCAAAAATCAGCCAGTTTTTACCACTCGCCTCATCGGCTACGCGTTGCTGCATGAAAGCCCGGAATGGTGCTACGCCGGTACCGGAACCCACCATAATAATTGGCTTAGTCTTGTCATTTGGCAGGCGGAAATTATCGTTATGTTCTACAAATACACGCACAGCACCATCTTCTTCTACGCGATCCGCTAAAAAGCTTGAGGCTGCGCCGCTGCGTGCTCTACCTTCATGTTCAAAACGTACCACGCCAACGGTTAGATGCACTTCCTCCCCAACCTCTGCTGGAGAAGATGAAATGGAATACAAACGAGGCGTTAAAGGACGCAATAATGAAACCAGTTGTTCAGCGGTTAATTTTGCAGGAAATTTATGTAACACATCCACAATCGGTGTGCGTTGAACCAATTCTTGCAATGCTTGATTATCCGCAACCAAATCATTTAACTGTTCGTTATGTGCCAAAGCTGCATAGCCTTTCACAAAAGCAGGTGTGTTTTGAGTAAGCTCTAAATGCGATAAAAGTGCGGTCGAAATAGTTTGCGCTTTTCCCTCAATTGTCACTTCTGTAGTAGGAGCAATCTGCGCGAGCGATAAAATTTCATCGACTAACTTAGGATCATTGTCAAACCATACACCAAGTGCATCTCCCGCTTGGTAATGAAGATCCGAACCTGCTAAAGCAAATTCTAAATGACGCACATCTTTATCCGACTGACGGCCGGTAATTTTCTGGTTAGTGATTAAGGTTGCAGGAAATGGATTGGCTTTATTGTATTGGCTTTCCTTGGCTACCGGGGCGGTTGTAGCGGTAGCAATACTTTGCACAACCGGTGAAGCCTGCGCAGCCTTTTCTTTTACAATAGCAACAATATCTCGGATCCATTGTTCCGCGGTTGCACTGTAATCTAAATCTGCATCCACTCGCTCAAATAAACGCGTCGCGCCTAATTCGGCAAAACGCTGATCAAAATCCTTGCCCGCTTGGCAGAAATTTGGATAAGAACTATCCCCTAATCCCAACACAGCAAATTGCAGGTTGGTGAGTTTTGGTGCTTTTTTACCGTTTAATAACTTATGCAATACCACGCCTTCTTCTGGTGGCTCGCCTTCACCTTGCGTGGAAGTAACTAATAGCAGGTATTTTTCATCAGCAATGGTTTTCGCTTTGTAATCTTTTAAAGCGATGCGTTTCACGGCAATACCGGCCTCAGTAAGCTCTGTGGCAACTTTATCCGCCACCGATTTAGCATTGCCGGTTTGTGATCCTGAAAGCACCGTAATTGAAAAAGGTTCTGCTGAAAGTGCGGTCAAATTTGCTGCCAAATGTTGCCCTGCAACCTGTTGTTCTACACCGGAAGCTTGCGACCAGGCATAACCGGAAAGCCATGCTAATTGAAGAGGCGTTAGCGTTGGTAAGAGATTCAGTATTTCTGTTGGTAATGGATTGTTGTGTTGCATAAGTTTCCCCACAAGAAAATGAGTTATATCAGTAAATTCACATTAAGAAAGCGCGAGTTAGAGAATCATACCGGCTGCTACTGTGTTATAAGTTGCTTCATCAACTAAAATAAAGGCACCACCAGCAATATTTTCTTCATAAGTTGTGGCAACAATCGGTTTCTGTAAACTTAAACGCACTAGAGCAATATCATTCATCTTTAAGGCTGTAGCCCCACTTTCTTGTTCGAGTGTATGAACATTTAACACACTTTCAATTTCACTGATTTTGGTAAATACGGTTTGCGTGCCATGTTTAAGTAAATATTTACGGGCGGTATTTAGTGGGCGTTCATCAAACCAACAAATTGTGGCTTCAAGTTGCTTTTGTGGTGTAAGTGGTGAACTTTCATCCACAAATAAATCACCACGGGAAATATCAATATCGCGATCTAAACGTAAGGTAATCACTTCTCCGGCCACCGCTTGTGTCACCTCACCTTTTGGCGTAATAATCTCGGTCACTTTAGCGGTTAATCCATTCGGTTCAATTCGAATAGTCTGTCCCAGTTGTACTGAGCCTCGTTCGATTCGCCCTTGATAACCGCGGAAATCATCGGCTTTATCCGCATCCTGACGCACCACTAATTGCACCGGAAAATAGAAATCGGCACAGGAATGACTCACCTCATCCACACTTGGTAAATTTTCTAAAATGGTGAGTAAAGGTTCGCCTTGATACCAAGGGGTGCTTTCACTTGCATATACCAGGTTATCGCCAAGCAATGCAGAGACCGGCACAAAATGTACCTCTTTTAATCCGAGTCGTGCCGCCAATTGACGATACGCCTCCACAATGGCATTGAATTTTTCTTCGCTGTAATCCAATAAATCCATTTTGTTTACTGCCACTAAAATGTGCGGGCAATTTAATTGACGTAAAATCGCTGAATGACGTTTAGTTTGTGGTAAGAGTTGTAACGGTTTCTCATCAAAATTCAGCTGAGAAGCATCAATTAAGACGATTGCAGCAGATGCCGTACTTGCTCCTGTCACCATGTTACGTGTGTATTGTTCATGTCCTGGGGTATCGGCGATGATGAATTTACGTTTTGCCGTAGAGAAATAGCGATACGCCACATCAATGGTAATGCCCTGTTCACGTTCTGCTTCCAAACCATCCGTCAAAATAGAAAAATCAATGGCTTCTTTATTACCTTTTTCTTTTCCTGCGTTAAGGGTTTTGATTTGGTCGGTCAATAACGCTTTGCTATCGTAAAGTAAACGGCCGATTAAGGTACTTTTCCCGTCATCTACACTACCGGCAGTAATAAAACGAAGTGGGGTTGAATGTTGTGTCATATTTCTTCCTTAATTTTTTTATATTTTATCTATACATTCCCATCAGGTTTCGCCGATGGCGACCTTCTTTTCTTTGCCTCGCCAAAGAAAAGAAGGCAAAAGAAAAGCGACCCTACTTTGCCTTTACATCCTTTGTTTCATTGAATTTTCTTCACGAAAATTTTCTGAACTCGCCTTCGGCTCAAACAGACGAAAATTTTCTAAAAATTCAATGAAACAAAGGCGGCAAAGAAGGGAATCTATCCGATCAAAAATACCCTTCTTTTTTTCTTTTCTCCATGGCGGCTTCGCTGGCTTGGTCGTCTAGACGAGTCGCGCTACGTTCGGAAATGTCGGCAATAGCGGTTTCTTCAATAATTTCTAATGCTGTTGATGCGGTGCTCGCTACCGGACAGGTACAGCTAATATCACCGACGGTGCGGAAACGAACATCCAATACTTCGCTGACATCATTTGGCAATTTAGGTGTTAATGGCGTCACCGGCACTAATAAACCTTTTCGACGTACAACTTCGCGTTTATGGCTGTAATAAATCGGAGGCAATTCCAAATTCTCACGAGCGATATATTGCCAAATGTCTAATTCCGTCCAGTTGGAAATCGGAAACACTCGCATATTTTCACCTTTATGCAATTTAGCATTGTACAGAGACCATAATTCCGGACGTTGTGCCTTAGGATCCCATTGACCGAACTCATCACGGAACGAGAAAATTCGTTCTTTTGCACGGGCTTTTTCCTCATCACGGCGTGCACCGCCCATCAAGGCATCAAATCCATTCTCTGCAATGGTTTCTAATAAAGTAACCGCCTGTGCCGCATTACGCGAATCCGTTTCTTTGCGCAATACCACCGTACCTTTGGCAATAGAATCTTCCACATGCCCAACAACTAAGCGTGCATTAAGTTTTGCCACTTGCTCATCTCGAAATTGGATCACTTCCGGATAATTATGACCGGTATCAATATGCACCAATGGAAACGGTAAATGTACCGGACGATCGCCTAACTGAAATGCTTTACGGGCTAATGCCAGCAATACCACAGAATCCTTCCCTCCGGAAAAGAGCAACGCCGGGTTTTCACATTCCGCAACGACTTCACGAATAATATGAATCGACTCAGCCTCGAGCCAGTCTAGATGTTGGTTGTTGAGTTCGGTTTTTGTCATGTTTTTCTTCCTATATTTTTCTACTTATGTAATCCACATTCCTTACTATCTTTACTCTCCCACCACCAACGGCCGGCGCGAATATCTTCGCCCTGTTTAACTTGGCGGGTACAAGGATCGCAGCCAATGCTTGGAAACCCTTGATGATAAAGAGTGTTATAAGGCACATTGTTGGCTAAGATATAAGCCCACACATCTGTTTCTGACCAATCAAAAATAGGGTTGTATTTATCAATACCACGCGCCTTATCCTGCTCGGCAAACGGCAGCTCAGTACGAGTGGCCGATTGTTCACGACGTTGGCCGGTCAACCACGCATCAGCCCCTTGTAATGCGCGGTTTAAAGGTTCGATTTTACGGATATGGCAACATTCTCGGCGCAATTCGATACTTTCATAAAAAGCGAACTTGCCATTTTCCGCCACATAGCGAGCTGCATCAGAGGTAATTGGATGAAAACGTGTAATGTGCAAATGTGGATAGGTTTTCGCTAAGTTATCCAATAAATCCAAAGTTTCTTGATGCAGAAGGCCTGTGTCTAAGGTAAACACCCCTATATTCAACTGCTCACGGGCAATCACATCAGTAATAACCATATCTTCCACAGCTAAACTGCTAGCAAAGCGTGCATCCTTATGGCTATCAGCAATTTGATGTAAACGTTGCTGCAATGTGGCTGTTTTTTCTACCAAGCGATCTTTAGCATCAAGGCTAACAAGTGGAATTTGCCAAAAAGTCGGTTTAAATAAACTCATCATCCACTCCTTACGCCACTTGACCGATAGTTAAACTTTCTAGGGTAAAGTGCGGTTGTTTTTGACGTTGTTTTTCTTCGCCAAACCAAGCTAATTGTTCATGTAAGGCCACCACTTCGCCTACCACGATCAAGGCCGGTGTTTCAGCCTTTTCTGCCAACTCGGCAAGATTGGCAAGTGTACCGATCAGCGTTTTCTGGGTTGGTTGAGTGCCTTGGCTAATAATGGCTATCGGTGTATTTGCCGCACGACCATTTTGTTGTAAATGTTCAGCAATGATTTGAGCCTTTAGGGTTCCCATATAAATGACTAAGGTTTGATTACTTCTTGCTAAGGTTTGCCATTCAATATCAGAGGCATCAGCTTTACGATGGCCTGTCACAAAAATGGCACTTTGTGCATAATCTCGGTGAGTTAATGGGATTCCTGCATAAGCTGTTGCGCCAATGCCCGCTGTGATACCTGGTACCACAGAAAATGGAATTTGATGTTGAGCCAACGCTTCTAATTCTTCGCCACCGCGTCCAAAAACGAAAGGATCACCACCTTTTAAACGAACAACTCGCTTGCCTTGTTGAGCAAGGGTTAATAGCAATTGGTTGGTTTCTTCTTGTGCGACAGAACGACCATTGGCACGTTTTCCCACAAAAATACGTTCTGCATCACGGCGAATTAAAGAAAGAATCTCATCTGAAACCAAAGCATCGTAAAGCACCACATCGGCTTGTTGGATTTCCTGTAAACCATTAAGGGTTAGTAACCCAGCATCGCCAGGACCGGCACCAACTAAAGAGACAAAGCCACCTTGATAGTTACTTTCTAGCTGTTCAGCCAATTCCTCTTCAGCTTGTGCCTCTTGTTGATTCTTAACGAGACTAGCAAAACGGCCACTAAACATTTTTTCCCAAAAACGGCGACGTTCAGTGACCGATGCCAATTTTTCTTTTACTTGATCACGCCATTTGCCGGATATCTCTGCGATTTTGCCCAAATGTTGTGGCAATAATGCTTCCAGCTTCTCACGTAATAAACGAGCTAATACTGGAGCCTTGCCACCACTCGAAATCGCAATTTGGATCGGATTACGATCAATAATAGAAGGAAAAATAAAACTGCAGTGGGGCTGATCATCCACCACATTGACTAATTTATGTTGGCTTTCAGCTAAATGGAAAATACGATGATTTAATATCTCATCATTTGTTGCCGCTATCACTAACATCACCGTTCTCATTTGTTCGGCATTAAATTCTTTGGCAATCCATAGCACTTTATTTTGACGTTCAAGTTCGCTTAATCCCTCATTTAATTGGCGAGCAACAATACGGACTTGCGCATTCGCTTTGAGTAACAACCCTACTTTACGAGCAGCCACTGAACCACCGCCGACAACAAGTACCGGGCGACCGGTTAAATCAGCAAAAAGTGGAAAATAATTCATGGGTATCACTCCTATTTATTCACTTTATCAGCACGTTGTGCACTGACATATAGACGATCAAATAAGCCGTTATCGACAAAATGTTGAGTATTAATCGCATCCCACGAACCAAAACGTTGGTTCACATCAAATTGATTCACTTCTGGAAAAAGCGCGGTCGTTTTAGCAATAATTTTTTTATCTGTCGGACGAAAATAATTTTGGGCGGCAAGTTCCTGTGCTTGAGGTGACCATAAATAGCTCAAATAATCATGGGAAAGTTGATGCAAACCATCTGCCTGGGTATTTTTATTCACTTCCGCTACATAAATTGGTGTGTATGCGGTAATGCTGGGATATACCACTTCAAAACTATTTTCACCTAACGTTTTAGCCGCAAGTGCGGCTTCATTTTCCGGAGCAATCAATACATCACCAATATTCCGTTGGGTGAAGGAAATACTGGCACTACGCGCCCCAGCCTCTAAAACAGGTACATTTTTAAGTAAACGCCGCATAAAATCCTGTGGTTGCTGACAATGTTGTTCGGCATAAGCTAAGGCAGATAAATAAGCAAAGCGCCCGTTCGCGGAGGTTTTAGGATTAGCAAACACCACTTTTACATCATCCCGTACCAAATCCGACCAATCTTGGATATGTTTGGGATTGCCCTTTTTGACTAAAAGAACCATCACTGAACCAAAAGGAACGGCACCATTCGGTAATACCTGCTGCCAATCAGCATTTACTAAACCTTTTTTAACTAAAGCTTCGATATCATTACTTTGTGTCAGAGTCACCACATCTGCCGGTAAGCCATTTAACACACCTAGCACCTGTTTACTGGCGCCGCCATGCGATTGTGAAATCATCACAGCGGAAGGAAATTGACGCTGAAACTCAGCGTTATACTCCTTATAGAAATCACGAATTACGTCATAGGACACATTTAGTAATACGGTTTTCGGCTGGGAGTTGGCATGCCATAACACACCGCCAAGGAATAAAGAAAGTACTGAAAATAAAGCAATTTTTTTCATTTTAAAGCTCTCCGTTTATTCCCCTTAATTTCGTGTGGCTAAATTTATATCGTAAAAATCTAGCGACAAAAAATAACGAAAATGCATTTTATAGAACAAAATGAAATATAAATCACAAATATAATCGATTACTTATTTTATTTTGGAATATGAAATAAATTTCCGTTCTTTGTCATGGGCTCAAAGAGCGGTTATTTTTTTGAGCATTTCAAAAGCTGACAAAGTTTAGGTATTTATCTATGGCGAAGGTGGGAGAATGAAAACCGTATTACCCGGATTTAAACGGAGTATGTTCGTGACATTGGCATGGCTCGGCTCAATGGTGCTACTGCCATTGATATTACTGGTGCTAACCGCTCTACAATTAAGATGGGCGGAGATCTTACAAATAATCTCTAGCCAACGAGTGATTGCTTCTTTAATACTGTCCTTTGAAATGGCGGCAATCGCCACCTTAATTAATGTCATTTTTGGCTTTTTGTTGGCATGGAGCTTGGTGCGCTATGATTTTCCGGGAAAAAATATCATCAATGCGCTAGTGGATTTACCCTTTGCTTTACCGACTGCTGTAGCCGGAATTGCCCTCGCCTCTCTCTATGCGCCAAGCGGTCTGCTCGGACAATGGCTTAATTACTTAGAGATTCAATTGGCCTATACTCCTGGCGGTATTGCGATCGCATTAATTTTTGTCAGCCTACCTTTCATTGTACGTGCCATTCAACCGGTGTTAGCTAATCTTGATCCCGGCTATGAAGAAGCTGCACATATTTTAGGCGCATCAAAATTTACTATCTTACGTAAAGTGATCATTCCGGCAGTCTTACCCGCACTCATCGGCGGTGCCGGTATGGGCTTTGCCCGTTCACTTGGCGAATATGGCTCAGTGATTTTTATTGCCGGTAACGTGCCGTTAGTGTCGGAAATAGCTCCCCTGATCATCATGTCGAAACTCGATTTATATGATGTGCAAGGTGCCTCAGTAGTTGCTTTGTTGATGTTAGTTATTTCTTTCCTACTGATTTTATTAATTAATTTAGCACAATGGTCGGTTGCCAAACGCATTAGCCCGATCCGATAAGAGGTATTTATGGAAATCCAAAGTTGGCAAAAGTGGAGCCTAATTGCACTTGCTCTATGCTTTTTTACCCTCGTGTTATTACTGCCACTATTCACCGTGTTTTACTATGCCCTTGAGCAAGGGCTGGCATTATTTTTAACCGCCGTACAAGATCCGGAAGCCTTGGCAGCTATTTGGCTCACCATAAAAGTCTCATTAATAGTATTACCCATTAATATATTTATCGGCATCGTCATGGCTTGGGCTATCGCCTACTTTGACTTTAAGGGCAAAAGCCTATTAACCGCTCTGCTCGATCTTCCCTTTTCCATTTCTCCGGTGGTTGTGGGGTTAATGTTCTTGCTACTGTTCGGCTTAGATGGCCTTTGGGGGGCATGGCTTGCCGCCCATCAAATCAGATTTATGTTTGCTACCCCAAGTATTGTGATTGTGACCTTATTTGTCACCTTTCCGCTTATTGCCAAGTCCTTAATCCCGAGCATGTCCGCTCAAGGTACTAGCGAAGAACAGGCTGCCTTAATTTTAGGCGCTTCCACTTGGCAACTTTTTTGGCGGGTGACTCTACCCAAAATCAAATGGGCTTTGATTTACGGTGTGATCCTCAGTAATGCCCGCGCCATGGGTGAATTCGGTGCTGTTAGCGTGGTATCCGGGCACATTCGCGGTCTGACCAATACCATCCCACTTTATGTGGAAATCAGCTACAACGAGTATCAGTTTGTTGCAGCATTTGCATGCGCCAGTTTATTGGCCTTAATCGCTGTAGGCACATTAGGGATTCAGAATGTAGTACGGTATGTGGAAAGAAAAAAAGCGAAAGGAGCATAAATTACAAATAACGGATTGATTTCGCACCGTTAAATCTATCTAACCGCCTCGATCAAACACAACAAACAGGAATACCATCGCATGACAATACAAATCCAGCAGCTCAATAAACATTTCGGCAATTTTCATGCCTTAAAAGATATCAGCCTCAGCTTTCCTGAAAATCAACTTACGGCCCTATTGGGGCCGAGCGGTTGTGGAAAAACAACCCTACTACGCATTATTGCCGGATTGGAATTTGCCGATAGCGGACGCATTTTGTTTGGAGAAAAAGAGGTGACCCGAGTTTCTGCCGCAGAACGGGGGGTAGGTTTTGTGTTTCAGCATTATGCGCTGTTTCAAAATATGACGGTGTTTGACAATGTAGCCTTTGGATTAACGGTAAAACCACGGAGAGAGCGGCTATCGGCGGATGCTATTCGTGAAAAAGTCACTGCGCTATTGAAGTTGGTCAAACTGGATTGGCTGGCGGATCGTTATCCTAATCAACTTTCCGGCGGACAAAAACAGCGCATTGCATTAGCCCGTTCCCTAGCCGTTCAACCCAAAGTTTTACTGCTGGATGAACCCTTTGGTGCATTAGATGCACAGGTACGTAAAGAATTGCGCCGTTGGTTACGGGAATTGCAACATGAACTCAATGTCACCAGCATTTTCGTCACCCACGACCAAGATGAAGCCTTAGATATGTCCGATCGCATCGTCGTGATGAATAAGGGGCAAGTGGAACAAATCGATGAACCTAGCCAAATTTACCACGCGCCACAAACACCATTCGTAACTCAATTCGTCGGCGATGTTAATGTGTTCCACGGGCATATTGAGCAAGGTAATTTGGTGGTTGGTGAATTCGCACATAATTTACAGGCCCATAGCAATGCCACCCGCGCGCGAAATAACCAATCTGCCACCGCCTATATTCGCCCTTACGAGCTCACCCTATCTCGCGAACCGTATAACGCGTTGGCTAGCGGTATTATTCGGCATATTAACGCCATTGGTTTTATCGTGCGGATCGAAGTAGAAAGCCCACAAACAGAGCAACCAATCGAGGTCATTCTCACCAAGGAAAACTACCTCAATGCGCACTATAAAATCGATGAACGGGTGTATCTTGTTCCGGATAAATTGAATTTATTTCAAGAAATGAATATTTAAAACGCTCTCATGAAAATCGGAGTTTTGCTAAAAACGCAAGCTAAGTCATTGATTTTATTAGAGGTGTTCAAAAATTGAGATATCGGGGAATTTTGTCCATAAAAAACGGCGCTAAGCGCCGTTAATGAATTATTTATTGATGCCCCAGCGATGGGTGTCTTTGTCCAGTTTCATTCCGGAATGGCTGCCTTCGGCACCGTTAAAATACACGTCTTTGCCGGCACAAGCAGAAATTACCAGGGCGGCGGCTACAATTAGAAATAGTTTTTTCATCGTCTTTTCCTTAAATTGAAATGCGCCGCCGATTGTAGCACAAGCCCATGCAAATCCCTTGTTTATTTTTCCGCATTTGAACTCCGATATTACACCACGGAAATCGCTTTAATTTGCACATACACATCCATTCCTTGGGCAAAACGTAATTCATTAAACGCCCATTTGCTGATACTTGCCCAGATTTTATGGCCTTCCACCAATACGCTAATATCGATGCGATTATCTTGCGGAACTATCTGTGCGATTTGTCCGCGCAGAATATTACGAATACTGGTTTGTTCCGGTTTAGCAAGGGTCAGTGAAACGTCGGAACTATAAATACACACGCGCACTTTTTCGTTGGATTGATAATGCACTTCATTGATCCAAAGCTGTTGTTCGCCAAGCGCAAGAGCCGTCATTTTATAAGCCGGATTATGCAAATACACCGGCAGTGCCAATACACTGCTCTGCTCCGTTTCCCCTTTCCAAGGGGCAAATAACGGGCTGTTCCATACATTTTCCAAACTATCGTAAGCTTTGACTTTGCCGTCTTCCATCAACACCACAAGATCCGCCAAGCGTAACAATTCATCTAAACTGTGGGTCACATATAAAATCGGTACATTGATTTCATTAGACAGGCTTTCCAAATATTGCATCAACTCGCGTTTACGCGGCACATCCAACGCGGACAAGGGTTCATCCATCAGCAAAATATCGGGATCGGTTAATAGCGCCCGACCAATGGCCACGCGCTGCTTTTCGCCACCCGATAAGGTGAGTGGATAGCGTTTGAGCAGCGATTCAATACCAAGCAATTGCACGATATAGTCAAAGTCTTCTCGACTGACATTTTTCATTCCGTAGCGTAGGTTGCCTTTGACATTGTAATGCGGGAAGAGACGGGCATCCTGGAAAACATAACCAATTTTGCGCTGATGCACGGGCAGATTTTCGCCATTTTCGACATCCACCAAGGTGCGCTCATTTAAACGAATAAATCCGTGATCCGGTTGACTCAAGCCACTAACCAAATTAATTAACGAGGTTTTACCCGAACCCGACAGGCCAAAAATTGCCGTCACCCCTTGCGTAGGCAGTTTAAGATCGGCGCGCAAAGTCAAGCGACCTAATTGTTGTTGAACATTAATGTGCAGCATCGCCCTGCCCCAATTTTCTCTGCATTCGTTTGCTCAAGGCTTCAGAAAGCAATAAGGATATCAATGAAAGTATCACCGCAAATACGCAAAGTCGCGCTGTTTCAGCTTCTGCGCCTGGTGTTTGAATAAAGGAATACATTGCCAAGGGGATAGTTTGGGTTTCGCCGGCAATATTTGAAACGAAGGTAATGGTCGCCCCAAACTCTCCCAAGGAGCGGGCAAATCCCAGCACTAAACCGGCTAACACGCCGGGCAAGGAAAGCGGCAAGGTAATGGTGAAAAAGACTCGCCAAGCGGAAGCACCCAGCGTTTGTGCGGCCTGTTCCAATTTAAAATCAATGCTTTCTAAGGAAAGGCGAATGGCGCGTACGACCAATGGAAAAGCCACCACCGCAGAGGCCAACACTGCACCCTTCCAGCTAAATCCGAAGGATACGCCAAACCATTGGTATAAATATTTACCGATAAAGCCGTTACGGCCCATCGCCACCAACAACAAATAACCAATCACCACCGGTGGTAATACTAATGGCAGGTGAATAATGCCGGTGAGTAGCGATTTACCATAGAATTCTTTACGTGCCAGCAGCCAAGCAATCAAAATCGCTAAGGGCAAGCTCCAAAGCATCGAATTTAAGGCTACGCTCAAACTTAAGCGGATCGCATCCCATTCCATCGGGCTTAATTGAAACCAAGAGAGCAAAATATTTCCTTCTGTCGTATCAAATTGGAAAGATGTCACGTTTTACCGCGATTTAAAATCAACCACAATAAAATCAATAGGTTACATCTTATTTTTGGAAAATATTGAATTTTGAAGGGGCGTATTGATGTCACAAAAATGCCCCGTTTTTATTTTCCAATAAAAAAGGCAGAACAACCTGCCTTTTTTAATCAACGTGCGAAATTATTTCACAGAAAAACCGTATTCCACAAATACTTTTTTCGCCGCATCGGATTGTAAATAATTGAGGAATGCGCGAGTTTCAGCATTATCATGCTCTTGTAAAATCGCTACCGGATATTCCACCGCTTTGTAACTGTCTTGTGGGAAAACTGCCACGGTTTTCACCGCTTTACTCACTTTGGCATCGGTGCTATACACAATACCATAAGGTGCTTCGGCACGTTCCACGAGAGCTAATGCACCACGTACATCTTTCGCGCGCGCTAATTTATCTTTTACCTGATCCCATAAATTCAATTTGGTTAAGGCTTCTTCCGCATATTGACCTGCCGGTACATGAGCCGGATCGCCAACGGATAAATAGCTATCTTTCAAACCGCCAATCCATTCGCCTTTTGCAAGATCAACGGTATTTGCTGCACTATTTGCCGGTGCGATCAATACTAATTCATTGCCTACCAATACTTTTTCCGTTTCTTTTACGGTTAGGTTTTTATCGCTTAAGTATTTCATCCATTTATTGCTGGCGGACACAAACAAATCCGCCGGCGCGCCCTCTTCAATTTGTTTGGCGAGAGTGGAAGAAGAAGCAAAGGAGAAAACCACTTGGTCGTCCGGTTTTTCTTTTTGATATTGATCAGCGATTTGTTGCAATGCATCCGTCATGGAGGCAGCGGCAAATACAGTCACTTTGGCGGAAGCCGTTGCGGAAAGCCCTAGGCAAAGCGCCAACAGCAGCGCACTTTTTGCAATTTTCATTATTTTTCTCCTAAAAATAAACGTTATTTATAAAGATATACTGCGACGCGATTATAGCGACAAATTTTGCTAAACCATAGCAAAAAAACACAAAAGCATTAAAATGTACGGCGATATTTTCAGGAGGCGGCATGAAAACGACAGAAATTTTACTCACCATCAAACTCCACCAAGAGTTGTTTATCGATCCTAAACGGGTGCGCCTACTCAAAGCTATTCAAGAATGCGGTTCGATCAATCAGGCAGCAAAAAATGCCAAGGTCAGTTACAAAAGTGCTTGGGATCATTTAGAAGCCATGAATAAGATCAGCCCAAAACCGCTGTTGGAACGTAATACTGGGGGCAAAAATGGAGGGGGCACATCCCTCACCACCTATGCCGAACGTTTATTGCAACTCTATGATTTACTAGAAAAAACTCAAGAGCATGCCTTTCATATCTTGCAGGACGAAAAAATTCCACTAGACAGCCTACTCACCGCCACGGCGAAATTCTCTCTGCAAAGTAGTGCACGTAATCAGTTCTTTGGCAAAGTTGCCGGACAACATGTGGTCGATTCGCGCAGTATCGTTAAAGTAGATATTGCCGAATTTCCAGCGCCACTTAATGTATCAATTACCTTTAAAAGCGTGGAACGACTCCGCTTAATCACCGAGAAGGAAGTGATGGTGATGTTTAAAGCGCCTTGGGCGGTACTCAGTCGTGAACCGCAAAGTGGTCAGGTCAACCAATTTGCCGCTACAATCCAATCAATTGCCGATGAAGAAGCTATTGTACGCCTGTCCGAAGGTGGCGCCGAACTCTGCGCAGGAATTCACGGACAAGATTACTGGACGGTAGGCCAACAGGTTTGGGTGCATGTGGATCCGCAACAAATTATTCTGGCTTCAATGAAATAATCCTGTAAAAACATAAAAAATGCGGCAAACAGGCCGCATTTTTTGTTAGAATCGCCGACAATTTTTTCATAATAAACAAGCTAATAAAACCGATGACCAATAATTATTCAGCTCAACAAATTACCGTTCTGAAGGATCTTGAACCTGTTCAAGTGCGTCCGGGTATGTATACCGACACGACCCGTCCCAACCATCTCGCCCAAGAAGTAATTGATAACAGCGTCGATGAAGCACTGGCCGGCTTTGCTAGCAAAATCGAAGTAATTTTGCATGCAGATCAATCCTTAGAAGTCATTGATAACGGCCGTGGAATGCCGGTGGATATTCACCCTACGGAAGGAGTTTCCGGGGTGGAGGTGATTATGACCAAACTGCATGCGGGCGGTAAATTCTCCAATCAAAACTATGAATTTTCCGGTGGTTTGCATGGCGTTGGGATTTCCGTGGTCAATGCTCTTTCCGAACGGGTGGATATCCAAGTTAAACGCAATGGTGAAGTGTACAAAATCGCCTTTGCAAATGGTGTGAAAGTTGAAGAATTACAAGTTGTCGGCACTTGCGGCCGACGTACCACCGGTACCATCGTACACTTTAAACCGAATCCAAAATATTTTGACAGTGCCAAATTTTCGGTAAGTCGCCTACGCCATTTACTGCGTGCCAAGGCGGTGCTTTGTTCCGGTTTGGAAATCAAATTCGTCGATAAAATCAATAATACGCAAGATGTTTGGCTTTATCAGGATGGCTTGTCTGACTATCTCAGCGAGGCGGTTGAAGGTTTAGAATGCCTACCGCAACAGCCTTTTGTCGGTGCTTTTAAGGGCGAAAAAGAGGCAGTTGAATGGGCGTTGTTATGGTTACCGGAAGGCGGTGAATTGATCGCCGAAAGCTATGTAAACCTGATCCCGACTATTCAGGGCGGTACTCATGTCAACGGCTTGCGTCAAGGTCTATTGGATGCGATGCGGGAATTCTGTGAATTCCGCAATTTATTGCCACGCGGTGTAAAACTGACGGCTGATGATATTTGGGATCGTTGTGCCTATATTCTCTCGCTAAAAATGCAGGATGCACAATTTGCCGGTCAAACCAAAGAACGCCTCTCTTCCCGCCAAAGCGCAGTATTTGTGGCCGGCGTATTAAAAGATGCCTTCAGTCTGTGGCTAAATCAAAATGTCCAAGATGCGGAAAAATTAGCCGAAATGGCCATTAACTCCGCTCAACGCCGCTTACGTGCAGCGAAAAAAGTGGTACGCAAGAAATTGGTCAGCGGCCCAGCACTACCGGGTAAATTGGCCGATTGTGGCTCGCAAGATTTAGAAAAAACTGAACTCTTTTTAGTGGAAGGGGATTCCGCCGGTGGCTCGGCTAAACAAGCACGCGATCGCGAATATCAAGCGATTTTGCCGTTACGCGGAAAAATCTTAAATACTTGGGAAGTTGCCGCCGATCAAGTTTTGGGTTCCACCGAAATTCATGATATTGCAGTTGCTTTGGGAATTGATCCCGACAGCGATGATCTATCCCAATTACGCTACGGTAAAGTCTGTATTTTGGCTGATGCGGACTCCGATGGTTTGCATATCGCTACCCTACTCTGCGCACTCTTTTTACGTCATTTCCCGCGTTTGGTGCGGGACGGCCATGTATATGTGGCAATGCCGCCACTGTATCGTATCGACCTAGGCAAAGAAGTATTTTATGCCTTGGATGAAAGCGAAAAAGATGCCGTATTAGATCGTCTACGTCATAAAAAAGGTACTCCAAACGTACAACGCTTTAAAGGTCTGGGTGAAATGAATCCGTCCCAGCTGCGCGAAACTACCATGGATCCGAATACCCGCCGTTTAGTGCAATTAACCTACCAAGACGAAGCGGAACAGGATCAAGCCACCCTAGAATTAATGGATATGTTGTTGGCCAAAAAACGGGCCGAAGATCGGAAAAATTGGCTACAAACCAAAGGCGATCAAGTGGATTTAGCAGTTTAACGGGAGAATAAAATGAACGAACAACGTCGCGATTTCTTTAAACAAAGTGCCCTTGGCCTCGCCTCCATTAGTTTAGGCGCTGGACTGGCATTAATCCCGCAGGCACAAGCCAGCGTATCTAAAATGGCTGAAACAACCGGCGAATTACCAACACTTGAAGCTGAACTAACGTTAGCACCGAATGTGCCCAAACCGCTTGAACGGGATTATCCAGCCAAAGTGGTGGTTAAACTCACGGCCTTAGAAAGAATCATGGACTTAATGGACGGAGTTCAGTTTAAATTCTGGACTTTCAATGGCGGTGTGCCTGCGCCTTTCATTCGTGTACGCCAAGGCGATATCGTGGAGGTGCAACTTTCCAACTCGGCTTCCTCGATGATGGCACATAGCATGGATTTTCATGCGGCAGCTGCACCAATGGGCGGTGCCATGGCTAGTGAAACCTTACCAGGGCGCACCAGCACATTTCAATTTAAAGCCTTACGCCCAGGCATCTATTTATATCACTGCGGCAGTCAGCCAGTGGATATACACTTGGCTAAGGGTATGTATGGTTTAGTGTTGGTTGAACCACCGGAAGGCTTGCCAAAGGTAGATCGCGAATTCTATGTGATGCAAAGTGAGTTCTACACCAAAGGCAGCTTCGGTGAGCCAGGTTTGCAACCCTTTAGTATGCAAAAAGCGCTGGATGAACGGCCGGATTACGTGTTGTTCAACGGCAATGCTAATGCCTTGATGAATGACAATGCTTTACACGCCAAGACTGGAGAAACAATTCGTTTCTTCTTGGGAAATGCCGGGCCGAATCTGATTTCTTCATTCCACATCATCGGCACCGTATTTGATAAAGTGTATGTGGAAGGCGGTAGTCTGATTAACCATAACGTACAAACCACCGCGGTTCCATCAGGCAGCGCAACCATTGTAGAAACCAAAATCGATGTGCCGGGAACTTATGTCTTGATGGATCATTCGATTTTCCGCGCTGCCAATAAAGGCACGACGGGACATCTTGTGGTCTCGGGCGATAAAAATCCGCAAATTTATTCCGGTAAATTAAGCGATGAACCATTTAAGGAAGCCAATCCACAAAAAACCCAACCGGTGCCCTATGAAATCGATAGCCACAAAGGTATGGAGATGGGGCATTCCCATCATAGCGGAACGGCCGATGGCCAAAGCGGTGCTACACAAAAATAGATTTTTAAGACACCTCTAATAAAATCAATGACTTAGCGTCATATTTAGAGAAAACTTTAAAAAACAGGGGGGCGTTTGCCGGCCCACCGATGCAACGAATAGAAACCACATGAGCAATATTAATTACGAAGGCATTGAACAAATGCCATTACGCACCTTCACAGAACGTGCTTATCTCAATTATTCCATGTACGTCATTATGGATCGCGCCCTGCCATTTATCGGCGATGGGCTAAAACCTGTACAACGGCGTATTATCTATGCAATGTCCGAATTAGGGCTCAATGCCGCAGCAAAATATAAAAAATCAGCCCGTACCGTGGGGGATGTGCTAGGTAAATTCCATCCGCACGGTGATAGCGCTTGTTATGAAGCCATGGTGTTGATGGCACAACCTTTTTCCTATCGTTATCCATTGGTTGATGGTCAAGGCAACTGGGGAGCACCGGATGATCCGAAATCCTTCGCCGCTATGCGTTATACCGAATCTCGTCTTGCCAAAATTTCTGAAATTTTGCTTGGTGAATTAGGCCAAGGTACCGTGGATTACCAACCTAACTTTGACGGCACGATCCCTGAACCGCAATATTTACCGGCACGCCTACCGCACATTTTATTAAACGGTACCACCGGAATTGCTGTGGGTATGGCAACCGATATTCCACCACACAATATTAATGAAATCGCCGATGCAGCCGTCATGTTGCTGGATAACCCAAAAGCTACTTTGGATGAGATTCTCACGGTGGTACAAGGACCAGATTATCCAACGGAAGCGGAAATCATCACGCCGAAAAGCGAAATTAAAAAGATTTATCAACAAGGCCGTGGTTCGATCAAAATGCGCGCCTCGTGGAAAAAAGAAGATGGCGAAATTGTGATTCATGCTCTTCCACATCAAGCTTCACCGTCCAAAATTATCGCGCAAATTGCCGAACAAATGACAGCTAAGAAACTGCCAATGGTGGAGGATATTCGCGATGAAGCCGATCATGAAAATCCGATCCGAATCGTGTTAGTGCCGCGTTCCAATCGAGTGGATACGGATGCATTGATGGCGCATTTATTCGCTACCACGGATTTGGAAAAAAGTTATCGGATCAATATGAACATGATTGGTCTGGATCACAAACCCGCGGTGAAAGGTTTAATCGAAATCCTAACCGAATGGCTCTCCTTCCGCCGTACCACGGTAACTCGCCGCCTGCAATATCGTTTGGATAAAGTATTGGCTCGTCTGCACATTTTGCAGGGTTTGATGATCGCTTTTTTAAATATTGATGAAGTGATCCATATCATTCGTAACGAAGACGAACCTAAAGCGGTGCTAATGGAACGTTTCGACTTAAGTCATGAACAGGCTGAAGCCATTTTAAATTTACGCTTGCGCCACTTGGCTAAATTGGAAGAACACGAATTACGCGCTGAACAAGAGCAATTAGAAAAAGAGCGCGATTCTTTGCAATTGGTATTAGGTTCGGAGCGCCGTTTGAATTCCTTAATTAAAAAAGAAATTCAAGAGGATGCGAAAAAATTTGCCTCGCCAAGATTATCTCAATTAGTCGAACGTGAAGAAGCAAAAGCGATTTCTGAAACGGAAATGCTACCGGCTGAACCGGTGACCGTGATTCTTTCAGAAATGGGCTGGGTGCGTTGTGCCAAAGGGCATGATATCGATCCGCAGGGATTAAGCTATAAAGCAGGTGATGGTTATTTGGCTCATGCCTGTGGCAAAAGCAATCAAGCGGTCGTATTTATTGACTCGACCGGTCGTTCCTATGCCCTCGATCCATTAACTCTACCTTCTGCCCGTTCGCAAGGTGAACCGCTAACCGGAAAACTAAATCTACCTGCCGGTGCGACCATTTGTCATGTGCTGATGGCCGCCGAACAACAGAAATTATTAATGAGTTCCGATGCCGGTTATGGCTTTATTTGCAAATTTGAAGACCTTATCGCACGTAATAAAGCGGGCAAAGCCTTGATTTCTTTGCCAGAAAATGCGAAAGTTTTGCGACCTGAAATACTTTCTCCGGCGCAATCGCTACTCGTAGCCATCACTTCAGCCGGTCGAATGCTTATCTTCCCGGCCTCGGATCTCCCGACCTTAGCCAAAGGTAAAGGCAATAAAATCATCAGTATTCCTGCCGCCAATGCCAAAGCGCGCAACGAACTATTAGACAAATTATTGTTAATTTCAGAACAAGCGGGCCTTGAATTCCATTCCGGAAAACGAAAAATCACATTAAAAGCGGAAGATTTACAAAAATTCCGTGCCGAACGTGGCCGTAAAGGCTCCCAATTACCGCGGGGATTACACAGTAATGTGGAAATTGTGGTAATTGAACCCTAAACACACAACATTTCTAAGTTTGAAATAAACCAATAGGAGGCTATTTCGTGAATTTTATTTTTGACACCTACCAAACCCTTGCGCTGGCAAGCATTGTATTGCTTATCGGCTACTTTTTGGTAAAACGCATTCGTGTGCTAAAAGATTTCAATATTCCAGAACCTGTGGTTGGCGGTTTTTTAGTGGCCATCCTGTTTATGATTTGGCATGAAGTCAACGGCACTTCCTTCACTTTCGACAAAAACCTACAAAACACCATGATGTTGGTATTCTTTACCTCTATCGGTTTAAGTGCCAACTTCGCCCGCCTTATTAAGGGTGGCAAACCTTTAGTCATCTTCTTAGTGGCCGCAGGTTTATTAATCTTCTGCCAGAATCTCATCGGTGTTGGCCTTGCCGAAGTGCTTGGAATTGACCCGGCCTACGGCTTGATCGCGGGTTCGGTGACCCTAACCGGTGGTCATGGTACAGGTGCTGCTTGGGCAGATACCTTCACTCAAGCCTTCCAATTGCCTGCGGCAACGGAAATCGCAATGGCTTGTGCCACCTTCGGTTTAGTTTTCGGTGGGATTATCGGTGGCCCGGTTGCCCGCTTCTTACTTAACCATCAAAAACAAGGTGAAAACCCGGAAAATGATGAGGTCGATGACGTAGAGGAAGCCTTCGAACACCCGACATATCAACGTAAAGTTAATGCCCGTTCAATCATTGAAACCATCGCGATGATGTCTTTCTGTTTGTTAATCGGTAAATACTTGGATGGTTTAACTAAAGGTACCCACCTACAATTACCAACCTTCGTATGGTGTTTGTTTACCGGGGTAATTATCCGTAACTCATTAACCCATATTTTCAAATTCCGTGTTGCCGATTCAGCAATTGACGTATTGGGTAGTGTGGGCTTGTCCATCTTCTTAGCGATCGCATTAATGTCCTTAAAACTTTGGGAATTAGCCGGTTTAGCAACGGATGTGATGGTTATTTTAGCGGTGCAAGTGGTCTTTATGGCAATCTTCGCTATCTTCGTAACCTACCGTATGATGGGTAAAGATTACGATGCGATTGTATTAAGTGCCGGTCACTGTGGTTTCGGTTTAGGTGCAACACCAACTGCTGTAGCTAACATGCAGGCGATAACCAGCCGCTTCGGGCCGTCCCACAAAGCATTCTTGATCGTGCCTATGGTGGGGGCGTTCTTTATCGACCTGATCAATGCAGCAGCATTAAAACTATTCTTTGGTGTGGTAAGTTACCTTCACTAAACCACACAATACAAAACCCTGCCAAACGGCAGGGTTTATTTTTTCTTTGCTATAAAAAAATCCCTTCGATACGCAAGGGATTTTTTATTCAATTACAGGGTAATTTTCTTAGAAGACTTTTTCGCTAACTCCGCGTGATTTTTCTTCTGCTCTTTCATTTTGTTAGCAGCTTCCACGCGTTGTTTGGACAATTCCGCGTTACGAATCGTGTAATCATCCACACGGGCCTCATAATCATCCCGCATACTTTCGATAATCGTCCGCACATCCTCAATGGTCATATCATCAAGGATATATTGATTCAGGTTATCCAATAACAACACGCGTTTTTGGTTATCGCGGATTTTACGGTTATTGTCCTCGATATCACGTTTGAGTTTGTTTCTTAAACGATACATACGCACATACTCCAATACTTCTTGGAAGGACTGTTTATTTAAATTTTCCATAGCGACTCTCTCTAAAATGAACAACTGCGCTAATGTAGCCTTTTTTAATCATGAGGTCAAAACCTTCCCACTGAATTTTCATAAGACAAATCAAAAGGCCGGTGATTTTTCGTAAAAGGCATTGATTATCCTAAATCAGAGTGGTAAAAGTAGGTCTCTTTTTATTCGAAATATAAGGAAACACAATGTCTCAAGTCTTTAATTTTAGCGCCGGTCCGGCCATGATTTACCCAGAAGTTTTAGCTCAAGCACAAGCCGAATTAACCAACTGGCTTGGACAAGGTGTTTCTGTCATGGAAGTCAGTCACCGTGGCAAACTCTTTATGGAGTTAATTAAGCAAGCAGAAGCGGACATCCGTGAGCTTTATCGCATTCCCGACAACTACCGCGTATTATTTTTACAAGGTGGTGCGCGTGGTCAATTTGCCGCAATACCAATGAATTTGATTGGCAAAAAAGGCAAAGCCCTCTATTTAAACAGCGGCCACTGGTCAGCTACCGCCGCCAAAGAAGCACGTAACTTCGCTGAAATCGATGAAATTAATATCGTACACAACGAGAACGGTATCAGTCGTATCGGCTCCTTAGATTTTAGCGATATCGCAGAAAATTACGATTATGTTCACTACTGCCCGAATGAAACCATCAGTGGTGTTGAAATCAATGAAATTCCTAACGTTGGCAACGGCGTTCTGGTAGCTGATATGTCTTCTAACGTACTTTCCCGCCATATCGATATCAGCAAATTCGGTGTGATCTATGCAGGAGCACAGAAAAACCTCGGCCCTGCTGGTATCCTATTATTAATCATTCGTGACGATCTGATCGGCCACGCCCGCCAAGCTACGCCTTCCATTTGGAACTATGCGGTGCAACGGGATGCTGATTCCATGATCAACACACCACCAACTTTCGCCTGGTATTTGTGCTCTTTAGTGTTCAAACATATTTTAAGCATCGGAGGTTTGGACGTCATCGCACAGCGCAATGCCGTGAAAGCACAAACCCTGTATGATTATATCGATAGCTCCAAACTCTATCGCAACAATGTTGCTAAAGAAAACCGCTCTATCATGAACGTGACCTTCGTCACCGGTGATCCGGAATTAGATGCGCAATTTGTTGCTGAAGCCACAGCAGCCGGTTTACAAGCATTAAAAGGGCATAAAGTGTTAGGTGGTATGCGAGCCTCCATCTACAACGCTATGCCATTAGCCGGTGTTGAAGCCTTGATTGAATTCATGAAGGCTTTTGAAGCAAAACATGCCAAATAATTCATTTTTAAATCAACCCTAATAAAATCAATGAGTTACACTCTATTTTAAGAAAAACTCCACAATCCGCGATAGCCTTTACTGTCGCGAGTTTATTAGGGTTTCTTATTATTCATTTATAAGGAAAGCAAAATGCAATATCTTGATGTCGCCAATCCTGGGGTAAAAACCCTGGCGCCTTACCAAGCGGGCAAACCGATTGAAGAATTAGAACGGGAATTAGGCATTACCAATATCGTAAAATTGGCCTCCAATGAAAACCCTTTCGGTTTTCCACAAAGTGCCAAAGAGGCAATTACACGCCAACTGGATCATCTCACTCGCTACCCTGATGCTAATGGTTTCGAACTCAAACGCTGTATCGCTGAAAAATACGGACTAGCCCCGAATCAAATCACCCTAGGTAATGGCTCCAATGATTTATTGGAATTATTTGCTCACACCTTCGCCGCTGAAGGTGATGAAGTCATTTTCTCGCAATATGCCTTTATCGTGTATCCGTTAGTCAGCAAAGCGATTAACGCGGTGGCTCGGGAAATTCCGGCAAAAAACTGGGGGCATGATTTAAGCGGTTTCTTGGCGGCTATTAATCCGAAAACTAAACTGATTTTTATCGCTAACCCAAACAACCCGACCGGCAATTTCCTTACGCATCAAGAATTAGATAACTTTTTAGCGCAGGTTCCAGCCAACGTAATCATCGTCTTAGATGAAGCTTATACTGAATTTACTGCTCCGGCCGAACGGGTGGATTCTTTCGCTTTATTACAAAAATATCCGAATCTGATTGTCTCTCGTTCGTTGTCAAAAGCCTATGGTTTGGCGGGTTTACGCATTGGTTATGCCGTCTCCAACCCAGAAATCGCTGACTTACTCAACCGTGTGCGCCAGCCATTCAACTGTAATGCGGTGGCATTAGCGGCGGCCTGTGCGGTGCTCAAGGATGATGCCTTTGTTGCCCAAGTTGCGGCCAATAATCGAGCAGAAATGACTCGTTATGAAGCCTTCTGTCAACAACATGGACTTGACTATATCCCATCGAAAGGCAACTTTATTACCATCGATTTAAAACAGCCCGCGGCACCAATTTATCAAGCATTGTTGCATGAAGGCGTCATCGTTCGCCCGATTGCCGGTTACGGTCTGCCGAATCATTTGCGCATTAGCATTGGCCTACCGGCTGAAAATGACAAATTTTTCCACGCCTTGAGCAAAGTGCTTAATTTAAAATAGTAGAAGTGGGCAGCAACCCAATTGTTAAGATATGAAAGTATCCAAATAATTGAATAATAAAAAACCTGCGTAATCGGAGGTTTTTTTATTGGTTAGAAAACGCGGTATTGGTTTTCCATATTTTTCTCAAAACCGCATGTAACTCATTGATTTTATTAGCCCTAACTAAAAAATAGGCATAAAGGACATTTTTGATGCTACAAAGAGGGTTAAGGCCTTATACTACAAGGCTTTAACTCACTTTTGATAAAAAATCACACTAGGGCAGCTTAGCTACCACCGCATATCCTTCAGCAACAGCCTCCAATTGATACCGACTGTCGGCAGTAATGAAGGCACTTTGTCCTTGGCGCAGGTGGATTACATTATTGCCATCACGTAACTGCACTGCACCGGCCATCACTAACATGATTTGCGCACTCGCGGAGGTATGAATGCCTGTTTGTCCTGCATTTAATGCAAGATGCTGTAAAGCAAAATCTTCGGCTGGTGTGAGATAATCAAACACCTCAGCTTGTAATGGTGCTGCAGCAATAATTTGCGGCTCGATTTCACTACAATCCACAATTCGTAGCAATTCCTCAATATTGACAAACTTCGGAGTCAATCCACCGCGTACGACATTGTCGGAACAAGCCATCAATTCAATATTTTGACCGCGCAAATAGGCGTGTGGAATACCTGCTGCTTGATAAATTCCTTCGCCTTGTTTAAGTGCTAAAATGTTAAACAAATAAAAACACAATAAACCCGGATCCAATTTATCCCGTGTAATATTCATCGCCTGCAAAGTGTACAGCAGCCAGTAATCCGGCTCGTTTGGTTGCAATAAACCGGCGGCGAAATCCGCTTGGCGCGCATCGATAATCGGTAATAACCAAGCCGCTAATCGAGCTTGATCCGCGTGCATAATTTCACCATAAAAAGCATGCAAATCCTGATTTTCCAGCTGCTTAGCCAAATTTTGTAAAGAGGCATGGGCAGATAGACTCTCAATAATCGCCGCCTTTGATTTAAAACCATGCAATAGCCAAAAATCCGATAAGGCAATCATCATCTCCGGCTTATGATTACGATCTTTATAGGTCCGTTTAGCATCATTAAGTGCGATACCTTGTGCATTTTCACGACTAAAACCTTCTTCTGCCTGCGCCTTGCTCGGGTGTAATTGAATCGATAAAGGCTGTGCTACATCCAAAATTTTTAGCAAGTAAGGCAATTCATCACCAAAAGCTTGGCGGCTTTCATTACCTAACGCCTGTGGGTTTTCATGTAGGAAATCGGCTAACTTTTGTCTTTGGCCGTGAATTTCAAGCTCAGCTGGAGCGGCCGGATGAGCTCCTAACCACCATTCCGCACAAGGTTCACCATTGGATTTTAGTCCTAGCAGCTGAGGAATATAATCTTGTCCCCCCCAAGCATAATGTTGCATGGCACCATATAAAGAATAAATCATGCTCTCTCCTTAACTCACCTTACATATAAAAAATCCGCTTAAAAGAAAGCGGATTTTTGAGAGAATTAAAACATTATTTTTTCAACGTTAACACAACGGTTTCTGCAGCAATCGCTTCGCCTGATTTCTTCTCAATACTGGCAATTTCATCCATATTTGAGATAACTACCGGCGTTAATACGGATTTAGCTTTAGATTCTAACAACGCTAAATCAAACTCGATTACGGTGTCGCCACGTTTGACACTTTGACCTTCGGCCGCCACTCGAGTGAAGCCTTCACCTTTTAATTCTACGGTATCAATACCAAAGTGAACGAATAATTCGACACCTTCTTTTGATTCCATAGAAAATGCATGATTGGTTTCAAAAATTTTACCAATAACGCCGTCAACCGGTGCAACAATCTTGTTACCGTTTGGGCGAATCGCAATACCGTCTCCAACAATTTTTTCGGAGAATACAACATCCGGCACATCTTCAATATTTACGATTTCACCAGATAGCGGTGCGTAAATTTGAACTTCGACGGATTTGTTTTCTTTTGAACCAAATAATTTGTCAAATAAGCCCATTTTAATCTCCTATTAATAAAATACGGCGACATTTTAACGTAAAACGATAATTTTGTATCTAATTTAACGCATGTTGCGCGGAAAATTCCGCAATTAATTGCTCGATTTCGGCAGCTGTCGGTTTTTCCAGCGCCTGCGCTGCTAATTGTTTCACCGCTTGATGATTTACACCACGAATCAATTTCTTGATACGCGGTACAGAAATAGCACTCATACTAAATTCGTCTAAGCCCATACCTAGTAATAATAAGGTCGCCCGTTCATCCCCGGCAAGCTCGCCGCACATGCCGGTCCATTTACCTTCTGCGTGGGACGCATCAATAACCTGTTTGATTAAGCCTAAAACCGATGGACTCATTGGATTATAAAGATGGGAAATCAATTCGTTACCGCGGTCCACTGCCAAGGTATATTGGGTTAAATCGTTGGTACCAATACTGAAGAAATCCACTTCTTTGGCTAAGAATTTAGCATTAACTGCTGCAGATGGCGTTTCTACCATGACGCCGACTTGAATATTTTCATCAAAGGCATGGCCCTCTTGACGTAATTCAGATTTCAAAGTTTCGATCACTGATTTCAATTCGCGAATTTCTTCCACGGAAATAATCATCGGGAACATCACCGCCAATTTACCAAATGCGGAAGCGCGCAATACTGCACGCAGTTGGGCATGCAGAATTTCACGACGATCTAATGCAATACGTACTGCGCGCCAACCTAGGAATGGGTTCATTTCTTTCGGCAAGTTCAAATACGGTAATTCCTTGTCTCCACCGATATCCATGGTACGCAATACCACCAAACGACCATTCATTGCCTCTACCACTTCTTTGTAAGCAATAAACTGTTCTTCTTCGCTCGGTAACTGATCACGATCCATAAATAGGAATTCCGTACGATAGAGGCCAACCCCTTCAGCACCATTACGATCTGCGCCTTCGCAATCACGAATAGTTCCGATATTTGCTACTACATCGACACGATGTCCATCTAAAGTAATCGCTGGTAAATCTTTCAATTTGGCCAACTCGGCTTTTTCTTCGGCTAATTTAACTTCTAAGGCTTTTAATTCGGCAATTTTCTCATCGCTCGGATTCACATAAACCTGATTGTTAATTGCATCTAAAATTAAGAAATCACCATTATTGACTAACTGGGTTACATTATTAGTACCCACAATTGCCGGTAATTCAAGAGAACGCGCCATGATGGAGGTATGGGATGTACGACCACCAATATCGGTAATAAAGCCAAGCACTTTATCTAAATTTAGCTGTGCAGTTTCCGATGGTGTCAAGTCGTAAGCGACTAAAATAACCTCTTCATTAATATCACCGAGATCGACAATTTTCATACCGAGGATATTTTTAATCAAACGATTACCGATATCACGAATATCACCGGCACGCTCTTTCAAATATTCATCATCAATTTCCGATAACATTGCGACTTGCTGATCAATAATCTTGCTTGCAGCAACACCGGCATTTACTTTATGAGAACGCAAGTAATCAATGATTTCTTCTTCTAATTCTTCATCTTCCAAAATCATTAAGTGGCCTTCAAAAATGGCCGCTTTTTCTTCGCCCAATGACGCTAACGCACGATCTCTGATAGAACTCAACTGCTCTACAGCAGCTTTACGGCCTTCATAGAAACGGGCAATTTCAGCATCGATTTGCTCATCAGTGATTTTTTGTGTATCAAGAACGATTTGTTCTTCTTTAAGAACCAACGCATTACCAAAGATAATGCCAGGAGAAGCGGGAATACCTGAGATCATAGTAACCTTCCGAGATAATAAGTGATTATAAAACAAAGCCATAAACCGCAGGGTTTATGGCTGTATTTGTTGTTGATTACTCAAGAGTCGGGATTAACGCGACCAAATGCTCAACGGCCTGCTGTTCATCGTCACCTTCTGCCGAGATGGTGATTACAGTGCCTTGGGTTAGCCCCAAAGTTTGCAGTTTGAACAGGCTTTTTGCACTGGCGCTTTTACCGCCAGAGGTGACGGTAATATCAGAAGCAAAGGCTTTGGCTTCTTTCACAAATTGTGCGGCAGGGCGAGTATGCAAACCGTTAGGTGCTGTAATTTCGACATCTTTTGAGAACATAATGTTACCTCTAATTGATAATGGTTAAATTTTGAAAACCTGCTATAGAAAATAGCCATAGTATCCTTGTTAAATGGCAAAGAATCAAGGAATTTCACCAGAAAGAAAAAAACCGCTGACAATTTAAACTATATTTGGTTAATTTGTAGAAAAATGCCGCTGTGAACGGGTCTCATTTAAGCCTGCGATTAAACGATGATAGTTATCGTAGCGCAATGCCGAAATTTTTCCTGCTAACATAGCTTCACGCAACGCACAGCCGGGATCATCCAAATGCTTGCAATCCCTAAATTTACAGCTACCTAAAACATATTGAAACTCACGATATCCTTGGGTAATTTGCGTCGCATCCAAATGCCACAAACCAAATTCCCGAATTCCCGGAGAGTCAATTAAATGTCCACCATTCGGCAAATGATATAATCGGGATGCCGTAGTTGTATGCTGCCCTAGGCCTGATATCTCACTGACTTCTCCGACCTGTGCAGTCTCTTCGGGCAGAATATGATTGATCAGGCTAGATTTACCCACGCCTGATTGGCCGACGAAGATCGCTGTGCCCTCACTTAAAAAACCTATCAACTTATCCATATTTTTACCGGTTTCCGCCGAAATAATTAAGGTTTGATAGCCGATATCGCGATAAATCTGTAATAGATTCTCCACTTCATGCTCTTGTTCGCTACTCAACAAATCGCCTTTATTTACTACGATTAAGGGTTCAATACCGGCATTTTCACAAACCACCAAATAACGATCGATAATGTTTAAGGACAGCTCCGGCAACACCGCCGAGACAATAATAATGCGATCCAAATTAGCTGCGATAGGTTTTAAACCGTCATAATAATCCGGTCTGGAAATTTCATTACGGCGTGGATGAATCGCTTCAACAACTCCGCTCACGCCCTGCAGCTGCTCATTGCCCTTACGCCAAATAACGCGATCCCCCACCACTAATGAGCTCAGCGTACGACGTAAATTACAGCGAAAACATTCTCCTCGCTCATCTTCAATATCGGCATGCATCGCATAACGGGAAACGACTATTCCCTCTTGGGTCGGGCCGAGCATTTCATCGGCCCATTGTGGTTCTTTTTGTTGACGATGGCGATGCAATGCTTTGGCATTATTCGAACGAATTCGGCGGGTTTGATTTTGGGTCAGTTTACGTTTGCTCATAAAGTGGAATCGTTTTTTAACCTGTTTTTGGCTACAATAGCTAGCGTTTAAAATTGCCATAAGGATACCTGAAATTATGCCATTAGATAACCAAAATCTGATTTGGATTGACTTAGAGATGACCGGACTGGATCCTGAATCCGAACGTATCATCGAAATCGCCACCATCGTGACCGATAAGGATCTCAATATTTTAGCCGAAGGTCCGGTTTTAGCTGTTCACCAAGATGATGCTCTACTCAACAAAATGTCCGACTGGTGTGTCAAAACCCACACCGCTAATGGCCTCATTGAACGGGTTAAGCAAAGCCGCCTAACCGAACGGGCGGCTGAATTACAAACATTGGATTTTTTAAAACGCTATGTTGATAAAGGTTGCTCGCCAATTTGTGGCAATAGTGTGGCACAGGATAAACGCTTTTTATTCAAATATATGCCTGAATTAGCTGATTATTTCCACTACCGCCACCTTGATGTCAGCACCTTAAAAGAACTAGCTCGCCGTTGGAAACCGGAAATATTGGATGGATTTAGCAAACAAAACACACATTTGGCATTAGACGATATTCGTGAATCCATCAAAGAATTAGCTTACTATCGCGAGCACTTCTTAAATCTCAATTGATGAATTTTTCGGCAAACCTGCATTATTATGCATTTTTGCCCTTGCACGGGGCGCAAATATTCGTATAATGAGCGCCCGTTACACAGACGCAAAGCGGGAATAGCTCAGTTGGTAGAGCACGACCTTGCCAAGGTCGGGGTCGCGAGTTCGAGCCTCGTTTCCCGCTCCAATCTCTAGTCTGTCTTCTCTCCGCGGGAATAGCTCAGTTGGTAGAGCACGACCTTGCCAAGGTCGGGGTCGCGAGTTCGAGCCTCGTTTCCCGCTCCAATTTCTCTGTTAAAACTCCATTAACTCAAAACGTGACATCCAAACGCCCTATTGTTTTTCGGAATTTTCTCTAAAATAATGCGTAAGTCATTGATTTTATTAGTATTCATTTTAAAAACCCAAAATAAATGTGACATTTTATTTATTTGGCAAATCGCTAGGAAATTTTCCGCTCCATCACTTAAAATCCCTTAAATAAACAACCAAAATACGATAGAATTCAGCCACTTTTTTCCATGTTTAATATCACCATGAATGAATTTACCCAATACCTGCCCGATGAAGTCACTATGCGCCGTTTTGCCAAGCATTTGGCACAAATCGTGATGGCTCAAGCCAGTCCTCGCGCAGTGGTGATTTATTTACATGGCGATTTAGGTGCGGGCAAAACCACATTTACCCGCGGCATGATTCAAGGCTTAGGATTTGCAGGTAATGTAAAAAGCCCAACCTATACCCTTGTGGAAGAATATCAAATTGCTGATAAGGCGATTTATCATTTTGATCTCTATCGTCTTGCCTCCCCTGAGGAACTTGAATACATGGGCATTCGTGATTATTTCGATAAGGGCGCGATATGCATTTTGGAATGGCCGGAAAAGGGCGGCGAATTGCTACCGTCGGCCGATTTAGAACTTTTTCTTGATTATGTAGATGATGCTCGCTCCCTGCGAGCGGTTGCTCAAACTGAGCTCGGGCATCAGATTATTAGCGAACTTTAAGATTCATGAAAGCAAAATTCTTTTTTCTACTCGGCGCCTTAACGGCGCTGTTTTCCATTTCCGTAAACGCGGCCCCTTGGATCATTGCCATTGATCCTGGTCATGGCGGTAAAGATCCTGGCGCAATCGGGCGTAATTTAAAAATTTACGAAAAAAACATCACTCTATCGATCGCTCGTGAATTAAAGGCCTTACTTGATAAAGATCCAAATTTTAAAGGCGTTCTAACCCGCCGTGGTGATTATTATATTTCCGTCCCGGAACGCTCGGAAATCGCACGTAAGTATAAGGCCAACTTTCTCATTTCCATTCATGCTGACTCCTCAGAAAATCCAGCCTTACGCGGTGCCTCCGTATGGGTATTATCGAATCGCCGAGCTAATGATGAAATGGGTCAATGGCTAGAGGATGATGAAAAACGCTCCGAATTATTAGGCGGCGCAGGTAAAGTGCTATCGCATAACAACGATAAATACTTGGATCAAACCGTATTAGATTTGCAATTCGGTCACAGCCAACGTACCGGTTACCAATTAGGCAACAATATTTTACGTCGTTTTGCCCGTGTTACCTCACTGTCGCGCAACACGCCACAACACGCCAGCCTCGGTGTATTACGCTCACCGGATATACCTTCCGTATTAGTGGAAACGGGTTTTCTATCGAATATGGAAGAAGAGCAAAAGCTCAATACGCCGGCCTATCGGCGCCGCATTGCCTATATGATTTATGAAGGCTTAGTGAACTATCGCAACGGTAATTTAAAATCTATCGTTGCATTAGATGATGAGTCATCGACAGATAATGACACTTCCAAAGACGGCAAAAACAACAGCGCCGACCAAATCATCAAACACAAGGTAAAAAACGGTGAGAGTTTAGGCTCACTCGCCAGCCAATATGGTGTCAAGGTGGCTGATATCGTTGCGCTCAACAAATTAAAACGTAAGGAATTGTGGATTGGCGAGACTATAAAAATACCCGCCAATGCAAAAACTCAAGATAAAAAAGAAGCTAAAGCTACCAACAGTAAATCTGAAGATGTCCAAAAGGATAAAAAAGATAAAGAAGAACCGACAATTAAAGACAGTGGTCTGCGTCATCAGGTGAAAAAAGGTGAAAATCTTGGTCTTTTGGCCAATAAATATCAGGTTAAAACTGCTGATATCGTTCGTTTGAATAATTTAAAACGCAATGAATTGTGGGTTGGCGAAACTTTGAAAATTCCGGATAACGGAAAAAATAGCACTCCGCCTAAATCCACTGACGAGAAGAAAAATCAGCCAAACAAGGATATCAAAGACGAGAAAAACAAAAATAAGGCAGGTAAAAAAGATTCTAAAATTGTCGAAGCGACACCACAGAAAGAAGATAAATCTGCCGCTAAAAAAATTCCCAATTATCACGTTGTCGAGAAGGATCAAACGCTCTACGCTGTAGCCCGTCAATATAATTTGCCGGCAGCTCGATTGTTAAAATTAAATCCGCAATTGAAAAATGGCAAAGTGATCGCCGGACAAAAAATTAAGCTCAAGGAAAAATAATGGCAATCCGTATTCTTTCTCCACAATTGGCCAATCAAATCGCTGCTGGAGAGGTCGTTGAGCGGCCTGCCTCGGTTGTGAAAGAATTGGTAGAAAACAGCCTGGATGCCGGCGCCTCAAAAATTGAAATTGATATTGAAAACGGTGGCGCAGGATTAATTCGAGTGCGTGATAATGGCTGTGGTATTACTAAAGATGAATTAGCATTAGCGTTAGCCCGCCATGCCACAAGCAAAATTAGTGACGCCGATGATTTAGAAGCCATTCTAAGTTTGGGATTTCGTGGCGAAGCACTCGCCAGCATTAGCTCGGTTTCCCGTCTCACGCTAACCTCACGTACCGCCGAACAAACAGAAGCCTGGCAGGTTTATGTGCAAGGAAGAGATATGCAGGCGGTTATCAAACCGGCCGCCCATCCTGTCGGTAGTACGGTGGAAGTCGCCAATTTATTTTTTAACACACCTGCTCGCCGTAAATTCCTACGTACCGATAAAACCGAATTTGCCCATATTGATGAAGTTATTCGCCGTATTGCCTTAGCCAAATTCAATATTGCTTTCAACCTCAGCCATAACGGCAAAATCGTTCGCCAATACCGTCCTGCCGTTACGCCAGAACAACAACTAAAACGAGTTGCAGCAATTTGTGGTGATACTTTTGTCTCCCATGCATTACGCATTGACTGGCGCCACGGTGATCTACATTTATCCGGTTGGGTAGCTGAACCACAATTCAACCGTGCGCAAAATGATTTAGCCTATTGCTATATCAACGGTCGTATGGTGCGCGATAAGGTAATCAACCACGCCATTAAGCAGGCCTACGGTGATTATTTAAGCACCGAGCAATATCCGGCATTTATACTATTTTTAGATCTGAATCCGCATGAAGTAGATGTAAATGTACATCCAACTAAGCATGAGGTTCGTTTCCATCAAGCCCGCCTAATTCATGATTTTATCTGCCAAGGCATTAGTAATGCTTTGCAACAGCAAACGCAATTACCTTACACAGTGAATGAAATTCGAGAGCCTGCCCCACAATGGGCTAGTAAAGGTAACCGTGCGGCCGCGGGCGAAAATATTTTTACCCGACCGCCTGAATCCAAGGCACCTCTTAAGAAAACAGATATATTTTCAACATCATCGCATTTCCATAAACCAAGTGTACCAAGCAAAAAAGAACAACATTTATACGCGGAGCTTTTAAATACATCCACAGTCACGGTTTCTGATAGCGCTATCCCTTCCTACTTGGACAAGGGGAGCCCTGCTCTTTCTAACGAACACACGGTTACTGTGAAAGATAAAGAGAGTGAAAGTACGCTCACACCATCACTCATAACGCCCTCTTCCACTTCAACGGAAACCGGCGGACATTTACATCTTTTAGCAATTATTGAACAACAGGCACTATTATTACGTCGCCAGCAATACTGTTATTTGCTATCCATTCAAAAACTGCAACAATGGCATTGTCAGCTTTGGTTTAAGCAGAAACAGATCCCCCAACAAGCCTTGTTGATCCCTCTAGTATTTCGCTTGGATAAACAACAGTTTTCCCGTTGGCAGCAACTAGCAGAAGAATTTCAACGTCATGGTTTTGAATTTATTGCTAATGCAGACCAATACCGTCTAACCCTCAATCGGGTTCCACAGCTATTACGCCAACAAAATTTACAACACTGTATTGTTACACTATTAAATGACCATCACGAAAAAAATGCTTTTCTTGAGCAATTGTGCTTATTAATCGATTTTAAGCCAATTCATGAATTACCTGATGCAATCGCTCTACTCGGTGAAACGGAACATTTACAACAAAGTGGACAGCATCTCCCTGAAGAACTATTGCATCCGATAAACTGGACACCGCTACTTGAAAAACTATGAATAAACCGACAGCACTTTTTTTAATGGGGCCAACAGCTTCGGGAAAAACGGATTTAGCCATCGCACTACGTCAAGCGCTACCTGTTGAAGTAATTAGCGTTGATTCGGCCTTGATTTATAAGGACATGGACATTGGTACTGCCAAGCCCAGCAAGGCTGAATTAGCCTTAGCGCCACACCGACTCATTGATATTTTGGATCCTGCCGAAAGTTATTCTGCAATGAACTTTCGCACTGATGCCTTACGGGAAATGGATGATATTGTTGCTCAAGGTAAGATCCCATTGCTAGTCGGTGGCACTATGCTCTACTACAAAGCCTTAATTGAAGGCCTTTCACCTTTACCTTCAGCCGATCCGGTGGTGAGAGCGGAAATTAGTGAGAAAGCCGAGAAACTAGGTTGGCCGACGTTGCATCAAGAGTTGGCACAAATTGATCCAACATCAGCTTTGCGTATCAATCCAAATGACAGTCAACGCATTAATCGAGCATTGGAAGTTTTTTATTTAACCGGAAAAAGTCTTACAACCTTAACCGAACAAAAGGGAGAAGAGCTCCCTTATCACTTTTTACAATTTGCTATCGCTCCGGCTGAAAGAAGAGTTTTGCATCAACGCATAGAGCAACGTTTTCATAAAATGATGGAATTGGGCTTTCTAGATGAAGTAAAAGCACTCTATCAGCGAAATGATTTAAATATCGACCTTCCATCAATTCGCTGTGTTGGTTATCGCCAAATGTGGGAACACCTGCGCGGTGATTACAATCTTGATGAAGCTATTTTCCGCGGCATTTGCGCAACCCGCCAACTAGCTAAACGGCAAATTACCTGGTTGCGTGGTTGGTCTAGTGAACTACAATGGCTGGATAGTTTAGCCCCTGAAAATGCATTAACATCGGTATTGGAAAGGGTAAAAAATATTTAAAAGGACAAGGTAATGGAAATCACGACTGCGCTTATTGAAGAAAAACTCATCCAACTCATTGAATTACTCCCTGAATCACAGCAAAAAGGGTATCTTAATCAATTATCTCATATAGCAGTCAATAGCCCTTTACAACAAATCGGCTATGCCATTGCCATGTCAGATTTTTTGCAAAAATTTCTTAGCCGCCCGCTCAATCCAACAAACACTACCAACCAAGAATTTCAATTAACACAATGGTTAAAGTCTCCGCCAACATTTGCCGATTGCGATAATTATTCACAACGTCTAGCAATTATCTTAAATGATGTAATTGATGAGGATGAGCTATATCGTAATTTACGCTACTTCCGTTATCAGGAAATGGCAAAATTAAGTTTTTGTCAAAGCTTAAACTTAGCTACCGTTGAACAAATTTTTATTCAACTGTCTGAACTTGCCGAAGCCCTGATTATTGGTGCTCGTGATTGGCTATACCAAAAAGCCTGTGAGGAAATGGGGACTCCGCTTGATGATAATGGATACCCGCAACAACTCTATATTTTAGGAATGGGGAAATTAGGCGGAAAAGAACTTAATTTTTCTTCCGACATTGATTTAATTTTTACTTATCCGCAAGCCGGAGAAACCTCTGGTGGACGACGCGCAGTGGATAACCAAAAATTCTTTACTCGTCTAGGGCAGCGCTTAATTAATGCATTAGATCAATTTACTGCAGAGGGCTTCGTTTACCGTACCGATATGCGATTACGTCCCTTTGGAGATAATGGAGCATTAGCCTTAAGTTTTTCAGCCCTGGAACAATACTACCAAGATCAAGGACGGGATTGGGAACGCTATGCAATGATTAAAGCGCGGGTTCTTGGACTAAAAGAAAATGATCCACAAGCATTAATTTTACAGAAATTACTACGACCTTTTGTATACCGTCGTTACATTGATTTCAGTGCTATTCAGGCTTTACGGGAAATGAAAAATAAAATAGCCCGTGAAGTTCGCCGACGCGGACTAATCAATAATATTAAGCTTGGTGCTGGCGGTATTCGCGAAATTGAATTTATCGTACAGGTTTTCCAGCTGATTCGTGGTGGACGAGAAAATGCCTTACAACAGCATTCATTACTCAATATCTTGCCAGAATTAAGCCGATTATCATTAATCTCTGCAGAGCAGGAACAAGCCTTACGAGCCGCATATATTTTTTTACGTCGAGTAGAAAACCTACTACAAGCTATTGATGACCAACAAACTCAGGTATTACCTGATAATCAGCTTGACCGCTCCCGCCTGATCCTAGGATGCAAACAGTATAGCTATTTCGACGAATATCAGAATATCACGATGCATTCCGAACCGTTTGCAAACTGGGAGGGCTTTTATCACACCTTGCAACAGCATCAAAAAAACGTAAGAGATGTATTTAATGGGCTGATCGGAGAAGAGAAGGAAGATAATAATGAAACCGAACAATGGGCAGGATTTTTAGACGCAGATCAAACGGAGATTTTACAAATTCTGACTGAGAATGGTGTCGAACAAGACCACCAGGCAGAATTAGCGGAGAAGCTACAACTATTTAATCTGTCACTAGCCCGCCGGGCTATTGGGCACCGCGGACGCGAAGTGTTAACCCGATTAATGCCAACATTACTAAATTTGATATTTCTTCAAACGGATTACAATACCCTACTGCCTCGAATTCTCAATCTCATTGATAAAATAGCAGGCCGAACAACTTATTTAGAATTATTGCAAGAAAACCCACCGGCGCTAACTCAATTAATTGAACTCTGCTCTCATTCACCAATGATCGCCGAACAATTGGCCCGTCATCCAATTCTATTAGACGAACTATTAAATGCTCAGGCATTACGTAACCCATTGCCCTTAAATGAATACTCTGCCGAATTAACTCGCTATTTATTACGTTTACCACCCGATGATGAAGAACTATTTATCGATGGGTTACGCCAATTTAAACAAATGATGTTGTTAAAAGTTGCTGCAGCTGACATTCTCGGTGTACTACCGGTAATGAAAGTAAGTGATCACCTAACCTATCTGGCTGAAGCAATTATTGGCGCAGTAGTTAATTTTGCCTGGGAACAAGTCAGTCGGCGTTTTGGTGTTCCTGAGGCATTACTGGACAAGCCTGATGAAAAAGGCTTTTTAGTTGTAGGTTACGGTAAACTGGGCGGCCTAGAATTAGGTTATAAATCGGATTTAGATTTAGTCTTCCTCTACCAGCCACTACCTGGCTTTACTGCCGGGGGAAAGAAAAGTATTGATAACAACCAATTCTATCTTCGCTTGGCACAAAAAATTGTCAGTATTTTTAGTCTAAATACTAGTGCAGGGGTACTCTATGAAGTGGATATGCGGCTGCGCCCATCCGGTGATGCCGGACTTTTAGGCTGTTCTTTCCAGGCGTTTGAGAACTATCAACTCAATGAAGCCTGGACTTGGGAAACCCAAGCATTGGTAAGAGCTCGCAGTGTTTATGGAGAAGCACATTTACAACATCAATTTACTGAAATCCGTCAACGCGTACTTATGACTCCACGCGATATAAATAAACTTACACAGGACGTCATAGAAATGCGGCAAAAAATGTATGAGCATTTATCCCACTCGTCAAAAGATCAGTTCAATCTCAAAACTGATCGTGGTGGCATTACCGATATTGAATTTATCGCCCAATATTTAATGCTAGCTCATGCACCAAAAAATCCACTACTTACCCGTTGGTCAGATAATGTCAGAATATTTGACTCAATGGTGGAACAAAACATCATACTGCAAGATGAAGGTGAAGCCTTAAAAAATGCTTACACGGCTATGCGTAACAAAATTCATCAACTCAATTTACTTGGCCACCCGCCTATCGTTGAAGAAAATCAATTTGTCTCTGAACGACAATTTATTTATCAATGTTGGCAACGTTGGCTAGAAAATTCAGTTTAACGTCAATAAAAATTTACACCCTATGTAATGCAGGATATGATAACGGCTCCTTTGAAATTGGAGCCATTATGTCTTTTGAATTTGATCCTCAAAATCCCTTCGCCTGCTTTGTAACGCAAAGTCCGGAAATGAAAAGAACTGTGGATAATGCAAAAAAATTCGCAATGTTTGATGTGCCGTTACTTATTCAAGGCGAAACTGGAACAGGTAAGGATCTGTTAGCAAAGGCATGTCATTGGAGCGGATTGCGTAAAGACCATAAGTTTATCGCAGTAAACTGTGCCGGATTACCCGATAATGATGCAGAAAGTGAAATGTTTGGCCGTAAAGTCGGAAATAGCCAAACTATCGGTTTCTTCGAATACGCGGATGGCGGTAGTGTATTACTCGATGGGGTCGTGGAACTTTCATTAAATTTACAGGCTAAACTCTTGCGTTTTCTAACTGATGGCTCTTTTCGTCGAGTTGGAGAAGAGCAAGAGCACCATGCCAATGTACGGGTCATTTGCACCATGCAGGAATCCCCTGAAACGCTACTTGAACAGGGAAAACTCCGTCTAGATCTATTCCATCGACTTAATGTCTTACGTATAAATATTCCACCGTTGCGCCAACGAATTGAGGATATAGTCCCACTAAGTGAAATATTTTTAACTCAAATATCTCAACAACTGAACATCCCAAAGCCAACTTATTCCGCAGAGTTTATTCATCTATTACAGCAACAAACTTGGCCAGGAAATGTTCGTGAACTCTACAATACACTCTATCAAGCCTGTTCTCTGTCAGGAAATGCCCCGTTAGACAATAAAGTCTTATCAATTTCAGCACCTGAGCATACCACAATTGAAACAGGACAATTCGAAGGCCTAAGCTTACAAGCAATTATGGATGGATATGAAGCAAATATTCTACGCGCCTTTTACCGAGAATACCCAAGTACAAGAAAATTAGCACAGCGTTTAGGCGTATCACACACAGCAATAGCTAATAAACTAAAGCAGTACGGAATTAGTAAATAATTTCAGATAGTTGAGGGAATTGTTTACACAGTCTGAGCCATTCAACTTTATCGACTCTCACCCGCAGAATAAATTCGCCTTTATCTGAGATCTTTTCCTCACAAATGCTATCTAACTGGTAAAGTGCATGACGAATTTTACCTTCTTGCGGAAGTAAAGTGAGCGTAAAAGAAAGAATCTCATTTGTTAAACGTACTTTAATCGCCTCGAGCAATAGAGCTATCCCGCCCCCAGAATGAGCCGAAAGATATACAGCAACCGGTTTGTTTTCGTCATCATATTCAATATGCGGTGCAACATTTTCCAATAAATCTATCTTGTTATATACCAGCAACACAGGCACGTTGTCCGCTTTAATTTCTTCCAATACCGAATTGACAGCTTCGATATTTTCTAACTTACGATTATCTGAAGCATCAATAATGTGCAATAACAAACTAGCTTCCACAGTTTCTTGTAAAGTCGATTTAAACGCCGAAACCAGATCATGGGGTAAATCACGCACAAAGCCTACCGTATCGGCAAGAATGGCCGTACCAACATCTTGAATTTGCAGGCGTCTTAATGTGGGGTCCAAGGTAGCAAAAAGTTGATCAGCCGCATACACATTAGCTTGCGTAATAAAATTGAATAGTGTGGATTTACCCGCATTGGTATATCCCACTAAAGAAATTGTGGGAATATCGGCTTTTTGCCGTGTTTGACGATTTTGATTGCGTTGTTTTTCTACCTTGGCTAGCCTATTTTGTAATTGAGCAATACGTACTTTGATTAAACGACGATCCGTTTCTAATTGAGTCTCCCCCGGTCCGCGTAAACCGACTGCACCTTTTTGCTGATCAAGCCCGGTTTTTCTTCCAACCAAGCGGCTAGATAAATGTTTTAACTGAGCTAGCTCAACCTGTAATTTCCCTTCGTGGGAACGAGCACGCTGAGCAAAAATATCCAAAATGAGGGCTGTTCGGTCGATTACGCGACATTGGCAAAGATTCTCTAAGTTACGAGTCTGAGCTGGTGTCAACTGATGGTTAACCAAAACAACCGAAATATCAAGCTGATGTACCGCATCTGCAATTTCCTCTGCTTTCCCGCTACCAACAAAATATCTCGCCTGTGGAACATTACGACGGGTTGTCATTATTTGCAGGACATTTACCTTAGCTGACTCAGCTAGCAGTAAAAATTCCTGTAAATCATCGTTATTTTCTTTGTCAAACCAAACTTGAACAGCAATCGCTGTTTCCATTGACATTGAAGACAAAGAAAATGCGGTCGAAACATTTGCATTTTCAACCGCATTGATAATTTGAGTTTGGCTCATTATGGTAACTTATTCAGCCTGAGGTTCACTTTGTTCGCTAGCATCAGCTACGTTATTTTGATGAGCATTGTTATTATGGTGAGATACTGAACGAGCTGGTACAACTGTAGAAATTGCGTGCTTGTACACCATTTGATTCACTGTATTTTTCAATAAAATCACAAATTGATCGAAAGATTCGATTTGACCTTGTAATTTAATACCGTTTACTAAATAAATTGAAACGGGAATACGCTCACGACGTAGTGCGTTCAAGTAAGGATCTTGTAAAGATTGTCCTTTTGCCATTTTGCTATCCTTTGTTATTAGTTTGATTTAATGATAGAAACTTGCTGTCTCCGGTCGCGAATATAACAATAAAGCCTTATATTGTCTATTGATTTTCCCGTAGCTTTTGTAACACAAGTTTCATCGTTTTATCTAAGGGAGCTGTTAAACGTAATATCTCGCCACTCTTAGGATGTTCAAACCGAATAGAAAAAGCGTGTAAAAACAACCTATTAAGCCCAAAATCTCGCATTTGAGCATCAAATTCTGACTCACCATATTTATCATCTAGTGCTATCGGATGGCCTGCATATTGACAATGAACTCGGATCTGATGGGTTCTACCGGTTATTGGTGAAGCCTTTACTAAAGTGGCATTTGCATAGCGTTCTTCAATAGAAAAACGGGTTTCTGATGGTTTGCCCTGCTCGCTCACTTTTACAATTCTCTCGCCGCTAGCTAATTCGTTTTTCAACAATGGAGCCTGTACCGATTTAACATGGGATTGCCACTGCCCGCGCACCAAGGCCAAATAGTCCTTTTGTACCGTTTTTACGCGTAATTGTTCATGCAAATTACGCAACGCGGAACGTTTTTTAGCGATCAATAAAATACCTGAAGTATCCCTATCCAAGCGATGCACCAACTCTAAAAAACGCGCTTCTGGACGTAATGCCCGCAATGCCTCAATCACGCCAAAATTCAAACCACTACCGCCATGTACGGCAATACCAGAGGGTTTATTCAGCACCAACAGACAATCATCCTCAAAAATAATCTGGCTTTCCAAAGAAGCGACCTTATTTAAATTTTTTGATATCGGCGCCTCTCCCTTATCTGCAACACGTACCGGCGGTACACGCACAACATCACCACTTTGTAGTTTATATTCCGGCTTAATCCGCCCTTTATTTACCCGCACTTCACCTTTACGTAAAATGCGATAAATAAGGCTTTTCGGTACACCTTTTAATTTAGCCAATAGATAATTATCAATGCGCTGTCCCGCTTCATCCTCGGAAATTTGAAGCATTTTTACCGTTTGATTTACAATTTTTGTTTGTTTTTCGGTCATTTAAATTTACCTGTAAAAAATTCGCGCGAATCATATCACAAGGCGGCCGACTATAGTAATAATCACCTTGCCAATTTCCCCTCTAATGTGGATAATAGCGCGTCTTTCCGTGCATCAAATTATGCTAACGAAAAGTACACCCGCCGTTGATTTAAAAGCAATGCAGCGAATGGCATAAGACATTGCAAATCAATATATTTTCTTATAACTCAAGCGCCTCTTGCAAAACGTGTCACACATCGTTTTGTTTTACGGAAAATAGCTTTTGACTATTTAGTAACGCTCTCAATGCACCCAGCAACACACAGTCGTGAGATTGACTGTTCGCGAGAAACACGAGGTCGATGGCGAAGACCAATGCACTTGCAGTCATAAGACTTTTAAATTAAAAGAGAAATTGACAATGAAAAGAATGTTAATCAACGCGACTCAAAAAGAGGAGTTGCGCGTAGCCTTGGTCGATGGCCAACGGTTATTCGACCTGGATATTGAAAGTCCGGGCCATGAACAAAAAAAAGCCAACATTTACAAAGGTAAGATCACTCGCGTTGAGCCGAGTTTAGAAGCAGCCTTTGTTGACTACGGTGCCGAACGTCACGGTTTTCTACCATTAAAAGAAATTGCCCGCGAATATTTTCCGGCTGATTATGTTTTCCAAGGCCGTCCAAATATCCGCGATGTGCTTAAAGAAGGCCAAGAAGTTATCGTTCAAGTAAATAAAGAGGAGCGCGGCAATAAAGGCGCGGCTCTTACTACTTTCGTTTCACTTGCCGGTAGTTACTTAGTCATCATGCCAAATAACCCTCGCGCCGGCGGTATTTCCCGTCGCATCGAGGGCGACGAACGTATCGAATTAAAAGAAGCCTTAAGTTCTTTGGATGTACCGGAAGGCGTTGGCCTTATCGTGCGAACTGCTGGCGTAGGTAAATCGCCGGAAGAATTACAATGGGACTTAAAAGTATTATTACATCATTGGGAAGCAATTAAACAGGCGTCCGAAAGCCGTCCGGCTCCATTCCTTATTCACCAAGAAAGCGATGTAATCGTTCGTGCAATTCGAGACTATTTGCGTCGTGATATTGGCGAAATCTTAATTGATAGCCCAAAAGTTTTCGAAAAAGCCAAATCCCACATCAAATTGGTGCGTCCAGATTTCATTAATCGCGTGAAACTTTACCAAGGCGAAGTTCCGCTCTTTAGTCATTATCAAATTGAATCGCAAATTGAATCCGCCTTCCAACGCGAAGTGCGTTTGCCTTCCGGCGGTTCTATCGTCATTGATGTAACCGAAGCCCTTACCGCTATCGACATCAACTCAGCCCGCTCAACTCGTGGTGGTGATATTGAGGAAACTGCGCTAAACACTAACCTTGAAGCCGCAGACGAAATTGCCCGTCAATTACGTTTACGTGACTTAGGTGGTCTAGTGGTGATCGACTTCATCGATATGACTCCAGTTCGCCATCAACGTGAAGTAGAAAACCGCATTCGCGATGCTGTGCGTCAAGATCGCGCACGCATCCAAATCAGCCGCATTTCCCGCTTTGGCTTACTGGAAATGTCGCGTCAGCGTTTAAGTCCGTCCTTGGGTGAATCCTCGCACCATGTTTGCCCTCGCTGTCAAGGTACGGGTAAAGTGCGTGATAATGAAAGTCTTTCCCTCTCGATTCTACGTTTAATTGAGGAGGAAGCCTTAAAAGAAAACACCAAACAAGTACACACAATCGTTCCGGTGCAAATCGCATCTTACTTACTTAACGAAAAACGTAAGGCTGTGCACAACATCGAGAAACGTCACAATGTGGATATTATTGTGGTACCTAACGAAGCGATGGAAACCCCACACTTCAGCGTGTTCCGAGTACGCGAAGGCGAAGAATTCAATGAATTAAGTTATAACTTAGCCAAACTTCACGAGGCCAAAGATGAAACCTTTGTGCCGGAAGAGTCCTTGGTTTCCCGTAATATTGAAACCGCTGCCGTAACCTCTGAGCAAGTAATGGAAAGTGCAGCTGTCTCCTTATCGATTCCGACCGCAGCGCCAACCCCAACGGCAGAACGCAAAGCTGAAGAGCCGTCATTATTGGAAAAAATTATTGCCAAAATTAAAGCCTTATTTGCAGCGGAACCAAAAGCGGAAGAAAAACCGCAAAATAACCGTAACAATCGCAATAACTCCAATGCGCGCAACAATGGTCGCAATAACCGCAATAATCAGGAACGCCGCAATAATAATCGCCGTACTAGAAACGATGATAACAAAGCCGTGCCTGAAGAAAATACTCCACAAGCACCGGTAAGCCGCGAACGCAACAATAGTCGTCGCAATCGCCGCAATGTGGAAGAAGCATTGAATAATACAGAAAACCTCAACCAAACCGAGCCGGAAATTGTTGAGCGCGAAGAAAAAACCATTAGCGAGCGTCGTCAACGCCGTGATCTCCGCAAACGGGTACGCATTGATGATAATCAAGCGAATAATGCTGTTCCTGTGGAAGAAATCGTGGAAAAAGCAACCGTTGCTCCACTTGCCAATGAGATCGAAGCTGTAGCGGTTAGCGACAATTCCAATGACAATGTGAATCACGAAAAACCGCGTCAAGAACGCCAACGTCGTACGCCTCGTCATTTACGTTCAGCGAATAACAATCGCCGTCGTCGTGCGGAAAAATCGCCGATGCCATTAACGTTTGCAGCAGCCTCTCCGGAATTGTCTAGCGGTAAAGTATGGATCGACTATACGACCCTCAATGCGCCGAAGGAAAATAACTTCCTATCCGTTGATGAATTACTGCAACAACAAAAACCCACTCAGGGATTAAATACTCCGGCGACTGGCATTGTGTTGGAGGAACAAGCAACCGAAGCTAAACCGGCATTAAATTTCATCACCCAACCGGCTAATGAATCGGTACAAAAGAAAGTACAAGAATCTCTTGAACGTCTACAAGCGACAGAAGCAATGCCGGCAGTCGCTGCCCCAAGTGCGGTGACGCCCGCAGCATGGGTCAGTGAATATGAATTCCACGGCCGTTGCGGTACCATTTCAGCCGTGGCCCATACACAAGCAGCAATGACTCAAGCAAAAGCCGATGAAAGCATCAGCGAACCGTTCCCTATCGTGGAATGGACGGAATCCCGCTATTACTTCCATGGTAAAGGCGGAGCTGGTCATCATAGTGCGATCAGCCATGTGTACGCTGTGCCGACACAAGCTAAAGAGTAAAATTAGCAAAAAGACAAAGCGAAACCGAAGGGTTTCGCTTTTTTTTGGAAAAAATATAAGTTTTTTGGCCAACCCTAATAAAATCAATGACTTAGCTTTAATTTTAAAGAAAACTCTAAATTATGTAGGGGCGTTGTTAGTGAAGTTATTAGCTATTGTCTTGCAAAAATGCGTTAAAAATAAGCACTTGAACAAAAATTTCATAGCTTTCCTTGACGACCTAAGGGAAAATCCGTATTATTCACCCCGCTTAAATCACGGAGGAATGGTCGAGTGGTTGAAGGCACCGGTCTTGAAAACCGGCGAGGGTTTACGCCCTCCTAGGGTTCGAATCCCTATTCCTCCGCCATCCAATTTTAAAAACCGCGAAGTGCAAGCTTGGCGGTTTTTACTTTTTAATACTTATAAAAAAACGCTTATTCATGGAATAAGCGTCTTTATTTAACCAATTCAACTCACCAATTAGTGGCTTTTAACTGCCGAATCTAATTCCTGGGCAATAATTTCCATACTTTGTAGGCCACCAAATGCCAAGTACCAGTTAGCCGCATTCAAGTAAACGATATGGCCGTTTTTATACGCCTTAGTTTGTTTGATGATTTCGTTATCTAACACGGTTTGCGCATTATTGGCTTTTTCTGTAATTGCCGCGGTGCGATCCACCACCAACAAGTAATCCGGATTTTTCTCTAAGATATATTCAAAGCCCACGCTCATACCATGGGTAGAGGATTTGATTTGTTCATCAATAGGTTTGAAACCGAATTTTTGATACACCATAGCATAACGAGAGCCATCACCAAATGCGCTAATTTTGCTTTCATTGACTAACACTAACAGCGCCGTTTTACCCTTAGCATCTTGTGCAACTTGTGCCACTTTGCTTTCTAATGCAGCCAATTTCTCATCGGCTACTTTTTGCTTATCAAAGATTTTCCCAAGGGCTCGCACATTTTGTTGGAAAGAACCGTAATAATCGTTGTAGTCATTTTCAAAGTTAAATACCGGTGCAATTTCCTTAAATTTATCGAGCATCTTTTCCTGACGTTTAGAGGCAATAATCAAATCCGGATTTAATTCATTAATTTTCTCCAGCGATTGCTCTTTTAAATCCCCCACATTGGTAAATTTTTTATCACCAAATTCAGCAATATACTCTGGGATTTTGCCACTTTGCGGAAAACCCACAATTTTATCCGTCTCTCCCAAGGCTCGGATCGTATCCGCGGCACCAAAATCCAACACCACAACACGTTGTGGATTTTGTGGCACGACCTGTTTACCGGCAGCATTTTCCACCGTAATATCGGCAGCTTGCACGCTTACCGCCCACATTGCTGTGAGAGAAAGAGCTAATTGGGAAAGTACTTTTTTCATCGAATTCTCCTTGTGTTATCGAAAATAAACTGCAATTTGATGCCCATCGATTTGTTGAATCGGTATCGGCATATCGTAAATATCCTGTAAAACAGAGGATTGCATGATGTGTGCTACCTCACCCTGTTGTACCAATTTGCCATTTTTCATGGCAATAATGTAATCAGAATAACAAGACGCAAAATTAATATCATGGATTACTATTACTACGGTTTTATGCAATTCTGTCACCAGTTGGCGCAACACCTTCATAATTTGCACCGAATGTTTCATATCCAGATTATTTAGCGGTTCATCTAATAAAATATAATCCGTATCCTGCGCCAATGTCATGGCAATATAAGCGCGCTGTCGCTGACCACCACTTAGGCTATCAATATATTGATGACGAATATCCTGCAAATCCATATAGGCAATTGCATTATCAATAAACTGCCGATCATCGGCTGTAAGATGCCCTTTACTATAAGGGAAACGGCCAAATGCGACTAAATCCTCAATAGTCAGACGCAAGTTAATATTGTTGCTCTGCTTCAAGATCGCTAATTGTTTGGCAATTTCACTACTCTTTTTGTGATTAAGTGGTTCATTATTTAACAGTACTTCCCCACTATCTGCCGACAGTAAACGGCTGATAATCGACAGCACGGTACTTTTACCGGCACCATTTGGACCAATAAACGAAGTTATTTTACCGGCCGGAATCGTGAGGGAAACATTATCGACAACAGTCTTATTGCCATAACATTTGCTGATATTACGAATTTCAATTGCCATTATTTATTCCCATTTTTTATTGGCGCGCAGTAGCAAGTAAATAAAATAAACGCCGCCGACAAAGTTAACGATGATGCTTAAGGTAGTTTTAAAGGTAAATAAATGTGTAACCAGCAATTGTCCAATCACTAACGTAATGATTGCCAACAACATCGCCGCCGGAATTAAAATACGATGGCGATAATCACCGATAAACTCAAAGGTCACATTCATTACCAACAGTCCCAAGAAAGTCAATGGACCAACCAACGCCGTTGAGACCGAGGTTAAAATTGCCACCAGACTCAATAAGGTTTTGACAATCCGTTGGTGATCAACGCCTAAATTAATGGCATTTTCCCGTCCCAATGCCAATACATCAAAATAATGCCAGTAACGCAGACTAAATAAGATAGTGGCAAGCAAAATAACCAACGCCACCCACAAAATATGCGTATTAATTCGATTGAAACTAGCAAAACCAATATCCTGTGCAATTTGGAACTCATTTGGATCAATCAACACTTCCATAAAAGTAGTTAAGCTACCGAAAAAAGTACCGAACACGATTCCGACCAATAACAGGAAAAAAATATTCTGATCTTCCCGCTTAAATAAGAAATGGTAGAGCAACAGAGAAAATGCCATCATCAGACCGGTGCATAATAAAAACAGTGCGATCGAATCCATCGATAATAATGTGGCCGAACCAAATAAAAAAATAATTGCTGTTTGGATCAACAAATACAGGGAATCTAAACCCAAAATACTCGGCGTTAGAATGCGATTATTCACAATCGTTTGAAACATCATGGTCGCCAGCGCGATAGAGGCGCCCGTGATCACAATGGCGAGCAATGATAAAGCACGATTTTCCAAGGCGTATTGCCAACGATTCGGCAAGTTGTAGCCCAGATATAAAACTAATGAGAAAAATGCCAAAAGACTCAGCACAATCAATTGATAGGACGATTTCTTAAGCATGTCGGTACCGTTTGAACAATAACAAAAGGAAAATACCGCTACCGAACACCCCGACTACGGCATTAATCGAAATTTCATAGGGATAAATCACGCTGCGTCCTAAAATATCGCACATCAATACAAACACAGCACCAAGCAAGGCCGTATGGGACAACACTTTTTTCAGATTATCGCCTAAATAAAGCGTCACGATATTTGGAATAATCAGCCCCAAAAATGGAATCACACCCACCGATACAATAATAATCGATGACACCACCGCGACAATCAACAGTCCCAAATACAGCACTTGGTTGTAATTAAGTCCTAAATTCACGGCAAAATCCTTGCCCATACCGACAATGGAAAAACGATTGGCAAACAAATAAGCTAGCAATAACGCCGGAATACTGAAATAAAGTAATTCATAACGACCCGCCATAACCAAGGAAAAATCGCCTTGTAGCCAGCCGGACAGGTTTTGTAACAAATCTTCTTTATACGCCAGAAACGCCGTAATAGCGCTAATGATATTGCCGAACATCATGCCGACTAGGGGCACAAAAATCGTATCCTTGAATTTTAAACGCGACAAAATGCTCATAAAAAGCAATGTGCCCATAAAAGAAACTGCGACCGCAACCGTAGTTTTTAATAGCATAGAGGCACCGGGGAAAAACAAAATGGCCAACAAAATGCCAAGTCGCGCACTATCCATCGTACCGGCGGTGGTCGGCGAAACAAAACGGTTACGGCTCAATTGCTGCATTACCAAACCACAAATACTTAAGGAAGCACCTGCGATTAAAATGCTCACCAAACGAGGCAGCCGACTGATTAGGAAGATTTGCCATTGATTACCGTCAAAAGCTAACAAGCCCTGCAAATTGACCGTACTCACGCCCAAGAAAAGGGAAACAATGGATAAAAGAAGTAATAAAAAAAGCAAATAACGCCGTTTAATCATAAAAGAATGAGAATAATTCGTAAGTCAGGTTAAGGATAGCACATCAAAGCTAATGGGGAAAGGATTGCAAGCCATTGATTCCTAAAGAGAATATCATTTTTAAGCGAACCCTAATAAAATCAATGACTTACGATTAATTTTTCGGAAAACTTTTATTTTCAGGGGAGCGTTTGATACTACTGCGCCAACACCCGCTCCGCTTCTTTGGCACGCACTAAGAATTGTTTGCGCTCAGCGGTTGCCATACCGCTGGATGTGCCCGGTAATTTCACGGTTAACGGATTAACCGGACGACCATTAATATGGAATTCGTAGTGTAAATGCGGCCCGGTGGAAATCCCCGTATTTCCAGTGAGAGCGATACGTTCACCTTTCTTAACCTCTTGGCCAGCCCGTACTAAAGCACGACTTAAATGCATATACACCGTTTGATATTCACGACCATGCCGTACCACCACATAGCGCCCTGCACCACCGGCTTGATAGGCAATCTTTTCAATCACCCCATCAGCCGGCACAATTACCGGCGTGCCCGGGGATACAGCGAAATCCACGCCCTTGTGCGGACGTACGCGGCCGGTTACCGGATGGCGACGATTCGGGTTAAATGGTGAGGAAATCCGTGCTTGGCGCTGCAATGGGAAACGCGCAAACCCTTTACCTAGAGTTTCCCCTTGCTTGTTATAATAGCGACCGTTAGCCGCTTGAATGGCATAGTAGCTCTTACCATTAGCAAGGATGTGAATAGCCTCAACGTTACCTTGGCCGGTTAGTTTATCGCCCAAATATTCACGCGATACCAAAATGGCAAATTTACTTCCCTTCGGTAATTTTTGCAGGCTGACCTGCCATTGCAAGGCGCTGGTTAACTGGCTGATTTGACGGCCATCCAACCCTTGCGCACGCAAAGCTGAAGCAAACGAACCGTTGATTTGTCCCTTCAGTACCTCTTTCTTCCAAATACTTTTCTTCTCGAGAATTTGACGGGTAAATTTGCCTTCAGCGCTACGTTCGTAAATTCGTTCTTCTTTTTCGGAAACCAACCAGTTCAAATATTCCAATTGATCCTCTTTATTGAGGATCCAATAGAATTGTTGGCCGGCGCGTAGATTTTTCAATTCCGGATAAGCGGCGATCAATTGACTGGCTGTGTCGTCTTCCAAACCGGATAATTCCAACACATCTTTCAAGTTATCACCACGCACAACTGTGTGACTAAATTGATCATTAATGCGCATGGCCTGATCCGCGGCATCCAAAATATCGCTTACCGCATCTTGAGCATTCTGCGGTAAATTGCCTAACTCATCAAAGTCCGGTTTCACTTCCTCAACTTCATCATCCGGCCCCTGTAAGTCATCGTCATAGGAGGTGGCATCATCCGCTTTATCTGTCTTAGCGGCTAATTGCTCATCACCTTCTTTCACACCATCAACATCGTTTTCGGCGGTACTAGTCGGTTTATCGGTATTATTTTGTGAAGGGGTAAGAGATTGATATTGTACATTATCAACGACTTCCGGCTCGACTTGAGCCTGCACATAAGGTTCTTCATTAGTGCTTTCTTTCAGGGAAAGCAACGCGCCGCTGGCGATCAACAGGATCGACACAAAAAAAATCGCCGCTTTAATGCGGGATTTTCTTTTACGCCGGTCACGGGCCAATTTGACGTGTTGCACCATTAATGAATATCCAAGTTAACAAGAAAATGTTTTCGGGAATCAGACTACTATCTTTAAAAAAAATTCATTCTACCTTAAAAGCCTTAATTTTTATGCTCAAATATTCAGCATAAGGGAAATTTATTGAGAATCGGAAAAAAATAGGCTATTTTACGCGCTCATTTTTTAAGGCGGTTTCCTATGCAAATTCATCGTCTCAATCCTGTTGCGCCAATGCCGTTAATCGAGCTAAAACAAATCAATGTAATCTTTGCGGAGAAAACCGCATTGCGCGATATCAATTTAAAAATTTACCCAAATTCTATCATTACGATAGTTGGTCCAAACGGTGGCGGTAAATCCACTCTACTGAAAACCCTATTAAAATTACAAAAACCCAGTTCCGGCGAAGTGCTTTACCACGATAAAGTGCGTATTGGTTATGTACCGCAAAAAATTCATTTGGATCACAGTTTGCCACTGACCGTAAGTCGTTTTTTGCGCTTATCCAAAGATGTGAATAAGCGCGATATTGAAGCAACACTAACCCAACTATCCATTCATCACTTGGCCGAGCAAAATATGCAAAAACTTTCCGGAGGCGAAATGCAACGGGTGTTATTGGCGCGGGCAATCTTAAATAAGCCAAATTTATTAGTGCTGGATGAACCGACCCAGGGTGTGGATATCAATGGTCAGGCAGAACTCTACCAATTAATCCACCAAACCCAACAGGCGTTAAACTGCGCGGTGGTTATGGTTTCCCACGATTTGCATATCGTTATGGCAGATTCCAAAGAAGTGCTCTGCATTAATCAACATATTTGTTGTGCCGGTACTCCGGAAACGCTCTCTAATGACCCAACATTTATGCGGCTGTGGGGCAACCAAATCGCCCAAAACGTTGGATTTTACAGCCATCATCACAATCATCACCATAATATGCACGGTGATGTATGTCGTTGTAATGCTAACGATCATTGCCAATCCTAAGGGGATGCTATGTTTGAGATATTATTTCCGGCTCTATTAACGGGGCTCTTGCTTTCATTGATTACTGCCCCCTTGGGAGCCTTTGTGGTATGGCGCAAAATGGCCTATTTCGGCGACACTCTCTCCCACTCGGCATTACTCGGCGTGGCGTTAGGAATTTGGTTGCAAATTAATCCTTATTTGGCGATCGTAATACTCACCATTTTATTGGCCGTACTGATGGTTTATCTAGAAAGCAAAACCAGCTTTTCTGCCGATACCCTGTTAGGCATTATTGCCCATAGTTGCTTATCCTTAGGGGTAGTCACCGTGGGGTTATTAAAAAATGTACGGGTTGATCTGATGAGTTATTTATTCGGTGACCTACTAGCTATTACATTATCCGATCTACCTTATATCGGAGGTGGTGTCATCTTGGTATTGGGCTCATTAATTTATTGTTGGCGCCCACTACTAGCAACCACGGTATCACCAGAACTGGCTCAGGTAGAAGGCATCAATATTGCACGTATGCGTTTTATATTGATGATCTTAACTGCACTCACCATTGCCTTAAGCATGAAGTTTGTCGGTGCATTAATAATTACATCCCTTTTAATTATTCCAGCCGCTACAGCTCGCCGCTTTGCCCGGACTCCTGAATCAATGGTGATTATTGCGATAATTATCAGTCAATTGTCGGTATTTGGTGGGCTGTTACTTTCCGCTTTTTACGACACCGCGGCAGGCCCTTCAGTAGTACTTTGCTCAGCCTTTTTATTTGCGCTCTCCTTATTGAAGAAAGAACGTTTATAAACAAGGGGTTGCAAACCGCTTAGACCAGTGAAAACCATTTGCACCAATGCCCGATTCTTGCTAAAGTGCGGGCGTTTTTTTAGGGATTTTTAGGATAACAAATGAGTCAAGAATATTTAGATTTCGAATTGCCTATCGCTGAACTCGAAGCCAAAATCGAAGCATTGCGCGCGGCTTCCGACGATAAGATTGATTTAAACGACGAAATTAGCCGTCTACAGAAAAAAAGTGACGAGCTGACCAAAAAAACCTTTGCCAATCTTGATGCGTGGCAGGTTTCTAAAATGGCCCGCCATCCGAACCGTCCTTATACTTTAGATTATATCGAACACATATTTACCGATTTCCAAGAGTTGGCCGGCGATCGTGCCTTTGCCGACGATAAAGCGATTGTCGGCGGTTTAGCCCGTTTGGATGGTCGCCCTGTAATGGTGATTGGTCACCAAAAAGGCCGTACCGTAAAAGATAAAGTAAAACGTAACTTTGGCATGCCGGCTCCCGAAGGCTATCGTAAAGCCCTTCGCTTGATGCAAATGGCCGAACGCTTTAAATTACCGATTATTACCTTTATCGATACACCGGGAGCATATCCGGGTATCGGCGCTGAAGAGCGTGGCCAATCGGAAGCGATTGCCCGTAATTTGCGTGAAATGTCTACCTTAAAAGTTCCGGTAATTTGTACTGTAATTGGTGAAGGCGGTTCCGGTGGTGCTTTAGCGATCGGTGTTGGTGATAAAGTGAATATGTTGCAATATTCCACCTACTCGGTTATCTCACCGGAAGGTTGCGCTTCCATCCTATGGAAAAGTGCCGAAAAAGCTTCTACGGCAGCTGAAGTGATGGGATTAACCGCAACCCGTCTAAAAGAATTAGGGCTCATCGATGGTATCGTGAATGAACCACTTGGTGGCGCTCATCGCGACTATGCCGCAATGGCCCGTAGTTTAAAACAACGCCTGTTAGATGATTTAGCCGAGTTAGATCCGCTTAGCCAGGAAGCTCTGCTTGAACGTCGTTATAATCGTTTGATGTCATACGGTTATTGCTAAACTCAAAAAACGCAGTAAGGCCGCGTTTTTTCATGGTTGCTGTTCCCCTATAAATAACCCAATAAAATGGAGCTTTTAATGAAAAATGTTCTCGCCATTCAATCCCATGTGGTTTATGGCTTTGCCGGTAATAAATCGGCAACCTTTCCGATGCAGTTATTAGGTATCGATGTTTGGGCATTGAATACCGTACAATTTTCCAACCATACTCAATACGGTAAGTGGACCGGTATGGTCATCCCGCAAGAACAAATCGGTGAAATCGTGCAAGGTTTGGATAATATCGACAAACTCAGCGAATGCGATGCCGTGCTCTCCGGATATTTAGGCTCTGCAGAACAGGTCGATCGTATCATTGAAGCGGTAGCAACCATTAAATCGCGTAATCCAAAAGCGCTATATTTATGCGATCCGGTGATGCCGAATGCAGAAAAAGTTTGTGTGGTGGCCAATGGTGTGCGTGAAAGCTTGATTGAAAAAGCCCTCCCAAAAGCCGATATCATTACACCGAACCTGGCAGAATTGCGCCAACTTAGTGATTTTGAAATTAATCATTTCGATGATGCGGTACGTGCTGCCCAGGCTTTAGTCGAAAAAGGCATCAGCAAGGTATTAGTAAAACACTTAAATAAAGTCGGTAAATTACAAGATCCCGACACCTTTGAAACAATTTTAGCGACCCCTGAAGGTGTTTGGCATTTAAGCCGACCACTTTACCAATTTAATTTCGAACCGGTTGGTGTGGGTGATTTAATTGCCGGCCTATTCCTGGCCAATTTGCTCAACGGTGAAGATGATGTCCGTGCCTTTGAAAAAACTAACAATGCGGTTATGGGCGTAATGAAAACAACCTTTGAGTTAAAATCTTACGAACTTCAACCAATTGCCGCCCGCTTTGAAATTCTCAACCCGAGCGCTGATTATAAAGCGGTGAAAATCGCCTAATGTCCTTGCTTGCTAAATTTCAAGCACAATTGCCAACCGCCGCTAAACGGTTATTAATTGCCTTTAGCGGTGGTTTGGATTCCACCGCATTATTGGCGCTGTGTTATCAATTACGCTGCCAACGTCCCGCAATTACGCTCCGCGCAATCCATATCCACCATGGCTTAAGCAGTAATGCCGATGCTTGGACACAACATTGCCAAGAATTATGCCAACAATGGCAAATTCCGCTGATCATTGAACGACTTGCACTTGCAACCACAGGGAACATTGAGGCAACCGCCAGAGATGCCCGTTACCGAGCCATCAAACAACATTGGCAAAGCGATGAATTATTACTGACCGCCCATCATCTACAGGATCAAAGTGAAACCTTTTTACTGGCCTTAAAACGCGGCAGTGGCATTTTAGGTTTAAGCGCCATGCAGACACAAAATACGCTGTACGGCATGCCCTTATGCCGTCCATTATTAGCCTTTTCGCGCAGTGAATTAGAACACTTTATACTCTCGGAGAAACTTCATTGGATTGAGGATGAAAGCAATCAAGATAGCAGTTATGAGCGCAATTTTTTGCGCAATGAAATATTGCCGCAATTGCGCCAACGTTGGCGACACATTGATCAGGCCATTTCCCGTAGCGCAAAACATTGCTTGGAAAGCCAACTGCTGATCGAAGAATTGCTAGAAGAAGACTTTCATCGCCACTGCCCTGCTCAAGCCAATGTTTTTCACCTCAATGCTTTTAAGACTTATTCTATTGCCCGTCAGCGCGCCTTATTGCGTCTATGGTTAAGCCGTCTCGGTCAATCAATGCCGGGACAAAAACAATTGGATGCTTTGCTTGAAAATGTGATCAATGCCCAAAAGGATTCTAATCCGCAATGGCAATTGGGTGAGCTGATTGTTCGTCGCTATCAAAATAACCTCTACCTCACACCGCAATTTACCGATCTCTGCAATTATTCAGCAGAGCTCAATATCGGCCATTCTCTTGAGTTACCGGATAATTTAGGCCTACTGGAAAGCCATAAACAGCAGGACGGTATTCTGTTCCGTTGGGGATCGCAACAACTGTTACTACCGCTTACACGGCAAGCAATATTCATTCGTTTCGGGCATCCGGGAAGATTACGCTATCAGCCTAATCGTCCGCGCGAAACATTTAAGAAACTTTGCCAGGCTGCTGCTATCCCACCTTGGCAGCGCGGACGGCTACCGCAAATCTATTACGGGGAAACCTTACAAGGCATACTCGGATTATGCCAAGCCTTTGAATAATTTTGTAAAATCCGCCTAAATCGTCTTCATTCTGATAGAATACCGGCATTTCCCATATTATCGAGCAAAAGGTTTATGTTTGATTCTTTGATTGTGCAATTTGTGGTGTTGTGGGCAGTTATTGATCCTATTGGTTCGATTCCTGTTTATCTTTCTAAAACCATCGGATTTTCTCTAGAAGAACGCCGCAAAATCGCCCTCAATGCGGTGCTGATTTCGGCAGGCATTTTGCTGTTTTTCTTGATTGGCGGGCAAGTCTTGTTTGATGCGATGGAAGTACCGCTACCGGCCTTCCAAATAGCCGGCGGGTTGGTGTTGTTTCTATTTGCTCTAACCATGATTTTCGGCGATAGCAAGCCGGAACAGGAAATTCGCATGAAGGCTAATATTACCGAAATTGCGGTCTATCCATTGGCAGTACCATCAATTGCTTCCCCCGGTGCGATGATGGCAATCGTACTGCTCACCGACAATCACCGTTTTAATCTAACCGATCAATTCATCACCGCTCTAATTATGCTAACGGTGTTATTGATTACCTATCTGTTGCTACTAGCCGCCAATCGTATTCAGCATTTTATTGGTAACTCCGGTGCAGCAATTATCAGTCGGGTGATGGGGCTGATTCTAGCTACCGTGGCAGTCAATAATATCCTTGTTGGCTTACGGGATTTCTTTACCCAGGTGGCCTAAATAAGAATCCAAAAATCTACAAGCGGCTTACATGCCGCTTTTTAATGGGACAAACGCCCCCTCAAAAATTAAAGTTTTGCCCGAAATAAGTGCTAAGTCATTGATTTTATTAGAAGTCATAAAAAAAGCCCGTTTTTACGGGCTTTTTCATTGAAAGTATCACTATTGACCTAGACATTGAGCATAGCTATCAGCAGTTGCTTGTAGGAATGCGGCATAGGAACCGGCACCTAATTCCACCTTGTCTCCAATTGGATCCAAACGTCCAACTTTAGCCCCGGTTTCTTTAGCCAAAGATTCAATCACTTTCGGCGTAAATTGCGGCTCGGCAAACAAGCAATTGACATGATGCTCAGTGATTTCTTCCTTAATGTGAGCTAAGGTTTTCGCTCCCGGTGCGACTAACGGATTAATCGTGAAATAACCGGTTTGATTTAAGCCATAGGCCTGATTGAAATAGCCATAGGCATCATGGAATACAAAGAAACCTTTCTCTTTTAATGGTGCCAATTGAGCGGTAATTTTATCACTTTGTGTGCTGAGGCTTTGATTAAAATCCGCTAAGTTCTTCGCAATCAGCTCTTTTTTATCCGGATAAGCTACCGTTAATTTCTCAGCAATTTGCTCCGCGATAAGACGGCTGATCTGTGGCGAATACCAAAGGTGCCAGTTAACACTTAAGCCGTTTTCATCCACATCATGGTGGTGATGCCCATGCTCATGCTCGTGACTGTGGTTATGGCCATGCTGATGACCTTCTTCGCCTTCCTCATGAAAATGTTCATGATGAGCTTTTAGCAATAATGGTTGCACTCCGGGAATTTTTGCGATGTTAATCACTTTAGCAGGATCAACGGATTGGATCGGTTTAGCTAAAAAAGCATCGATATCCTCGCCCACCCACACAATCAAATCGGCAGATTTGATTTTCTGCATATCGGAGAGTTTTAGGCTGTAATCGTGCGGAGAAGCACCTGGTGGCACTAATACCTGGGTATTTTCAACCCCTTGGGCAATCGATGAAGCAATAAAGCCTAGTGGCTTAACGGAAGTTAATACATCGGCTTGAGAAATGGCGGAACAACTCAACAGAGCGCCAGCGATTAAACCAATTTTAAACACTTTTTTCATAGGTATCCTTACTGTTGTTGATAATAATTTTCAAAAAGCGCGCGTATCCTACGCTTTCCCAGTGAAATTGCAACTCCTTAAAGTGAAAAAGAAAGGTAAATTTTGCATGTAAAAAATTAATTTATTTCATAAAAAAAAACCGCCCTAGGCGGTTTTTAATAATTTTTCGAGTACCCGACTGACTGCAACAAAGCCAAAACTCGCGGTGACCATGGTCGCGGCTCCAAAACCATTAGCACAATTCATACTTGCCGACACTGCACAATCACCACTCATTCGTGGAAAGATTAACGGCTGACTGGAAAATACCGCATCCACCGCAAATTTACGTTTCGGGTTATTGGTAAAATGATATTCCTTACGTAAACGGGAACGCACCTTCGCCAATAGCGGATCCTGAATGGTACGGCTTAAATCGGCAATTTGAATTTGCGTTGGATCCGTTTGTCCTCCTGCACCACCGATGGTAATAACCTTTATCTTATGGCGTTTACAGAAGGCAATCAGCGCAGCTTTGACCTGTACGTTATCAATGGCATCAATCACGTAATCATAACCACGGGTGAGATAATCCTGAAGATTCTCCACGCTGAGGAAATCATCAATAATTTCAACCCGGCATTCGGGATTAATCAGACGAACCCGTTCGGCCATCACTTCAGTTTTTAATTTGCCAATATTGCCACTCAATGCTGGCAATTGACGATTAATATTGGTGACACAAATATCATCCATATCAATCATCGTAATATGCCCAACAGCGGAACGAGCTAAGGCTTCTACCACCCAAGAGCCGACACCACCAATACCGATCACGCAAATATGGGCAGACTGTAAACGTGTCAATGCAGCCGCACCATAAAGTCGGCCAATGCCACCAAAGCGTTGTTGGAAATTATCCGGCCGAGCCATTAATTTAACACCCAAACACGGCCATAATGTTTAGATAAGCCGGCAATATGTCCCGCTTGATCACCGATTCCACGATACAGGTCAAAATGATGACCGTTAACCGCGCCACCAACATCCAATGCCACCATTAAATGTAACTTATGGGTACCCTTCCAATTACCGTTGTTGTCGATATCCGGAACCTCAACCAGCAATACGGTACCGGATGGAATCACATTACGATCGGATGCTACTGCGGCCATCGGAATCAATGGCACTCCGGCAGAACCTTTTACTTTACCGGTTGGGTCGTTTTTAAAGAACACATAAGATGGGTTACGTTCTAATAATTCCTGTACACGGCTTGGATTGCGTTCGCCCCATTCACGAATGGCCTGAATTGACATTTTTTCCTTTGGAATTTCACCGTCTTCTACCAATAAACGGCCAACCGCCGCATATTTATAGCCATTCTGACCGGCATAGGCGAAATAATTTAATTTACCATCACCAAAATCCACATAACCGCTACCCTGCACGCCAAGTAGGAAGTTATCCATCATGGAATCGCTGTAGGCTAACTCTAACCCTTGTCCACGCAATGCACCGGCATAAATTTCTGCACGGGAAAAACGTTTATTCCTTGGCATCGCATAAATTGGGTTTTGGAATTTCCCTTGCGCACTACGACGGGCGTGCAAAACTGGAGAATAATAGCCGGTCATCAAAACATTTTGATAACCATCGAAGCCTTTCATTACCTGCGGACGAATACCAAAATTGGCCAATTCATTAACATTGGCACCAGCTAAAACCCATGAGGTTATTTTTTCATAGTTATCCGCAAAGCGATCCGCCAATGTGCCGGAATAGTTATTCACATTAGAAATTTGGCTTAAAAAATCACCTTGATTGACGACTGCGCTTTTATTCTCTACCGTAGATACCGGCATCAATATAGCTTGCTGATAACTGCGACCACTATAAATTGCGCCAAATTTTTGCGGATCATCTCCGGTGGCGGTTAAGGGTCTGGAGGCGGCAGAAGCACCACGCCCACCTGCAGGCTTAGAAGATCCGCAAGCGGTTAAAAAAGAAACGCCTAATAAAACCGTGAGGCATTTCAATGCAATATGTTTTCCGAATTTCATCTCTTATTCCTAAATAAATAGCCGGCTAAATAGGGCGCATACGCTATCAAAATTTACCCTAAACCACTAGGATTATTTTTGCCATCGATTAAATGAATGGCAATTTGTTTATTTGCACAACAATTAAAGGCTAAATTTAATTTTAATTCTTGCAATATTTTTTGAAGGCACTATACTACGCCTGTCTGACGCGGGGTGGAGCAGCTTGGTAGCTCGTCGGGCTCATAACCCGAAGGCCGTCGGTTCAAATCCGGCCCCCGCAACCAAATTCAAGGCATCGAATAATTCGATGCCTTTTTCTTTTAGATTTTTTCATTCATCGCAAGGGCTGTTACAGAATCCATGATACGCATTCTGTAGCAGCCTCTTTTTATCTACGTTTAGCATCATTTTCAAATAAATATGCCTAAAATGGCATATAATCTAGGGTAAAACCTATACTTATATTATCCATACTATGAGAGGAACCAACTATGATCACAATTTTTGATAGTAAACCGGCTATTTTTGAATACGATGGACGTACATTAACAGTAAGTAATAAAGGTGTTCTGTGTACCAATAAAGCTGGGCAAGTGACTACCGATATTGATTTTGCCAACGTTAATGAACTATTTTTAACCCGATATTTGAACTCTAATAATCATTACAGCATTATTTTTAGAGATAACAATTGGAAAAATATTCCAGGAAATGATTTGGATACGGACTTACAAGAACAAAGCAATGGTCATAATATTCGTGAAACCAAGGCTATTATTGCAGCTTTCGCAAGACATAAACTAACCCCAGACTTTCCTTCTAATATAGATAGCCTTGATCTCGCAATAGATTACTCCCAACTCGGCAAACGGGAAGTACGCATCCGCAACGGCGTGCTCTCAAATGGTAAAACAGAAATTCCAATTCGCAATATCCGTCGTGTTGTATGTGTTTCAAATGGAACAATTAGTAATCTTTTTGTTTACACAGAAGAAAAACCTAGCTCTTTCTTTAAAAAGCTATTTGCAACTCCTGATATGAAAATTACGTTGAATGCATTGACCGTGCCGCTACTCGAAGCAATTGTGACTCGTAATACAGGCCATGGTATAGATTTTTCTCGTGGCGATGGATTCGAACAAAAAACATCTGAATTTGTCATTATCCGCTATCTCGACGCCGGCTACTTCCTTGATAAGGATGGTAACGCCGCTACTGAATGGCAAAAAACTGCTGCAGCAAGAACCGCGAGCTACGGATATAATGTAAAAGACTTGTTATAAACCATTAATATTTTCTGCTATAAGCTCTGTTGAAATACAAACCTATACGGAAATTGAAAATTGTAAAAATGGACAAGACTAGTGGCTTATTGAAGTAACTCCCAAAAACAAAATACCAAGAAATGTTAAGGCTTTATTCGCTTAATTTTCTTGGTATTTTTATATTTAAAGAGGCTATAACACGACTACGATAAAATCCCTGTCGCATTATCACCCCTAATGCTTGTGATAGACTATTTCTTAGGCGCTTGCATAAAGCGGAAGAACTCACTACCAGGCTTTAAGATCATCATATTATCATTACCTTTAAAGCTATCTTCATAGGCTTTCAAACTACGCACAAAACTATAAAATTGTGGCTCATTGGCAAAACTTTGGGAATATAGTTTCGCTGCAGCAGCATCCCCTTCCCCACGCAGTTCCTGCGCTGTTTTATTCGCATTTGCCAAAATTACCGTCACTTTGCGATCCACATCCGCTTGAATAAAGGCGGCCTTTTCTTTCCCTTGAGAACGATGCTCACGTGCAACAGCATCACGCTCAGCACGCATCCGCTGGTAAATAGAAGAAGATACTTCATCTGGTAAATTAATCTGTTTGACCCGAACATCCACTACCTCAATTCCTAATTCAGAAGCACTATCTGCCCCGGAATTTAAGGCTTTTTTGGCACCGGCCATCAATTCACCACGCGTACCGGAAACAATATCCTTAATGGTACGGGTACCGATTTCAGAACGTAAACGGTCATTGACCTTACGGCTCAACAAATTAGCGGCCTGGCTATAGTCACCACCACCGGTTGCCGTATAAAAACGACCAAAGTCACTGATTCGCCATTTCACGTAGGAATCAACCAAAACGTCTTTTTTCTCAACCGTAATAAAACGAGTAGCAGAACCTTCTAAAGTGCGGATGCGGGCATCGAGCAATTTAATGCTATCAATCAACGGCAGTTTAAAATGAATTCCGGGTTCATAAACCACTACCTTATTATCCGCATCGCGCTGCGCTTTATTAAAACGCAACATAATGCCACGCGAACCTTCATACACCACCACTACGCTGGTGTAAATCAAAATGACAACAACCAATAGGACGGGAAGTAATAATTTACGCATTAATTAAATCTCCCTTGACGAATACTTTCTACTTTATTTTGTTGAACCGCAGTATCAGCTTTCTTATTGATATTAACCGCGTCATTTGATGTCGCAGCTTCCGATTCGCTAGCCGCTGGCACTTTTTTACCTAGCAAACTTTCCAACGGAAGAACCGTAAGATTATTACTGCCTCCACTCTCCATCATGACTTTTGGTGTGTTAGCCATAATCTTTTCCATGGTTTCAATATATAAGCGGTCCTTCAACAGATCCGGATTGGCTCTAAATTCCGGCAATAAGCGAGCTAACCGCTCAACTTCCCCCTGTGCATCCAAGACCACGCGATCCTTATAAGCGGTTGCAGCTTCAACAATACGTTGAGCATCCCCACGGGCAATTGGCTCTTTCTCACGAGCATAAGCTTCCGCTTCACGAATATAGCGTTGTTCGTCCTCTTGAGCTTTAATCGCATCATCAAAGGCTTCTTTCACCTCTTCCGGTGGACGAGCTGATTGGAAGTTAACATCTAACACATCTAAGCCCATATCATAAGGTTTGATGATCTCGTTCAGCGTTTTCCAGGTATTCTCACGTACCACGGTACGACCGGTAGTCAATACATCGTTCATGGTCATATGACCAATTACGTAACGCAGTGCACTATCGGTAGCCTGCGCCAAACTATTATCGGCATTAGTCACACTAAACAAGTATTTAGCAGGATCAGTTACGCGATATTGCACGCTCATTTCTACCTTCACCATATTTTCGTCTTGCGTGAGCATCGAACCTTGCGTATTCACCGTATTTACAAACTCAACGTTCACCGGAATCACACGATCAATAAAACTCGGTTTCCAGTTTAAGCCGGGCTGCACGATGGAATGCAATTGTCCTAAACGCAATACTACACCGCGCTCAGCCTCTTTAATGGTATAAAAACCGCTCGCGCCCCACACGATCGCGCCCACCAATAAGGCAAGCGGTGCCCATTTACCTACATTAAGCGGTTTACCGATGCGGTTGGAGCCATTGCCACTACCTTTATTCCCACCGCCCAGTTTCTTGAGCAAATTGTTAAACACATCTTCAATGTCCGGTGGGGATTGCTGTTGCTTTTTGTTTTCACCCCAATTGGATTGAGAAGAATTATCCTGAGGTTTTTCATCAGGCTGGCTGCCCTGTTTCGGTTTACCCCATGGATCTTGATTCGAACCGTTTAATGCCATTGGCTTCTCCGTTTGTGAAAAAATTGTTTCAAGTTTAAAGGAATTACCCTATAAGAGCAATCGACCACAGGCATTTAAATACCTTTTAAGACAATAGGTTGTGAAAACCTGCTTGGGCTACAAAAAAAACGGAATAATAAAAAGAAAAAGTTGAGCTAACCATTTAATCTGTAGCTGAATCTACCGATGGATTGACCCGATAGCATAGCATCTCATCCATGGAATAAGACTGGAGTTTACCCGCTTGCCAATGCCATAGAGTCGGTGCCGTTGCTTCTTGTTTTACAAACGCCGCCAAATGAACAGGCAATCCCCTGCTCAACCACAAGTGGCCAGTCGGACAATGAGGGGAAAACAGCTGCAAGGATTGAGCTTGATGTTCCACCTCCGACAATTTAGCAATACCAACCCCTTGGGATTTCAAGAGCGCTTCGCGTACACACCAGCAACGATAAAAAGCAGCCTTGGCATCATCTTGCTCGGCAAACCATGCAATCTCATTATCCGATGCAAAATGCGCCATTAACTCGTCAAAATTACGTATCTTGCCCCATTCAACATCAATACCTACCGCACTGACCTCAGTTGCTTGCCATTGCAAAATCACCGCGACCCAATCACCTGAATGACTGATATTAAAATCAATATGCGGCGTTGGAAAATAAGGGCGATCACTTGTCGTGCGCTGAATTTGTGCGAGCAATGTCACCGGCAAATCCGCTTTTTGTAACAACCGCCATAATAGAAAATGCGCTAACCGACGTGCTTGGAAACGTTGCAAAACACGCGCAAAGTCATTAGTGGGCCGATGTAGACTATCAGGCACAAGGCTCGGAGGAATATCATCAAAAGGGAAAAACTGTTGGCAATTACCGAAGGCAATAAGGCTAGGCATGAAAAATTCTCCGACGGCGGTCGCAAAATGTCACGTTTTCCATACCTTTTTTGGCACATCTAATAAAATCAATAACTTAGATAAGGTTTTCAGGAAAACTTTGTTAATTGAGGGGGCGTTTTTATGTCACATTTTAAACACCAACGGATAAAATAAATCGGCCGTGGGTTGAGACCAGCAAACCACGGCCAATGGGCTTATTTTAATAAATAGGCACGTAAGGCATTGAAATCTGCCGCCATCTCATCGGATAACAACGGTAATTTGTTGTGTTTATCCAATGCTTCCGGCAATGGCAAGTGAATACCAAGAATACGTTCCACCGACTCCTTAAATTTAGCCGGATGCGCCGTACATAAGAAAATACCCGTTTCATCCGCTTTAAGTTGGTCTTTCAATACTTGATATGCGATCGCACCATGTGGCTCACATAAATAATCTTTGCTAAACATGGCTTTTAAGGTTTCTTCCGTTTGCTCATCGCTTAACATCCCGGAACCCAAATCAGCTAAATTCCAGCCGTTACGTTTAAATAACTCTTCTACTCGTGGCCAGTTATTTGGACGACTTACATCCATCGCGTTAGAAAGGGTTGCGACAGTCGCTTTAGGTGCCCAATTACCGGATGCCAAATAACGCGGCACAGTATCATTCGCATTGGTGGAAGCAATAAAACGTTTAATCGGTAAACCTAAGGTTTTCGCAATTAACCCAGCGGTTAAGTTACCAAAGTTACCGCTTGGCACGGAAACCACTACATTATCGCGTTTTTCTTTTGGTAATTGTGCTACAGCTTCAAAGTAATAACATACTTGCGCTAATAAACGGCTGATATTGATGGAGTTAGCAGAGTTTAAGCCAATCGCTTGACGTAGTTCTGCATCATCAAAGGCTTGTTTGACTAACGCTTGGCATGCATCAAAATCACCATCAACAGCAACGGTGCGAATATTCCCACCTAAAGTACAGAATAGTTTTTCTTGCAATGGGCTGATTTTGCCTTTTGGATATAAAATCACCACATTGATATTTTCTAAGCCATAAAACGCATGCGCAACCGCTGCACCTGTATCACCGGAGGTTGCGGTTAAAATGGTAATTTTGCCGTCACCACGCACGGCAGCCAGCGCTTGCGCCATAAAACGACCACCAAAGTCTTTAAATGCTAAGGTTGGACCATGGAACAATTCAAGGGCATAAATATTGTCTTCCACTTTTTCCAATGGAGCTGGGAAAGTGAATGCATTTTTCACCATCGCATCTAATGTCGCCTTCGGTAATTCTTCACCGATTAATGCAGCAAGAATTTTTTGGCTACGTTCAACCAATGGTAAGGCTAATAATTCGTCAATATTGCTTAACGTTGGAATGGTTTCCGGAAAAAATAAGCCTTGGTCCTTACCAAGCCCTTGACGTACTGCCTGAGCAAAATTTACTTGTTCTTCAGGGTGTTTGATGTTGTACAAATTCATTGTATATCCGTTAATTATAGAGTTTTAATAAAATGTTAATTCCCCTCTTTAAGAAGAGGGGAAAGCGATTAATTGCTTAACCTAGCTCTCTCGCGCCATCATTATCGACCTGACAAACGTGCACAAAGCCTTCATTGTTTTGTAAATAATGATTTTCTAAATAAGTCGCCAATTTTGTTGCGGTTTGTAAATCAGGTGCAATGGAGAAAATCGTTGGGCCTGAGCCTGAAATTCCCGTCGCTAAAGCACCTAAATCACGAGTGGCCTGTTTCACCTCTGCGAAGTTCGGTAATAAAGCCTCACGATAAGGTTCAGCAATCACATCCTTCATCATCATTGCAGCAAGATTTTCTTGATGAGTATGACACGCATGCACAAAGCCACCTAAATGACGCCCATGAGAAATCACATCTTGACGCGTGTAGCTTTTCGGTAAAATTGCGCGAGCTTCAGCGGTTGAAACCTCAATACCTGGGTAAGCTAAGACCCAATACCAATTATCAAAAAATGGCAATTTTTGGCAAATGTTACCAAGGGATTGTACCATAAATTGCACACCACCTAGGTAACAAGGAGCCACGTTATCATAATGGATAGAGCCTGAAATACGACCTTCCAACTCCCCCATCATTTCTAATAATTCCATTTTTGAAAATGGTTCATCATGGAATTTATTCAATGCCACTAATGCCGCCACGATAGAGCACGCACTTGAACCTAATCCCGAACCAATTGGCATATTTTTCTCAAGGGTTAAACGTAACGCTTTTACTTTCAGGTTGCGTAATTTTAATTGCTCACTAAACAGCACATAGGCCTGATACACGATATTTTTTTGCGGTTCTTTTGGCAATTTACGCACAAAATAACCCGCACTTTCGAGTTCAAAACCACTTGGAATAGACTCAATCTGTACAACATCACCTAATAATGAACCATCAATCGGTGAAATGGCTGCGCCTAATGTGTCAAACCCTACACTAATATTGGCACTCGATGCTGGAGCATAAATTCTTAACATGTTATGTCCTTTTTAGTGGTGTAATGTTCTTAAAATATCAGCAAAGATGCCCGCTGCAGTCACTGCGTTACCCGCACCATAACCACGTAATAACAACGGAATTGGTTGATAATAACGCGTATAGAATGCAAGGGCGTTTTCACCATCTTTCACCTTATACAATGGATTATTTTGATCCACGGCGATGATTGATACTTTGCAGTGACCATCTTTAATTTGGCCTACATAACGCAATACTTTGCCTTCAGCTTTCGCGGCTTCAACGCGTGCTTTAAATTCCGCATCTAATTGTGGCAACATTGCCATAAATTCATCTGCAGATTTTCCTTCAGAGAAGCCTTGTGGTAATACCCCTTCCACTTCCACATCGGCAAGCTCAAGCTCTAAACCGGCTTCACGCGCCAAAATAAGCAATTTACGTGCCACATCTTGCCCCGATAAATCGTCACGAGGATCTGGCTCTGTAAAGCCTTTTTCACGTGCAAGTGCGGTCACTTCTGAAAGAGAAAGTCCTTCCTCTAATTTACCGAAAATGAAAGAAAGTGAGCCCGATAAAATACCTTCAAAATACTCAAGCTCATCACCTGCAGCCAATAAGTTTTGTAAGTTTTCAATAACCGGTAAGCCTGCCCCTACGTTGGTTTCGTATAAGAATTTATGTTGGCTTGCTTGTGCATTGCGACGTAATTCGTGGTAATAGGCTAATTCACGGGTATTCGCTTTTTTGTTTGGGGTTACCACGTGGAAGCCTTCTTTTAATGCGCGCGCATAAAGCCCTGCGACCGATTCAGCAGTTGTACAATCTACAAAGACTGGGTTCACTACGTGGTGCAACTTAATGAAAGATAACAACACATCGAAATCAGAAGGTTGGGTTGCATTTTCAAGATCAGCTTTCCAATTATCTAAATTCAACCCGTTTTCATCCAAAAGCATTTTTGTTGAATTCGCTAAGGCACAAACACGGATTTCAATGTCCTTCTTTGCGAGGTATTCTTTTTGCTGCTTGATTTGCTCAATCAACTCACCGCCAACACCACCAACACCGACTAGAAACATGTCGACGACTTTCTTATTATTAAAAAGGGCTTGGTGAGTCGCTTTCACTGCTTCAATTGCTTTATTTTGTGCGACAACTGCTGAAATTGAACGCTCAGAAGAACCTTGTGCAATTGCCACTAAGCTGATATTCGCTTGAGCCAATGCGGAGAAGAAACGAGCTGCGATACCTTTAGCCTGTTTCATGCCATCACCGACAACAGAGATAATAGAAAGATCTTTGGCAACTTCAATTGGTTCTAACTGATGTGCTTTTAATTCTGCGGCAAATTCTTGCTCTAAAACGGCTTTTGCTGCTTCCGCTGATTTCACCGGAACACAAAAACTAATACTGTATTCAGAAGAAGATTGAGTAATCAAGATCACGGAAATACCGGCTTTGGACATGGCGGAGAAAACTCGGGCAGCCATTCCCACCATCCCCTGCATACCAGGACCAGATACGTTAAACATTGCTACATTATCAAGATTGGTAATACCCTTCACTTGCAAACCTTCAGATTTCACATTGCCATCAATTACTGAGCCTGCTGCAGTTGGATTTCCAGTATTTTTAATCACGCAAGGAATTCGTTGTGGCAACAATGGGCCGATAGTGCGCGGATGGATCACTTTCGCCCCAAAATAGGAAAGCTCCATTGCTTCACGGTAGGACAGAGCCGGTAATAGACGGGCATCCGACACTAAGCGGGGATCACAGGTATAAACGCCATCCACATCGGTCCAAATTTCACAAACATCCGCCCCTAAACAAGCGGCCAAACAAGCTGCAGAATAATCGGAACCATTACGGCCTAATAGCACTAATTCACCTTTTTCATTACAAGCGGTAAAACCAGCCATTAACACAACTTTATCTTTACCGATACTTTTCGCATCAACACGTTTTGTGGATTCTTCAATATCAACTGAAGATTCTAAATAACTGCCTTGAGCTAACAATTGTTTAACCGGATCCACTACATGAACACTATAACCTCTGGCTTCAAACCAAGCTTTCATCATGGCAATTGATAATTTTTCACCACGGCAGTCAATTGTGGCTTTTACCTTGTCTTCTACTTTACCCGCTTGACGGATTTCTTCTAACAAGCCTTTAATTTGTGCAAATTCCGCATCAATAAGGGATTTTGTCGCGGCAAGATCAAATTGATTATTTTCAGCATGTAGGCCATTAATGATGTTATAGAAAATTTCAATGGCTTCATTAAAGTGGGAATCGGTGGGTTGATTTAAAGCAGCTTTTTCAGAAAGGGCAACCAGATGATTGGTTATTTTGGCAGGGGCAGATAAAACACCTGCGGCCTGGTCGGCTAAATGAGCCTGTTCAATTAAACGGGCAGCTTGCGAAAAACGCTCCGGATTGGCTAATGAAGTACCGCCGAATTTTAATACGCGCATAAGATATTCCTCGATGTTGTGATTTTAAATCATAAAAAAACCCGCATTTTTTAGTGAATGCGGGTTTTTGTTGTCCTGTTATTTACGCACTAGCCCGCCCCATCATCGTAATAATGGTCATAATAATTTGGGTGGTCATAATGCGTTCAAATTTCATAAGCTTTGCAACTTGTTGAAAGAGTGGCGATAGAAATACCGAAATTCACAAATCTTGTCAAACACAAATTACATAATCCGAGAAATTTTTTCTGATTGTAAATTTCGTGTAAACTTACGTAATTCAATTACTCGGGAAGAATGTAATGACTATTTCACAAGCTTTGACACACATCAAGCAACAAATCCAAAATGCCGCTGAACAAAGTGATCGCAAAATCGATGAAATTCGTTTGCTGGCAGTATCCAAAACAAAACCCAATGATGCCATTTTTGAAGCCTATCAAGCTGGGCAATTAGCTTTCGGAGAAAACTATGTACAGGAAGGTGTCGATAAAATCCGGTATTTTGAAGCGCAAAACATTCAATTGGAATGGCATTTTATCGGCCCTTTACAATCCAACAAAACCCGTTTAGTCGCAGAGCATTTTGATTGGATGCAAACCTTAGAACGGGCAAAGATTGCCGATCGTTTAAACGAACAACGTCCACAAGAAAAACCACCGCTCAATGTACTCATTCAAATCAATATTAGCGATGAAGCGAGCAAATCTGGCATTGCTCCCCCAGATATGCTTCCTCTTGCGGAACACATTTGCCAATTACCCCATCTTCGTCTACGTGGTTTAATGGCTATTCCTGCGCCAACTAATGTGCTAACGGAACAACAAAATGCGTTTACACAAATGGCAAGATTATTCGATAAATTAAAAGCAGCCTTCCCAAATCAGCAAATTGACACATTATCCATGGGCATGACCGATGACATGCAAAGTGCCATTCAATGCGGCTCAACAATGGTTCGCATTGGCACTGCAATCTTTGGTGCCCGCGATTATCACAAAGCATAATTAACACAACAAACATAAAGGAAATTGCATGAGCATTAAAACCCTACCCTTACACGCCGATACTGTCGGTTCCTATCTCCGTTCAGAGCCGCTAAAAGAAGCACGGGCAAAATTTGCCGCCGGTGAATTGTCCCCTGATGCCCTGAGCCAAATTGAAGATCAAGAAATCACTAAATTAGTTGAAGCCCAGTTGCAAGCCGGTATCAGCGTAGTAACCGATGGGGAATATCGTCGCGCTTTTTGGCATATTGATTTCCTAGAACAACTCAACGGAATTGAAGGATATCATCCAGAACACGGTTATAAATTTAACGGTGTGGAAACCAAAGCCTATAACACCCGTTGTTGCGGTAAAGTTTCTTGGAATCCCAACCACCCTTTTATCGAGCATTTCAAAAAATTAAATGACATTGTCGCTGGTCGAGCCATCGTAAAATATACAATTCCAAGTCCAAACCAATTAATGTATCCGGTGCAATGGGATCATGGGATTTACGCCAATCGTGCAGAATTTGCCAAGGATGTACAACAAACCTATATCGATGCAATGTTAGCCTTTTATGATGCTGGCTGTCGTTACCTACAATTTGATGACGTGTATTGGGGTTCTCTTTGCAATAATCATCAAAAACCCGAATTCGCAGCAGATAAAGCGCAAGCATTAGAAAACATTCAAGTAATTTTAGCTGCCAAACCTGCCGATATGATCATTACCACTCACGTTTGCCGTGGTAATTTCCGCTCTACCTATCTTTTAAGTGGTGCCTATGATCCGATTGCCGATGCATTATTCGGACAAACCGCCTATGATGGCTATTTCTTGGAATATGATGATGAACGTTCCGGCGGTTTCGAACCATTAAAATACTTTGCCAATAATCCACATCAAGGTCGTATAGTCCTTGGATTGATCAGTTCTAAATTTCCTCAATTAGAAGACAAAGACGCAATCAAAGCACGCATTCAAGAAGCGGCACAATATGTACCTCTTGAGCGACTTTGTTTAAGCCCACAATGTGGTTTTGCGTCAACAGAAGAAGGCAATATCATGACGGAAGCCCAACAATGGGATAAGGTTCGTTTAGTGGAAGAAATTGCTAAAGACGTTTGGGGTGAAGATTAAACCTCACCAATAAAAAAAAGCGGGTCTACAACCCGCTTTTTAATATTAAGAAATATCCACTATAAAATCATCTTCACTAATTTATCCGCCTTAACGCGAGAAAATTTCTTCAATAACTTTTGCACTGGTTCAGGATAATCCGTTAATTCTTGCAATTGGCTAAAGTGGCTCAACGGTTGAGTGTGTTGACGAATATAGCTTAACTCCTGCAAAGCTTGCTCACGCAACTGATGTTTTGGATCATGAATCAACAAACCATTTTCCGCATCCAAACGCCAAGCTCGTGGATTGAGATTATTACCAGTCAGTAAAATATAATTATCATCGACCCACACGCCTTTTAAGTGGTAGCTATTATCGCCATCCCGCCATAACCGAACGGTTAATAACCCTTGCTCTATTTCAGCGGCAAATTTTTCACAAAAACGGCGTAAATTACTTTCATACAAATAAGGCAGTGCACCAGCCATTTTAAATGGCTCTTCCGGTGGGATATAGAAATCATTGGCTGTTTTATCGCCAACAATAATTTCTACCTTTTTCCCTTCTGCCAAACGGGCTGTCAACTTCTGTTGTAGCGTCCGCGGGAAATTAAAATACGGCGTACAGATCACCAATTCCCGTTCAACCTTTTGGAATAAATCTTCAATCACCTGATTGAGTTCATTACCGGTAGCACCTAAACCAAATAAAGGTGAAATAGTTAATTCATCAGAAAAACCTACCGGATGCTCAATATGATATTCAGCATCGGCAGCCAAACCTTTCCGATAAGCTTTGATCGCCGCGCGAATTTCCTTGGTACGAGGACGCTGAGCCATATCCAACGGATGAACCGCAGAGGAATCTAATAAGCAACGATCAATAAAATCAACCATCGTATCGGCTAATTCTGCTGAGGTAATTTTTTGGTAACGGTCATAACGGTATTTTGAATGTTGCTGCAAATACACATTATTGATGCTGGCTCCACTATACAGAACCGTATCATCAAATACGAAACCTTTAATATGCAACACACCAAACACCTCACGGGTGTTAATTGGAATACCGAAGAACATATTCGGATCTTCGGGTAATTGATAGGTTTGGCGCTGCTCACAATACCAATCGGCATTAGTCGCCGATTTCTCAGCGCCGAGTAAATTACGTTGCGCCCGATGCCAATCAACCAAAATCTTCACATCTAAATCATGATGTTCCTGTTTGGCACGATAAATTTCGTCTAAGATCTCCTGGCCGGCATCATCATGTTGCCAATACAACGCCGTAATATAAATACGTTTACGGGCATTGCGAATAGATTCAATAATCTGTGTTTTGAACGCACTTGGGCTAAACAAGAATTCAATCTGGGACGGTTCCAAAGGAATGAAAGGAAGCTGTTCCAAACTTTGTTCCGTCCGTTTGTTTCTGCGGATTAACATAATCGTCTCTACACTAAAATTTAGTTTGTTAGTTTACAATATTTCCCCCTTGGTTTAATAGAAAAAAGGTTTTTTTTCGTTATAATGCTCACAATTTTTTAGCGTTTCTGCTGAAATTCCATACACATCAGACCAATGGATGCCAATATGAGCAAGTCAAACAAGCCCGCCTTTCAAACTCAAACACAAAAATCCTTTCAAGAAAAACGCCGCCAACCCTTTGGCGAAAAAGCAGCTGTCGATAAACCGCGCAACCGCTCCGCATTTAGCCGAAAAAGCGACAACGAAACCAACGAACCACGCGAATTATCGCTCAATAAAGCCGGTGGAAAAGGCTCGGTAGCCGTAACCTTTAAAGGTAGCGCAAACGCCAACAAAGTGAAAAAAACCGGGCCACTATCGCCACGCGCGCCGGAAAAAATTAAGAAAAATCGAGCAGAAGAAATGAAAGTTTATGGTGAAGAAGCTTGTCTAGCGCTCTTTGCCGAGCGTCCTCAAGCCATTGTTCGTCTTTGGGCCACCGTTGCCATGTCGCACAAAATCGGGGAGTTACTCAGTTATTTAGCAGCCAATAAGAAGGCTTACCATATTGTAGATAACGAGGAAATGGCCTTGGTATCAGGTTCGGAACATCACGGCGGCATTTGCTTGTTGGTGAAGAAATCCCGTCCGCTCACCTTAACTGGTTACTTGGAAGTCGCCCAACCGAATGATTGCCTACTGTTATTGGATCGCATAAACAATGCTCAAAATCTGGGGGGCATTCTGCGTACCGCCGCTTTTTATGGCGTCAAACATGTGATCAGCGATAGCCCCGACAGCCTTTATGCTCCGGCAGCTTGGCGGGTCGCGGAAGGAGGCGCAGAATATGTACGGGTATTGCACAGTCTATCAACAGAAACCGCCCTTATCGCATTACGTGAAGCGGGCTATCAAATTGTGCATATTGCCAATGGCGAACAATCTGTACCGCTTGATCAATTAAAACTCGGTGCCAAAGTGGTCTTTGTCTTGAGTGAGAATAGCAGTGATGATTTAATCGGCGAGAATGATAGCCAAGTACGCTTGAGCTTACGTAATCCACTAAAACATGGCTTAAATGTGGCGGTGAATACCGGTATTTTATTAGCTAAATGGTATTTTTAGGCATAAAGGACATTTTTAAAGCAACTCTAATAAAATCAATGAGTTAAATGTATTTTTAAGAAAAACTTTTATTTTCAAGGGGGCGTTTGATTTTCCCCCCAGCCATAAAAAAAGCCGCATTTTTGCGGCTTTTTGTTTTATTGTCTAACTAAGGCAAATCATCTATCTCTTTATCCACTTTCTGCACGATCATATGCTCACGGCGCAAGCCAACATCATATGCAATAGCAATTGCGATAAAGATGGAAGAATAAGTACCGAAACCGATACCAATCAATAATGCCAATGAGAAATTGTGAATTGATGGACCACCAAAGAAGAACAGCGCCACCACCACAATTAAGGTGGTCAAAGATGTCATGATGGTACGGGAAAGGGTTTGCGTTAAGGAAATATCAATAATGTCGATAGTATCCACACGACGAATTTTGCGGAAGTTTTCCCGCACCCGGTCGAATACCACGATACTATCGTTAATCGAATATCCCACCACCGACAAAATTGCCGCTACGAATGTCAGATCGATTTCAACCTGTAACGCGGAGAACACTCCCAAAGTAATGATCACGTCATGCGCCAGAGATGCAATGCCGCCCAGACCTAAACGCCATTCAAAACGGGAACCGATATAAATCAGCATCATCGCCAAGGTTGCTAAAGTGGCATAAACCGCACCTTGTGCCAATTCATCCCCCACGTTGGAACCAACGGAATCAATACTGTTGATACGGATTTGTGGATCCAAGGTTTGCAACATATCTTTTACTTTGTCGCCCAAGGAAGTGTCATCGCCATTGGCCGGTAAACGAATCATAACATCCTGCGCAGTACCGGTCGTTTGAACGATTGGGCTGCTGATACCGTGCTCATTTAATGTCGAACGAATTTTATCCAAATTGGCCGGTTGTGAAAAATGGGTATCAAACACCACCCCACCGGTAAAATCCAATCCCCAGTTAAACCCTTTACTAATGATAAAGAATAGGGAAATAGCGATAACGATGACGGAAAACGCATAGCCCACCGCGCGAACTTTCATAAATTCGGTGAGCGGGAACGGTAATTTAATACCGTTAACCTCACGGATAAGACGACCGTCTTTGTCTCTTGCAAATAATCTCATTGCCTCACCTACTAAATTGATAATTTTTCTAAACGTTTACCGCCATATAAGGCATTTACAATCGCACGCGTTCCGGTGATTGCAGTAAACATGGAAATAGCTACACCCAATGCTAAGGTTACCGCGAAGCCTTGAATCGGCCCAGTACCCACAGCATAAAGGATGATTGCGGTTAAGATGGTGGTTAAGTTAGCATCAAAAATAGAGGTAAATGCACCGTTATAACCTTCATTGATCGCCTGTTGAATTGGACGACCATTACGTATTTCTTCTTTTATCCGTTCAAAAATCAACACGTTGGCATCCACCGACATCCCTAAGGTTAATACGATACCGGCAATCCCCGGCATGGTGAGCGTTGCTCCCGGTAAAATAGACATTAAACCGACCAATAACACGATATTAATCACCAATGCAAAGCTAGCAATAATACCGAACACTTTGTAGAAGAACAGCATGAAGATGATCACGGCAATCAAGCCCCAGAAACTGGCATCAATCCCTTGTTCTACATTTTGCGCCCCCAAGGATGGCCCGATGGTACGCTCTTCAACGATTTGTACCGGAGCAATCAAGGCACCGGATTTTAGCAACATCGCTAAATTCTGTGCTTCCGCGGTTGAACCCACACCGGTAATTTGGAAGTTAGAACTAAAACGACCATTAATCGTGGCCACATTAATCACTTCTTCATGTTTTTCTAAAACCGTTTTACCGTTGGCATCTTTTTTACCGTTATCTTTATATTCAACGTACAGTGTCGCCATCGGTTGTTTATAATTTTTCTTGGTCGTTTGCGACATCATTTCGCCGCCTTCGCTGTCCAAGGTCACGCTAACTTGCGGAGTACCGGATTGCTGATCCAAGCCTGAACTAGCGTTAATAATATGCTCGCCACCTAATTCGGTTTTCTTAAATAATGCCACCGCTTGGCCTTGGCGATCATATTTGATTTCCGTATCAGACGGTAACATACCGCGGGAAACTGCTTCCGGAGTCACTTTGGTATTCACAATACGGAATTCTAAGGTTGCCGTTGCCCCCAAAATTTCTTTGGCACGTGCAGTATCCTGTACCCCTGGTAATTCAATAACGATACGTTCAGCCCCTTGGCGTTGAATAACTGCTTCGGCAACACCTAATTCGGAAACCCGTTTACGTAAAATAGTCAGGTTTTGTTCAATGGCCAAATCACGAGCTTCGTTTAATGCCGCAGCAGAAAGGGACAAACTCAACTGGTTATCACCACTTTCAGTCACTGTGAGAGTTGGGTGTTGCTGACGAATAATACGAGCTGCTTTAGAAAGCTGTTCCGGATCTTCCAAGGTGATTAAAGTACCGAAATCATCGTCATTTTTGATCCCATTAAATTTAATTTTTTCCTTACGCAACTCACCGCGTAAAGTATCTTGCAATTGTTCTTGACGTTTTTGCAAAGCGGAATTCATATCCACTTCCATTAAAAAACGCACCCCACCACGCAAGTCCAAGCCCCATTTCATAGGATTGGCACCAATTGAGCTAAACCATGCTGGTGTTGCCGGAGCCAAATTCAATGCGGTGGAATAATTATTGCCCAATTTTTCGGCAATTTTATCTTTTGCCAACAATTGATCATTGGTATTGGTAAAACGGGCAAGAATAGAGCCTTCGGCTAAACTGATTGATTTGACGGTCAGTTTGTTTTCTTTAAGTACATCCTGAACTTCCGTCAATGTTTGAGTGGTGGCTTGTTGTCCACGGGTACCGGAAATTTGTACCGCAGGATCTTCACCATAGATATTTGGAAGAGAGTATAAAATACCAATGGCGACCACGAGGATCACCATTAGATTCTTCCATAACGGATAACGATTTAACATAGTTTTCCTTTAAGGAATTGAAAAGATTAAAGAGATTTTAGAGAACCTTTTGGTAACACAGCAACAATATAGTTGCGGTTAATCGTGATCTCAGTCGTGTCATTTAAAGCAATGACAATACTCGCAGAACCTTCGGTTACTTTAGTAATTTTACCGATAATGCCACCGGAAGTTAGTACTTCGGTGCCTTTAGCCAATTCGGACATTAATTTTTTATGCTCTTTATTACGTTTCGCTTGTGGACGGTAGATCATAAAATAAAAAATCAAACCGAAAATCACGAAAATAAACAGAGTTGACATAGGGCTTTGAGCTTCCATGGTTTTTTCCTTCTTAAATAATAAAATTTTGGTTAAAAAAGTGCGCGTAAAATATCACAAATCGCCCTTGAGTGAAAGCGACACGCCATGCTTCTTACTAAAAAGCATTTCTCTTTCATCTTTCTCCAGGATTTTTTGCCATTTTAGCTGGCATGCATAACGGCTCCCCAGCGTAACAAAATCCTCATCTGCCGAATGAGCTGCCAATTGCAAGCACAGAGAATCCCCTTCTGCTAATGCAGCAAAGGCTTTTTTCGCTGTTAGCAGCGGCAGAGGACAACGCAACGTACGTAAATCAAGTAAATAATCCATCTCATCCCTGCCGACGGGCAAACATGATTTTTCCCATTGCAATTAATTGTTCATCAGACAAATATTCCTTACCTAATTCAAACAAGGGTTCTTCCAACGCGATATGTTTTTCATAACCGGCTACAAATTGTTCAATTAATGACTGTTCAATATGATCCCGCTCACCGGCAATTAGCATTTGTAACTGCTGAGCTAGATTTTGCCAATTTTGATGCAGGTTCATATGCTGCTTTTCTAATTCATCAACCGTTTGTTTAGCCTGAGGTGCTTTAACAACCAACGCAGGGAAGAAATCTTGTTCTTCATCCTCATGGTGCAGGGGCGCCGCTTGATTAAAATATTGCAAAATAAGCTTTACATCATTTATTACTGCCTGATTCACACCATTTTTTTGTAAATAATCAGGCAATATCTGCAATTGACGACAAAAACGCTTCACCTTACCGTGACAGGCATAAAGCATGCTGACCGGATCCTGCCAAGTGGCAAATTGTTGTGGTTCGAGAATTTGCATGGGGAATCCTCACTTTCTTTATGGGATAGGAACAAAGAGGCGGGCTCACAGCCCGCCTCTAATAATCATCGGATTAAGGTTTCCGACGCGATTCTTTAACATGTACAATCCGAGTACGTCCCGGTGGCTCAGGTAATGCAGCCGGTTTAAAGGTTTGTGCAGTTTGTTCGCAAGATGCCGGTTGCCACAAACGCTCATTCACATTCATATTTTTATCAAATAGCAGTTTAAGTTGGCAGACTTTATGTTCTCCATTCTCACGATAATTGAAAACGTAGTCCCATTCACGAACGCGGTAAAAACCCTCGTTGAAATGTGGTTTACCGACAAGATAATACAATTGGGATTTATTCAACCCTCTATCGATTTGACGAACATTGTCCCAGTTCGGCCAAGATCCCGGATAGGAACCATCTTGTTTAAATGTTGATTTTTCAATCGATGGGAAAATCGGATTATCCGAGGTACCCTCTTCCGTTACTTTAGAAATAGTACCGCCACAGGCCGTCAATAAAAGCGACAGCAAAGAAATCGCAGTAAATTTTTGCACTCTGTTCATATTGTAGTCCTTTTAATTCGCTAGAAGGTAAGATCAAGCCAAAAGCTTGATCTTGCCCTAATTCTAACAGACTTTTGCCCGCAATAAGTCATCGGAGGTCAAAAAATGCTTAAGATTCTTGCGCTAACTGCAATGGCGGGACGGGTTTACCGATACGGGCATAAAATTCCACCACAAAATCATCAAAACGATCGTCTTCGATAGCTTGACGAATCTCCGCCATTAAGCGTTGATAATAGCGTAAATTGTGAATAGTATTTAAGCGCGCACCTAAAATTTCACCGCATTTATCTAAATGATATAAGTAGGCTTTGGTGTAATTTTTACAGGTGTAGCAATCACATTCCGGATCCAGCGGGCTCGTATCATCACGATATTTTGCATTACGGATTTTGACAATACCGTCTGTCACGAATAAATGGCCGTTACGTGCATTACGGGTTGGCATTACGCAGTCAAACATATCAATACCACGACGTACGCCTTCTACTAAATCCTCCGGTTTACCCACGCCCATTAAATAACGAGGTTTATCTGCCGGAATTTGTGGGCAGATGTATTCCAAAATACGGTGCATGTCTTCTTTTGGTTCGCCTACCGCTAAACCACCCACTGCATAACCGTCAAAGCCAATATTGACTAAGCCCTCTAATGATACTTTGCGTAATTCTTCAAATACGCCGCCTTGGATAATACCGAATAGCGCATTTTTATTGCCTAATTCATCAAAGCGATCGCGGCTGCGTTTTGCCCAACGAAGAGACATTTCCATGGATTTTTTCGCATAATCGAAAGTCGCGGGATAAGGCGTACATTCATCGAAAATCATTACGATGTCAGACCCTAAATCATATTGAATTTCCATGGATTTTTCAGGTGAAAGGAAAATGCGCTCACCGTTAATAGGATTTTGGAATTTCACTCCTTCTTCAGTAATTTTACGTAATTTCCCTAAACTGAATACTTGGAAGCCGCCACTGTCAGTTAAAATCGGACGATGCCATTGCATAAAGTCATGTAAATCACCGTGTTTACGCATCACTTCCTGTCCAGGACGAAGCCATAAATGGAACGTGTTACCAAGTAAAATTTCTGCACCTGTTGCACGTACTTCTTCTGGTGTCATGCCTTTTACGGTGCCATAGGTACCCACCGGCATAAATGCTGGGGTTTCTACACTAAACGTACCTTGTGGACGTTCAAATACCAAACGGCCACGACGTGCACTGCCGCTGGTTTTATCTAGTTCATATTTCATTTTCTTTCCTCAACGAATAAACAGTTCGAAGATCAGCCCCTTACGGGAGATTAAAAGTTAAAATCCAGCAGGCGGGCTGCAATAATCGCCGCCTCCGGCTTCAAGGATTCGTGGGTGGAAGCCTGTAATAGTGCTGAATTCCCCACTGCAATTGCATATTTGGCTTGGGCTAATACCTGTTCATCTGTAGCGTGACTTCCCAAAGCAATATAATCTTGATGAGCTAACAAGCGATACAAATCCTGATATTTCTGTTCGGCAGACTGGGCGCTCACAACATCACTTGCCGGCCAGCGAGCCTTTAACCATGGTCCAATTTCCTCCAATGGATGGCGGGTAGTGAAAATTAGGCGATGACTTAGACTTAATTGATCCAATGCCTGATGAATCGGTTCGGCTATTTGATGGCCATCAAAACAAAGGGAACCGTCAAGTTCCAAAACAAAGATCATTATTCTAATCCTTTTACGTTGGGATTTTTGGTGATAAACATTGCATCACCGTAACTGAAAAAGCGATAGCGATTTTCGACTGCGCTTTTATAGGCATTCATTGTATGTGTAAAGCCTGCAAAGGCTGAAACTAACATAATCAATGTACTTTCCGGCAAATGGAAATTTGTAATCAGCGCATCCACCACTCGGAATTTTTTACCGGGATAAATAAAAATCGAAGTATCCGAAAAATAAGGCTCGATCAAATCCGGGTTGCCATTTTCTTCTGCCGATAAGGCTGCCGTTTCAATTGAACGTACCGAAGTAGTCCCCACGGCAATAACCCGTTTACCGGCTTTTTTTGTTTCAATTATGGCGTTACACACTTCTTGGGATAATTCTACGTATTCGGCGTGCATAATATGTTCTTCAATATTATCCACCCGCACCGGTTGAAAAGTTCCAGCGCCAACATGCAAAGTGACGAACTCAAAATTCACCCCTTTAGCACGTAACTTGTCTAACAATAGATCATCAAAATGCAAACCAGCGGTGGGTGCAGCAACTGCCCCTGGCACCTTACTATACACGGTTTGATAACACTCCTGATCCGCTTCCTCATCAGGTCTATCAATATAGGGGGGAAGCGGCATATGGCCAATTTGTTGCAATACGGCCAACCAAGCGGAATGGGGTTCGACCAATTGTAGCTCAAAGAGCGCTCCTTGGCGGCTCGTCATTACCACTTTTATCCCCCGTCCTTCACCTAATTTATCCTCACCTAAAAAAAGCTCGGTACCTTCTTTGGGCGATTTGGAAGAACGAATATGAGCCAAACAATGCTGTTCATCCAACACCCGCTCAACCAATACTTCCAATTTACCGCCACTAGCTTTACGGCCAAACATCCGAGCAGGAATCACACGGGTATTATTAAAAATTAACAAATCACCTTCGTTAATTAAATCCAACACATCGGTAAAGGTGCCATGGCCAAGTGTTCCCTGCTCTCCGTCCAGGGTCAACAAACGGCAGGATGCTCGTTCCTCTTTGGGATAACGGGCAATCAGCTCATCGGGTAAATCAAAATGAAAGTCACTAACACGCATAATTTTCTTTAGTCGGCAAAAATAGGCCGCTAGTCTAGTCGTAAAGGCGGGGGATCTCAAGGAAAATTGCCCATACAAAGGGCGATTTTATTACCTAAAACGATTGCTTAAATCCCTTGCATTTCAATCCAAACCCACTATCATTGCGCCTTTCGTTTTTTTTAGGATGTGATTTATGTTTGAATGGCTTAGCGATCCCGAAGCTTGGTTATCCTTAGTAACCTTAACCGCGCTAGAAATTGTTTTGGGGATCGACAACATTATTTTTATTAGTATTCTGGTAGCCCGCTTACCGGAAAATCAACGCCAATCCGGCCGCATTATCGGTTTAGCATTGGCTATGTGTACACGAATTCTACTTTTGATGTCCTTGGCTTGGATGATGCGCCTTACTGAACCGCTCTTTGAAGTATTCGGTCAGGCGATTTCCGGTCGAGACCTCATTCTCTTGCTGGGAGGTTTATTCCTTATAGTGAAAAGTATCGGTGAAATTAAAGAAGCGATGCACCCGGAAGAACATCACGAAAACGGTAGCCAAAAGAAAGTCAGCTATCTGGGCGTGTTAATTCAAATTGCCGTGTTAGATATTGTGTTCTCACTGGATTCAGTTATTACCGCTGTAGGAATGGCAAATCACTTACCGGTAATGATATTGGCAATTGTGATTGCCGTCGGCGTGATGATGTTAGCGGCCAAACCAATCGGTGACTTTGTCGATACCCATCCAACCTTAAAAATTCTCGCCTTGGCTTTCTTAATTTTAGTTGGTATCAGTCTAATTTGTGAAAGCTTGGATGTGCATATCCCGAAAGGCTATATTTACTTTGCTATGGGCTTCTCTACCGTAGTTGAAATGCTCAATATTCAAATGCGTAAACATTTAAAAGCCTAAACCAAAAGAACCCGTCGCTAAGCAACGGGTTCTTTTTTATTTCAGAATGTTTACAAACGCCCTATCGAAAAATAAAGTTTTCCAAAAAAATCAACATAACTCATTGATTTTATTGGAGTTGGTTTAAAAAACCTATTTCCCCTCAGTTTGTGCCTGTTGTTCCTTTTGTAGCGACTCCTTAACACTTTCTTCTTCGGTCTTAGCAACCGCACCATTAATGGTGAGGCAGATTTCAGAAGACATCAAATGTTCCAAGATCGCAGCCAATTCGGCAATCATCTCTCCTTCATCATCAAAATAACCTTCTTCTTTTAAATTGCCGATAAAGGTGGTGAAGACCGCTTTATCAAAGAACTCCGGAGCATTGATACCGTGCAACACTGAAAGTCGTTGCGCCACCAATTGGCTTTCTTTTTCCAATAAACCACGGGAAATATCCGGCGTCTGACGCAAAATACAAAGAGTAATGTAATAACGATGCAAAATCTCGCGCATTGCAGAAGACCACAATTGTAAGATCCGCACCTTTGGACGATGAATAGATAAGAAATTCTCATTAGCTAAAATGATGTCTTGGCGAACAAATTCAGCAATAATTTTCTCAATTTGTGCGGTTAATTGCTTATCATCAAAGTGTAGGAACAATTCGCCTTTTAAGAATGGGTAAATTTTACGTACCGCATCCAACAGTAAATCTTTTTGAATTGCTTCGTAATGCAAAATAACGCTTGCCAATAAGGCCGGTAAGACAAATAAATGCTGAATATTATTACGGTAATAGGTCATTAATACCGCAGAATTGCGCTCTAAACGCACAATTTCACCAAAATTATCTTTTTCCACCAATACGCCTACTCGATCCAAATTCAATACATGCTCCAACATAGCTTGAGGCGAATCCGATGGTAAAACCATATCGGTTGAATATGGCACATTGCGTAACATTTGTTGATAGCTATCGATCTGCTCCAACAATTGTTCACGGGATAAGGCCCGCTGACGAGAAGAAAGTAGTGCAGTGCCGACTAAATTCATGGCATTGACTGCCGCTGCATTATTAATATGCACCATTACTTGATGGGAAATCGCATCAACCGCCGGATTAAACCAATGCGGTTTTTCTTCACCAGACTGCGCTTTCCATTCAGGGAAATGTTGATTAAGGTAATTGGATAAAGTAATCGGCTCACCAAAATTCACAAATCCTTGGCCTAAATTGCGTAATTTTTTAATTACCCGTAGCACCAAACCGGCATTTTCTTTTTCTTTCGCTGCACCGCGTAGCTCTTTAGCATAGGTATCCACTTCGATGACATGTTCATAACCAACATACACCGGCACTACACTAATTGGACGGGTCTGATTATGTTGCAAGGCTTGTAAAGTCATCGACATCATACCGGTTTTAGGTGTCAACAAACGGCCGGTACGCGAACGACCACCTTCAATAAAATACTCAACGGAATAACCTCGATGGAATAATTCCGCTAAATATTCACGGAAAATTGCCGAATATAAACGATTTCCTTTAAAGGTACGGCGAATAAAGAATGCCCCCCAGGAACGGAAAATACGACCAACCGGCCAGAAATTCAGATTAATCCCAGCAGCAATATGTGGTGGCACTAGGCCTTGATGATAGAGCACATAGGAAAGCAATAAATAGTCGATATGACTGCGGTGACACGGGATATATACAATCTCATGGCCTTCTAATGCCAATTTACGCACACGATCGGCGTTTTCGACATTAATTCCCGAATACAGTTTGTTCCATAACCAACGCAAGAAACGATCGGCCATTCGCAAACTGGAGTGACTAACATCTGCGGCAATTTCCTGCAAAATTTTCTGTGCTTCAGCACGAGCTTTCTCATGGGAAATATTTTTTGCCTTGGCTTCTTCTTCGATAGCAGCCTGAATAGCCGGAGAATTCAGTAATTTATTAAACATTCCCTGACGATTCGGCAAACGTGGACCAGTTGCGGAAATACGCTGTTTAGCAAAGTGAATTTTGGCTACCCGAGCCAATTTCTGGGCAATTTTTTCATCTACACCATGTTCCTCCACCATATAGCGTAAGGACACAGCTTGAGAAAAACGAACAAAAGTATCACGGCCGAACCAAATTGCTGCAAAGGTTTTCTGCACACCATTCAACAGCCTTAAATTAGGCAAGCCGGCTTTATCCTCTTTTCCAGGAGAACGTCCCCAAAGCACAGAAACCGGCACCAATTGCACATCGAGTTGCGGCTGATTGTGATGAACCTCTAAATAACGATTAAAGGTTTTAATCGTTTCATCCTTTGCCCCTTTTGATTTAAAGGTACGACGACCGGCATCCAAATATACATAACGTGGCAGAGTTTGGCCATCAATCACATTAGGTTGATCTGGATCTGGTAACCCTACAGCAAGACAATTACGACGGAAAATAACGAAATCGGTTAAGGATGTGTAGGGTAAAACATAGACGATAGGTTGGGTGGTAGAAAGCTGCAATTCCTCAATAGGATTAGCTGGAATTGGATTGTTTTTTACTAAAAACGATAACGGTAATTCTAATAGCTTACGGTAGGCTTTAACGATACTTGACATAATAAAGTTCTCTTTTTATTACAATTTTCGGTCAGTTCATAAAGATAAGACTTGGCGCAGTTTAGCACATTAGACCAGTCAGCCACAAAAAATTTACATTGTCTAACTGGAAACAACGAAATACTCCTTGCAAGTTGTTTTTTTATGTATAAAATAACAAAAATTCTGTATATAACAACAGGGGTATATATGAAACCATTAACCGCCAGACAGCAAGAAGTACTCGACTTACTCAAACGCCACCTGGAAAGTAGCGGCATGCCACCAACCCGGGCTGAAATTTCACGAGAATTGGGATTTAAGTCTCCTAATGCGGCTGAAGAACATTTAAAAGCTCTTGCCCGCAAAGGTGCGATCGAAATTATAGCCGGCGCCTCTCGCGGTATTCGGATTATTGAAGAAAATAGCGAAATTAAGGAAGAAGGTCTACCTCTAATTGGTCAAGTTGCTGCTGGCGAACCTATTTTAGCAGAGCAACATGTAGAAGGTACCTACAAAGTTGATCCGAATATGTTTAAACCTCAAGCTGACTTTTTACTAAAAGTGTATGGTCAATCAATGAAAGATATTGGTATTTTAGACGGGGATTTATTAGCTGTACACAGTACAAAAGATGTACGTAACGGGCAAATTGTAGTTGCCCGAATAGAAGACGAAGTAACGGTAAAACGTCTGGAGCGAAAGGGATCAATTATTTATCTACATGCAGAAAATGAAGAATTTGCCCCTATTGTAGTTAATTTAGAAGAACAACCCTACTTTGAAATTGAAGGTATTGCTGTAGGCATTATTCGCAATAATGCCTGGATGTAGGCAATAAAATTGGCGCTAAATGCGGTTGGCACATGGTATTGACCGCATTTTTGTACATTTGCGCCCTCCTCAATTGCTCTCTATAATGCTGCCACCTTTATCAAATTTAAGGATACTCATGCAGTTTTCCAAAATGCACGGTTTGGGCAATGACTTTGTTGTCGTTGATGCCATTACTCAAAATGTCTATTTCACTCCCGAAACTATCAAACGTTTAGCTGACCGCCATCGCGGTATTGGTTTTGATCAATTACTTATCGTTGAACCGCCCTACGATCCCGATTTGGATTTTCACTATCGCATTTTTAATGCTGATGGTAGTGAAGTCGCACAATGTGGCAATGGAGCCCGTTGTTTTGCCCGATTTGTTACCTTAAAAAATCTCACCAATAAAAAAGATATCGCTGTCAGTACACAAAATGGAAAAATGATATTAAGCGTGCAAGATAACGGCCATATCCGCGTTAACATGGGAGAACCTATTTGGGAGCCGAACAAAATCCCATTTACCGCAAATAAATTTGAAAAAAATTATATTTTGCGTACCGAAATTCAAACTGTATTGTGCGGCACCGTTTCTATGGGAAACCCACACTGTGTTCTTACTGTCGATAATATCGATACAGCCAATGTTGATGAATTAGGCCCGTTATTAGAATGTCACGAACGTTTCCCTGAGCGAGTCAACGTAGGTTTTATGCAAATTGTTGATCGCAATCATATTAAATTGCGCGTGTATGAACGTGGTGCTGGAGAAACTCAGGCTTGTGGTAGTGGAGCTTGCGCTGCAGCTGCTGTCGGCATAATGCAAGGGACATTGGATAATCCTGTTCAGGTCGATTTACCTGGCGGTAGTCTATGGATTGAATGGACCGGTGTAGGCAGCCCGCTTTATATGACTGGAGATGCAACCCATGTTTATGATGGGTACATTAACCTTTAGAATATATAAATAACTTATCATAGAGGGGCAAAGCGTAATAAGCTTGCCCCTTGTACTTGTCTGCACTCAATTTTTCATATCGCTAAGTTTAATATATAGCGAGATTTCCTTTTCTTTACCCTAAAAACTATTTTTTTGATCTCCCCCCCCTTTCTAGGTAGACTTTCGAATATACTGAAACGATTTATTATTAATCAGAGGAGAAATACTATGGGTATATTCAGTGTACCGCCAGATTTACCGGTAACCAAAAGCAAAGAGGAAATCGACAAAACGTATCGTTATTGGCGATTACATTTGATGATCACCAGTTATATCGGCTATGCCGTATTCTATTTTACTCGTAAAAGTTTTAACTTCGTCATGCCTGCCATGCTGGCGGATTTAGGGCTACAAAAAGCAGATGTTGGGATCATGACTACGGCATTTTACCTGACCTACGGTGCATCCAAATTCTTATCTGGTGTACTTGGTGACCGTTCTAATCCTCGTTACTTTATGGGTATTGGATTAATGATGACAGGTGTGGTCAATATTCTATTCGGTATGAGCTCATCTATCTTTATGTTTATCACCCTTTGGATGATCAATGCCTTTTTCCAAGGTTGGGGATGGCCTCCGTGTTCAAAAATTCTGAATACTTGGTATTCACGTAATGAGCGTGGATTGTGGTGGGCTATTTGGAATACCTCGCATAACTTAGGTGGTGCACTAATTCCAATTTTGTCTGGTGTAGTAGCGGTCTACTGGGGATGGCGTTACGGTATGATCGTGCCAGGGATTATTGCCTGTGTAGTTGGTTTTGCCCTTTGCTTCTTATTACGTGATCGCCCGACTTCAATGGGACTCCCAACGGTGGGTGAATGGCGTAATGATATTGCAGAAAAAGAACATGAAAATGAAGGTTTAGGCTTATCTAACTGGGAAATCCTTAAAATTTATGTGTTTAAAAACAGCATTATCTGGGCATTAGCATTTTCTTGGTGTTTCATTTATATCATCCGTACCGGTATCAATGACTGGGGTAACTTATATTTAACTGAAACCCACGGTTATGACTTACTTAAAGCAAACTCCGCCGTTTCTTTCTTTGAAATCGGTGGATTCTTAGGTGCGCTATTTGCTGGTTGGGGTTCTGATAAATTCTTCAACGGAAACCGAACCCAAATGAACATCATTTATGTGTTAGGTATTATTTCAACATCCTTAGCATTATGGTTCATCCCTAGCGATAACTATTTCATCATGTGTGGATTATTCTTCCTGATGGGATTCTTTATCTTTGGTCCACAATTCCTTATCGCAATGGCTGCGGCGGAAAACTCGCATAAACATGCTTCAGGTTCTTCCACTGGTTTCGTTAGTCTCTTCGCCTATATTGGTGCGGCAGCGGCGGGAGCACCATTAGCGTGGATTATTCAATCTCTCCACTGGAATGGATTCTTTGGTAGCTTATTTATTGTTTCTCTTGCTTGTGCATTATTACTCGTTTTAGTGTACTTTTTACAACATAAGAAAAATAAACTAAAAGCCTAATCTAGAGATATAAAAATCGGGCTAAAACATTATTGTTTTAGCCCGATTCTTTTTAAATTTAAGTGATTTGTAAAAAAGGTATTACTCTAAGCGTTTAGCCATATCTAACCAGTCTGCTTTAAATTCACGACGCATATTGTTAATAGCATCAATAATATCGTGATGAACCAATTTCTCATTTTGAATTCCCACGCAATAACCACCTTTACCTTGTAGCAGTAAATCAACCGCATATACGCCCATTCGCGAAGCTAAAATTCTATCAAAGGCACAAGGCGAACCACCACGCTGAATATGGCCTAATACCGTTGCACGGGTTTCATGACCTACGCGAGATTCAATTTCGTGAGCTAAAGAATGCACATCTGTAATTAATTCAGTAATCGCAATAATTGCATGACGTTTTCCACGAATAATGCTGCGTTCAATTTGCAGAATCAATTCCTCACGATCAAACTCAACTTCAGAAGCAACAATATATTCACAACCGCCTGCAATACCTGCAGAAATAGTCAAGTCACTACAATGACGTCCCATAATTTCTACAATAGTAATGCGTTGATGTGAGCTTGAGGTGTCTCGCAAACGGTCAATCGCATCTACCGCTGTCTGTAATGCAGTTTCATAACCGATAGTATAATCAGTTCCAGCAACATCATTATCGATCGTACCAGGAATCCCTACACAAGGGAATCCATGCTCTTCAGTAAGCAATTTGGCCCCCATGTAAGAACCGTCACCACCAATAACAACCAATGCATCAATACCATGGGAGCGTAAAATCTCTGCACATTTCGCACGCACAGCCGGATCTTTAAATTCAGGGAAACGAGCCGACCCCAAAAATGTACCGCCTCGGTTAATAATATCGGACACACTATAACGATTTAATTGTTTGATCTTGTTGTTATATAAACCTTGATAACCATCATAGATTCCAAAAACATCAAGACCTTCGGCTAATCCTGCACGTACCACACCGCGAATAGCGGCATTCATTCCAGGAGCATCACCACCGCTGGTTAACACTGCAATTTTTTTGATCATGTTACTACCTACTCTAAATTATAAAATGAATAAATTTGAAACGGGCGCAAGGTTACCGCATTCGCTTTTAGGGCACTAGTTATTTTTACAAAAATCTGCAGATTTTTGTACTAGCACAGTCTCAATCTTTTCCACAATTCCATTGCCATGGCATCTTCTGCAATTGTTTCTGCTCTTTGCTTGATACATATTTTTGCAAATATTTCATGACTTTAGACGGTTCTAAACGAGTAAATTTATTATTACGCTGAATTTTTTGCGAATATTGGAACTGCACAAAACCACAATGCGGAATACTACGACCACGAGCAACATCCACCTGCCAAGAGCTATTCTGTTTAGTCGGTGCATAAATTACCGAGGAAATTAATTCATCCGGCTGTCTGTTTCGTCCTTTTTGCAAGCTCAATTTAAAATCAGCAACCCCTAAATTACGATAAACACGCTCACGCAAAGCAATCCTATCTTTAATTGTACGAGGTGGTTGATTACGATCTAAAAGCAATTCAATTTGTGATTGCCAATTATCCCAGCTGTCATTTTTAGTCACATAGACAAAACGCGCAACTGTATCTAAATCCTGACTAGCTGCTAAAACATAAGTTTTACCATCATACTCAATTTTGGGCTGCACATTCAATTGACTTTGTTTGGCAGCACAAGCGCTAAGCAATAGAGCGCTGAAAATGATCAATATTCTATTCATAATGCTCCCGCTTAAAAACGAATTCCTGTTCATTAGAAAGCGAACTATCGAAATAATAACCGTCAAGGTCAAATTCTCTCAACTGAGAAATTTCATTAAGACGATTTTGCAAAATAAAGCGACACATCAAACCACGAGCCTTTTTGGCATAAAAGCTAATCACTTTATACTTACCATTTTTCTCATCTAAAAAAATTGGCTTAATTATTCTCGCCTTCAATCGGCTTGGTTTAATGGCTTTGTAATATTCATCCGATGCCAAATTTACCAATACATCGTCCCCTTGCTCATCTAGCGATTTTTGCAATGCATCAGTAATAACATTCCCCCAAAAAGCATAAAGATCTTTTCCTTGTGGGTTCTCCAATTTGGTTCCCATCTCTAAACGATAGGGTTGCATTAAATCTAAGGGAGCTAATAAACCATATAGCCCCGATAACATTCTTAGATGAGATTGTGAAAATTGAATATCTTCCGTGGAAAGAGTCTCGACATCTAAGCCGGTATAAACATCACCTTTAAAGGCAAATAAAGCTGCACGGGAATTCTCTAGATTATGTTGTGGGCTCCATTCGTTAAAACGAACTGCATTTAGCCCGGCTAACTTATCACTGATTGACATCAATGAAGCAATTTGAGACGGGGAAAGCTGCCGACAAATATCAATAAGTTCAGCACTATAATCGGTAAACTGCGGTTCAGTAAATTGAAATGAAGGTACCGCAGTAGTAAAATCCAAGGTCTTAGCGGGAGAGATAATTGCTAACATAAAGTCTCCTGTGAAAATCGGAGCGCATTTTAGCACACTACACCCGTTTATATAGCCCATTTTCGTTAATTATCAGATCCCTTAATTCTAAATCCAGCAGTTTTACCAACAACTCATCAACTCCTAAATTAACCTTCTCTGAAAGTGTATCAATACTGATCGGGGTATAACCGATGTGTTCATATAATGTAGGGTGACAAATCTCAACTTGCAAATGTGGCTTGTTACTTTTAGGCTGGGAACATTCTTCCAAAGTAGTATTAAATTCTAAATGACCTTGACAAGGCCATGAGTTATCTCCAAAAACATCAATAATATCCTTTACATTTTCAACTAACATGGCTCCTTGCTTAATCAATTGATGACATCCCCTACTGTATTCATTTTGTAAAGGGCCAGGAAGAGCAAACACCTCTCGATTCTGTTCTAAGGCATAACGTGCAGTAATTAATGAACCACTTTTTTCCGTAGCTTCAACAACTAACGTACCAAGAGATAAACCGCTAATAATTCGATTTCGACGGGGAAAATTTTCGGCTATTGGCGCCTGATTGGGAATAAATTCCGAAACCAATGCACCTCTCCGCTCAATAATACGATCGCTTAAATAGCGATGACGAGTTGGATAAATAGCATTCAATCCGGAACCTAATACTGCTATTGTTTGTCCATCAGCATCTAAAGCTGCCAAATGGCTAATACCATCAATACCTAAGGCTAATCCACTGGTAATGGTATACCCGTTTTCGACCAAGGCTTGAGAAAAATGCCTAGCCCAATATTCTCCATAGGAAGAACAATATCGACTCCCCACGATAGCAATTTGTCGTTGTGCTAACGCCATTCGATTTCCCTTTACAAATAACAAGGGAGGATACCCTACCGTTTGTTTTAGCAAGTAAGGATAATAAGGCGAAGCAAAATTCACTAAAAAATTACCTTCCAGCTCTGCCCAAAGTCGTGCAGGCTCAATAAATTTTTCCTCAGGCTTAAACCAACGCCGACATTGCTTATGATCCCAACCTAGATTTTCACGTAGTGCTGTTTCATCAAACTCAAGTAAATTCTCCCAATTAATCTTCGCCAAAATTTTTTGAATTCCAATATTTCCTAACTGGGGAATCTGCAATAACCGTAGTAAAGTAGAATTAAAATCGCGCATAGTATTTCCTTATCGCATATATAAAAGGTTAAAAATAATGCAACGGGAAATTAAAAAACTGCAGCTTCAAATGCGATTTTTACATTTCAGTTCACAAAATTAGTCGTTCTCTGTAAAAATTTCAGATTTGGCAAATAATGGAAAAAACAGAGAAAAGAAGGAATAAAAAACACTTTTTTTAGTATTAAATATCAAACATAAAAATATAAAAAGATAAATATTCTAAAAGAGAAGATACCCCCCACATTGAATTGCCATTTTTCACTAAAAAGAGTTTGACAGTTATTCTTTTATCCGTAAGATGAACAGCGTTTTGAACTTATTAGGATTATTTTTATGTTGCACGTTGTTTCTTTATCTCTCAACCTCCTGCTCTCACATTCTTTGTGCGGCTAAGTTGTGGATAAAAAACATCTCAATGTAAAAAATCAGTTATCAACCCGCACTTTTAAGATTGCGGGTTTTTTCGTTTTAAAATCACGGTAAAAATGACCGCACTTTGAGTGATAAAAGAAGGAAAATACTATGACAGATCGCGTTATTATTTTTGATACCACCTTGCGTGATGGCGAACAAGCGTTAAAAGCAAGCTTAACCGTTAAAGAGAAATTACAGATTGCTTTAGCCCTTGAACGTCTAGGCGTGGATGTGATGGAAGTCGGTTTCCCAGTTTCTTCTCAAGGTGATTTTGAATCCGTTCAAACCATTGCACGCCATATCAAAAATAGTCGTGTTGCGGCACTTTCCCGTGCGGTAATTAAAGATATTGATGCGGCAGCTGAAGCCTTAAAAGTGGCAGAAGCGTTTCGTATCCATACATTTATTGCAGTTTCAGCATTACACGTTGAAGCCAAATTAAAACGTACCTTTGACGATGTGGTTGAAATGGCTGTAGCCGCAGTAAAACATGCACGTAATTATACTGACGATGTAGAATTTTCTTGCGAAGATGCAGGCCGTACAGGTATCGACAATATTTGTCGTATTGTTGAAGCGGCAATTAATGCAGGTGCAACAACTGTAAATATTCCTGACACTGTTGGTTTCTGCTTACCTAATCAATTCGGCAATATTATTGCTGAAGTACGTAACCGCGTACCAAATATCGATAAAGCTGTGATTTCCGTACATTGTCACAATGACTTGGGTATGGCAACGGCTAACTCCTTAACCGCTGTACAAAATGGTGCACGCCAAATTGAATGTACAGTGAACGGTATCGGTGAACGTGCGGGTAATACCTCACTTGAAGAAGTGGTAATGGCAATGAAAGTGCGTCAAGAATTTATGGGTGTAGATACACGTATCAACACACAAGAAATTCATCGTGTCAGCCAAATGGTGAGCCAACTTTGTAATATGCCAATCCAACCGAATAAAGCGATTGTAGGTTCAAATGCTTTCGCACATTCATCCGGTATTCACCAAGATGGTATGTTAAAAAACCAAAATACCTACGAAATCATGTCACCAGAAACTATCGGCTTGAAGAAAGAGAAATTGAACTTAACCGCCCGTTCTGGTCGCGCAGCAGTAAAAGGCCACATGGCGGATATGGGCTACACCGAACAAGATTACGATTTAGACAAATTGTATGAAGCCTTCTTAAAATTGGCAGACAAAAAAGGCCAAGTATTCGATTATGACTTGGAAGCCTTAGCCTTTATCGATATGCAACAAGGGGATGAAGATCGTTTAGTGTTAGATAAACTTTCAGCTCATTCCACCAAAGAATATCCGGCAACCGCTTTTGTTCAAGTGGAATTGGACGGTAAGAAATTAAGTACCTCGTCAATTGGTGGTAATGGCCCGGTAGATGCGGTTTACAATGCCATCTTGAACTTGACAGGTCTAGAGATCAAAATGTCTCACTATAACTTAACCGCTAAAGGCGAAGGGGCTGAAGCGTTAGGTCAGGTGGATATCGTGGTTGAACACGAAGGTCGTAAATTCCATGGTGTTGGTTTAGCGACAGACATCGTTGAATCTTCCGCGCTTGCTTTGGTTCATGCAATTAATGCCATTTATCGTGCGCATAAAGTTGCAGACATTAAAAGCCATAAACATCATTAATTGATTGAGTCCCCTCTCTTTTTTAGCAAAGAGGAGTTAGGGGAGATTTAGTAGAAGTATTAACCTCTGCAGTGAATTTTATATCGTAAAAATCTCCCCAAAGCCCCTCTTTACAAAAGAGGGGAGAAAATTAACCGCACTTTAGTGTGAAAGAAATAGGAAAAACAATATGCAATCATACAACATCGCTGTTCTACCGGGAGACGGTATTGGTCCAGAAGTGATGGCTGAAGCCATTAAAGTATTAAACAAAGTCCAAGAAAAATTCGGATTCAAGCTTAACTTCAATGAGTTTTATGTGGGTGGAGCTGCAATTGATAATTGTGGCTGCCCATTACCGGCAGAGACCTTAAAAGGTTGTGATGATGCTGATGCGATTTTGTTTGGTTCTGTAGGTGGCCCGAAATGGACAAATTTACCACCGGATCAACAACCAGAACGCGGTGCATTATTACCATTGCGTAAACATTTCAAATTATTCTGCAATCTTCGTCCTGCAACCCTTTATAAAGGACTAGAAAAATTCTGCCCATTACGTGCAGATATTGCGGCAAAAGGATTTGATATGGTGGTTGTACGCGAATTAACGGGCGGGATTTATTTCGGGCAGCCTAAAGGCCGTGAAGGCGAAGGTGCACAAACCAAAGCATTTGATACTGAAGTTTATTACAAATATGAAATCGAACGCATTGCGCGTGCGGCTTTTGATGCGGCAATGAAACGTCGTAAACACGTGACTTCTGTGGATAAGGCGAACGTATTACAAGCTTCAATCTTATGGCGTGAAACTGTGACTGAAGTGGCGAAAGACTACCCTGAAGTCACCTTAGATCACATTTATATCGACAACGCGACCATGCAATTAATCAAAGCACCTGAGTCTTTCGATGTACTCCTCTGCTCTAACATTTTCGGTGATATTATTTCTGATGAAGCAGCAATGATCACAGGTTCTATGGGAATGTTGCCATCTGCTAGCTTAAATGAAGAAGGTTTCGGCTTATATGAACCGGCTGGCGGTTCTGCACCGGATATCGCAGGTAAAGGCATTGCCAATCCAATCGCACAAATTCTTTCTGCGGCAATGATGTTGCGTTATAGCTTCAACTTAAATGATGCCGCAGATGCGATTGAAAATGCCGTGCAAAAAGTCTTAGCAAATGGTCACCGTACGGGTGATTTAGCCGATGACTCTACACCTGTTTCAACTGCACAAATGGGTACATTGATTGCTGAAGCGATCTAATAACAGGGTGGGCATTTTGTCCACCATCAACAAATTTAATAGAAAGGATCAAGCGGCCCTAGAAACAAAGGAGATTATATGTTTATCGTTTCATTAACCTATATTCAACCTTTAGAGAAAATTGAAGAATTTCTAGCTGAACACAGAACATTTTTAGATAAGTTTTATCAACAAGGTAAGTTTCTAATGTCTGGGCGTAAAGAACCTAGAACTGGTGGAATCATTATTATGAATGTAAAAGAGCTTGATGAAGTAAATCAAATTATTGAACAAGATCCATTTCACCAACACCAAATAGCAGATTATCAAGTGATAGAGTTCTATCCATCTAAAGTTGCGAATGGATTAGAAAAATACCAACAGACAATTTAAAACTTACTACTCTAACAAAGCCCTCTAACGAATTGAGAAAAATTATGGCAAAAACTCTTTACGAAAAATTATTCGATGCCCACGTGGTGTACGAAGCTGAAGGCGAAACGCCGATTTTGTATATTAACCGTCATTTAATCCATGAAGTGACCAGTCCACAAGCCTTTGACGGTTTACGTGTGGCTGGCCGCCAAGTACGTCAAGTAAGTAAAACTTTCGGTACCATGGATCACAGTATTTCTACCCAAGTACGTGATGTAAATAAACTTGAAGGCCAAGCGAAAATTCAAGTATTGGAACTTGAAAAAAACACGAAAGCGACCGGTATTCAATTATTCGACATGACCACAAAAGAACAAGGTATTGTGCATGTCATGGGGCCAGAACAAGGCTTAACTTTACCAGGTATGACTATCGTTTGTGGTGACTCCCATACTGCCACCCACGGGGCATTCGGGGCCTTGGCATTTGGTATTGGTACATCTGAAGTCGAACACGTATTAGCCACACAAACCTTAAAACAAGCTCGTGCGAAAAATATGAAAATTGAAGTGCGTGGCAAAGTAGCACCAGGCATTACCGCAAAAGACATTATTCTTGCCATTATCGGTAAAACCACCATGGCAGGCGGTACAGGCCATGTGGTGGAATTCTGCGGTGAGGCAATTCGTGACCTTTCTATGGAAGGCCGTATGACCGTTTGTAATATGGCGATTGAAATGGGTGCGAAAGCAGGTTTAATCGCACCAGATGAAACCACTTTCGAATACTTAAAAGGTCGTCCACATGCACCAAAAGGTAAAGATTGGGATGATGCCGTTGCTTATTGGAAAACCTTAAAATCCGATGATGATGCGAAATTTGACACGGTCATCACATTAGAAGCGAAAGATATTGCGCCACAGGTAACTTGGGGAACAAACCCAGGCCAAGTAATCGGTATCGATCAGCCAGTGCCAAATCCAGCAGAAATGACCGATCCCGTGACTCGTGCGTCTGCAGAAAAAGCATTGAATTATATCGGATTAGAAGCGAATGCCGATTTGAAAGAGATTCCCGTGGATCAAGTGTTTATCGGTTCTTGCACCAATGCTCGTATCGAAGATTTACGTGCCGCAGCAGCCGTGATGAAAGGTCGCAAAAAAGCTAATAACGTAAAACGTATTTTAGTGGTACCGGGTTCTGGTTTAGTGAAAGAACAAGCGGAAAAAGAAGGCTTGGATAAAATCTTTATCGAAGCGGGCGCAGAATGGCGTAATCCGGGCTGCTCAATGTGCTTAGGGATGAACGATGACCGTTTAGGTGAATGGGAACGCTGCGCGTCCACTTCAAACCGTAACTTTGAAGGTCGCCAAGGCCGTAATGGTCGCACTCATTTAGTGAGTCCGGCAATGGCTGCGGCAGCGGGAATGTTCGGTAAATTCGTTGATATTCGTGACGTCACATTAAATTAAGGAGCAGAAAATGGCAGGATTTAAACAACTTTCAGGCTTAGTAGTGCCATTGGATGCGGCAAACGTGGACACGGATGCGATTATTCCAAAACAATTTTTACAAGCCATTACCCGTGTAGGTTTCGGCAAACACTTATTCCATGAATGGCGTTATTTGGATGTAGAAGGTACCAAGCCTAATCCAGATTTTGTGTTGAATTATCCACAATATCAAGGTGCGACCATTTTATTAGCGCGTAAAAATCTTGGCTGTGGTTCGTCTCGTGAACATGCTCCTTGGGCATTAGCCGATTACGGTTTCAAAGTGATGATCGCACCAAGTTTTGCGGATATTTTCTACAATAACAGCTTAAACAACCACATGTTACCAATTCGTTTAAGCGAAGAAGAAGTGGAAGAAATCTTCCAATGGGTGTGGGCAAATGAAGGCAAACAAATCCATGTAGATTTGGAAGCGATGACTGTCACTGTTGGTGACAAAGTCTATCACTTTGAACTGGATGAATTCCGCCGTCATTGTTTGTTAAACGGCTTGGATAACATCGGTTTAACCTTGCAACACGAAGATGCCATTAGTGCTTACGAGAAGAATATCCCAGCGTTCTTACGCTAATCCGCCAATAACTTCTCTGCATAAAAAATGCCCCGTTCTGCGGGGCATTTTTAATATGCGTATAGTATTATTCAAATACTTCATTTAACACCAGTGCAATGCCGTCTTCATTATTTGAAGCGGTCACTCGATTGGCAGCAGCTTTGATTGCTTCAGGCGCATTCGCCATGGCGACGCCGAGACCAACATTTTCAAGCATATCAAGATCATTAAAGTTATCGCCAAAGGCTACCGCTTGTTCAGTAGTCACATTCAAATAGCTTTCTAAAAAGCGAACAGCCTGGCCTTTAGATGCCGACTTTTCCATAATTTCCAGGAAACTATCCAAGGAACGATGAATACTTAAATGTGGGAATTTAGCTTTTAAGCGGTTTTCCAATTGTAAAATTTCTTCCGGCTCACCAATTACTTGAATTTTATGCGCTGGATACACTTTACCCTTTTCTCCTTGTAGTATTTCAATATGAGTCACTCCGATTTCATATTGCACCCAGCGATTTTGCAAATCATTAGTCACACAATCATCAAAGAAATAGTAATTGGTCGCCAGTGCTGGAAAATCAACGAATTCAGCATTTAATAACGCCACATCCTGTGGGTCAATTTGTACCGAATACAGAACTTCACCTTGACGATTTAAAATCAATGCACCACTAAATGCTACGATCAAATCCATGCCCAATTGATCTGCATAAGGCCAAATGCCTTTTGGCGAACGGGCAGAAATCGGCACAAAAGGAATCCCTTTCGCGGTAATACGTTCGATCGCTGCCTGCGTTTTTGGGGAAATTTTATGTTCGGATGTTAATAAAGTACCATCAAAATCACTGAATACCGCTTTATACATAAGTTACTCCAAGTTTAATTTCATTAATGTCACATTTGTTTAAGATTTTATTTACACCCCTAATAAAATCAATAGGTTACATTCTATTTTTCCAAAAAATCACAAAAAACCCAGGGCGTTTTAATGTCACATTTCAAGGTTATTTTTCCGCCAAATAAGGATCAGCAAAACCTAAGCTTTGCATGATTTCCGTTTCTAAGGATTCCATTTCTTCCGCTTCTTGCTCATCGATGTGATCGTAACCCAACAAATGTAAACTACCATGCACAACCATATGTGCCCAATGCGCCATGAGCGGCTTTTGCTGCTCGGCAGCTTCACGCTCCACTACTTGGCGGCAAATTACTAAATCGCCCAACAGTGGCAATTCCACTTCTGATGGACACTCAAAGGGAAAAGAAAGTACATTCGTCGGGCGATCTTTACCACGATAGGTTAAATTTAGTTCATGGCTTTCCGCTTCATCCACGATCCGCACAGTCATTTCCACACCCTCTTGTTGCGGACGCACCGCCGCGGTTGCCCATTGCTCAATTTGTTCAGCGCTTGGCAGACCGTCCGTTTCTTGCGTGGCCAGTTGTAAATCAATAATCATTGTTGTCATGTTATTCTGCCTTATCCTGATTGAGTTTAAGTTCCCGTTCTGCCTTACGTTGTGCAGCTAATTCCGCACGTCGCAATTCATCCTGTTCTTCCCATTTTTCATAGGCTTGTACCACTTTGGCAACTACCGGATGACGTACAATATCGCGGCTTTCAAAATAATTAAAACTTAGTTCCGAAACCTCTCCCAATACTTCCATTGCATGTCGTAAGCCTGATTTAATGCTACGCGGCAAATCAATTTGGGTCACATCGCCGGTAATTACTGCTTTGGAATTAAAGCCAATACGGGTTAAAAACATTTTCATTTGTTCCACCGTTGTGTTTTGACTTTCATCCAAAATAATAAAGCTATCGTTAAGGGTTCGGCCACGCATATAAGCCAGCGGTGCAATTTCGATCACATTGCGTTCTATTAATTTTTGTACTCGCTCAAAACCTAGCATTTCAAAGAGTGCATCATATAAAGGGCGCAAATAGGGTTCGATTTTTTGGCCTAAATCACCCGGTAAAAAGCCCAATTTTTCTCCTGCCTCTACTGCCGGACGTGTCAGTAATACACGGCGAACTTCTTGTCGCTCCAAGGCCTCTACCGCAGCAGCTACCGCTAAGAAAGTTTTTCCGGTACCTGCCGGCCCAATACCGAAACTGATATCGTGAGTTAAAATATTATGCAAATAGCGAATTTGATTCTCACCACGCGGCTTGATCAAACCTCGTTTGGTTTTAATCGTTGTACTATATACTCCAATTTCGGCACGCGGTGCATTATCGCCTTGTATCAACATACGGCTTTCCTGCAATGCTATATGTACTTCCTGAGCATCTAATTCCTTCACTTTGCCTTTGAGCGGGGCGGTTTCTAGATACAATTTTTCAATCAACTGTGCCGTTTTTTGCAATAATTGCTCGTGAAACGCAGTCGGCTGCGATTCATTAGATTGAAGTTGAAAAGTGAAATTATTGCGGGAGATATTGAGATTAAATTCTTTTTCGATGAGTTTGAGATTCTCATCGAAGGCACCACACAGCGATTGCAGGCGGGCATTATCTTGAGGTTCCAGGGTAAAGCGAATCATACTATTCTCAATGGGTAAAAATTGCATCTATTCTACCCGAATCAAGGGTGCTTTTAAATCGCCTTACATCAGTGGAAAAAAGTTGTCCATACAACTAATGACAACAGAAAAATGATTTTAAGCTAATATTAATAAAATCAATGAGTTACATGCTATTTTAGACAAAACTCGGATTACCAAGGGGGCGTTTGGATATTAAGGTTTTGCTCTATTCCTTAGCTATTCGGCTGTTCCGCCGGACCTCTTTCCCAAAAGCAAAAACCCCAAGCTATTCAGCTCGGGGTTAGTAGTAGAACCGGCGGTGACCTACTCTCACATTGGGAAACCCAACACTACCATCGGCATGATGACGTTTCACTTCTGAGTTCGGGATGGGATCAGGTGGGTCCATCACATTATGGCCGCCGGAATATTCCGTTGATAACTTTCTATCATCTATTCATTCTTCAAAATTAGTCACAAGCTAAAAACTCTCAACTTTCTCTCGTCTTCGTTTCGTCTATCACTCAAAAACTCTTGAGCGTTGTATAGTTAAGCCTCTCGGGCAATTAGTATCTGTTAGCTCAACGGCTCGCACCGCTTACACATCAGACCTATCTACGTCTTAGTCTTAAACAACCCTTACAGATTTTAAATCTGGGAGAACTCATCTCAAGGCAAGTTTCGTGCTTAGATGCTTTCAGCACTTATCTCTTCCGCACTTAGCTACCCGGCAATGCGTCTGGCGACACAACCGGAACACCAGTGGTGCGTCCACTCCGGTCCTCTCGTACTAGGAGCAGCCCCTTTCAATTCTCCAACGCCCACGGCAGATAGGGACCGAACTGTCTCACGACGTTCTAAACCCAGCTCGCGTACCACTTTAAATGGCGAACAGCCATACCCTTGGGACCTACTTCAGCCCCAGGATGTGATGAGCCGACATCGAGGTGCCAAACACCGCCGTCGATATGAACTCTTGGGCGGTATCAGCCTGTTATCCCCGGAGTACCTTTTATCCGTTGAGCGATGGCCCTTCCATGCAGAACCACCGGATCACTATGACCTACTTTCGTACCTGCTCGACTTGTCTGTCTCGCAGTTAAGCTTGCTTATACCATTGCACTAACCTGACGATGTCCGACCGTCATTAGCAAACCTTCGTGCTCCTCCGTTACTCTTTGGGAGGAGACCGCCCCAGTCAAACTACCCACCAGACACTGTCCGAGACCACGTTTCGTAATCTTCGTTAGAACATCAAACGTTAAAGGGTGGTATTTCAAGGATGACTCCACAATCACTGGCGTGACTGCTTCATAGTCTCCCACCTATCCTACACATCAAAATTCAATGTTCAGTGTCAAGCTATAGTAAAGGTTCACGGGGTCTTTCCGTCTAGCCGCGGGTACACCGCATCTTCACGGCGATTTCAATTTCACTGAGTCTCGGGTGGAGACAGCCTGGCCATCATTATGCCATTCGTGCAGGTCGGAACTTACCCGACAAGGAATTTCGCTACCTTAGGACCGTTATAGTTACGGCCGCCGTTTACTGGGGCTTCGATCAGGAGCTTCTCTTTCGATTACACCATCAATTAACCTTCCAGCACCGGGCAGGCATCACACCCTATACGTCCACTTTCGTGTTTGCAGAGTGCTGTGTTTTTAATAAACAGTTGCAGCCAGCTGGTATCTTCGACCGGTTCAACCTTCGCCCGCTAGGGACTACAATCTACGCCGGCGCACCTTCTCCCGAAGTTACGGTGCTATTTTGCCTAGTTCCTTCACCCGAGTTCTCTCAAGCGCCTGAGTATTCTCTACCTGACCACCTGTGTCGGTTTTCAGTACGGTTTAGATAAACCTGAAGCTTAGTGGCTTTTCCTGGAAGTGTGGTATCGGTTACTTCAGCTCCGTAGAGCCTCGTCATCATCTCTCAGTGTTAAAGAAGTCCGGATTTGCCTAAACTTCTCACCTACCAACTTAAACGCACATATCCAACAGTGCGCTAACCTAACCTGCTCCGTCCCCACATCGCAGTTTATCCAAGTACGGGAATATTAACCCGTTTCCCATCGACTACGCTTTTCAGCCTCGCCTTAGGGGCCGACTCACCCTGCCCCGATTAACGTTGGACAGGAACCCTTGGTCTTCCGGCGAACGGGTTTTTCACCCGTTTTATCGTTACTTATGTCAGCATTCGCACTTCTGATACGTCCAGCAGCCCTCTCGAGCTACCTTCATCCGCTTACAGAACGCTCCCCTACCCAACAGTGTTGCCACTGATGCCGCAGCTTCGGTGCTATATTTGAGCCCCGTTACATCTTCCGCGCAGGCCGACTCGACTAGTGAGCTATTACGCTTTCTTTAAATGATGGCTGCTTCTAAGCCAACATCCTAGCTGTCTAAGCCTTCCCACTTCGTTTCCCACTTAATATAGACTTTGGGACCTTAGCTGGCGGTCTGGGTTGTTTCCCTCTCCACGACGGACGTTAGCACCCGCCGTGTGTCTCCTGAGTATCACTCTTCGGTATTCGTAGTTTGCATCGGGTTGGTAATCCGGGATGGACCCCTAGCCGAAACAGTGCTCTACCCCCGAAGGTGTCCGCTCAAGGCTCTACCTAAATAGATTTCGGGGAGAACCAGCTATCTCCCGGTTTGATTGGCCTTTCACCCCCAGCCACAAGTCATCCGCTAATTTTTCAACATTAGTCGGTTCGGTCCTCCAGTTAGTGTTACCCAACCTTCAACCTGCCCATGGCTAGATCACCGGGTTTCGGGTCTATACCTTGCAACTATTCGCCCAGTTAAGACTCGGTTTCCCTTCGGCTCCCCTATTCGGTTAACCTCGCTACAAAATATAAGTCGCTGACCCATTATACAAAAGGTACGCAGTCACCCTTAAAGGGCTCCCACTGCTTGTACGTACAAGGTTTCAGGTTCTATTTCACTCCCCTCACCGGGGTTCTTTTCGCCTTTCCTTCACAGTACTGGTTCACTATCGGTCAATCAGGAGTATTTAGCCTTGGAGGATGGTCCCCCCATCTTCAAACAGGATATCACGTGTCCCGCCCTACTTATCGTTAGCTTAGTACCACGACCTGGACTTCGAGTACGGGGCTATCACCCGGTATCGCCAAGCTTCCCAGCTTGTTCCTCTGTCTCTGTCGCTATCACTAACAGGCTCCTTCGCGTTCGCTCGCCGCTACTAACGAAATCTCGGTTGATTTCTTTTCCTCGGGGTACTTAGATGTTTCAGTTCTCCCGGTTTGCCTCAACAAGCTATGTATTCACTTGTTGATAGTAGATTCTTCATCTACTGGGTTTCCCCATTCGGACATCTTGGATTAAACGCCTCTTATCGACTCATCCAAGCTTTTCGCAGATTAGCACGTCCTTCATCGCCTCTGATTGCCAAGGCATCCACCTTGTACGCTTAGTCACTTAACTATACAACCTCAAAAATTCTTGAGACTGTGTTATCAACTAATCACTTGATTGCTTTTGCTCAATCAAGATTTTTTCTACTCAGACTTTTTCTATCCCTTTCAGGACTTGAAAGTCTCTTCGTTTTCAGCTTGTTTCCTAATTTTTAAAGAACAATCAAATAACATTACGTTATCATCGTTAAATGAACTTTATTCCCTTTTCGGTAATTCACTTAACGATGATTCGTGGTGGAGATAAGCGGGATCGAACCGCTGACCTCCTGCGTGCAAGGCAGGCGCTCTCCCAGCTGAGCTATATCCCCATTCGTCACTTTATCACGGCTCACTCACTCAAGTTGAGTGGTGGGTCTGAGTGGACTTGAACCACCGACCTCACCCTTATCAGGGGTGCGCTCTAACCACCTGAGCTACAGACCCGGTGATAAAGTCGTTATTTGCTTTTTTTGTCTACAATACATCAGCCAATCTGTGTGGACACTTATCGTCACTCAATTTTAGGTAAGGAGGTGATCCAACCGCAGGTTCCCCTACGGTTACCTTGTTACGACTTCACCCCAGTCATGAATCATACCGTGGTAAACGCCCTCCCGAAGGTTAAGCTATCTACTTCTGGTACAACCCACTCCCATGGTGTGACGGGCGGTGTGTACAAGGCCCGGGAACGTATTCACCGCGACATTCTGATTCGCGATTACTAGCGATTCCGACTTCATGGAGTCGAGTTGCAGACTCCAATCCGGACTTAGACGCACTTTCTGGGATTCGCTCCACATCGCTGCTTCGCCTCCCTCTGTATACGCCATTGTAGCACGTGTGTAGCCCTACTCGTAAGGGCCATGATGACTTGACGTCATCCCCACCTTCCTCCGGTTTATCACCGGCAGTCTCCTTTGAGTTCCCGACCAAATCGCTGGCAACAAAGGATAAGGGTTGCGCTCGTTGCGGGACTTAACCCAACATTTCACAACACGAGCTGACGACAGCCATGCAGCACCTGTCTCAGAGCTCCCGAAGGCACCAATTCATCTCTGAAAAGTTCTCTGGATGTCAAGAGTAGGTAAGGTTCTTCGCGTTGCATCGAATTAAACCACATGCTCCACCGCTTGTGCGGGCCCCCGTCAATTCATTTGAGTTTTAACCTTGCGGCCGTACTCCCCAGGCGGTCGATTTATCACGTTAGCTACGGGCACCAAGCATTAAGCCCAATCCCCAAATCGACAGCGTTTACAGCGTGGACTACCAGGGTATCTAATCCTGTTTGCTCCCCACGCTTTCGCACATGAGCGTCAGTACATTCCCAAGGGGCTGCCTTCGCCTTCGGTATTCCTCCACATCTCTACGCATTTCACCGCTACACGTGGAATTCTACCCCTCCCTAAAGTACTCTAGACTCCCAGTCTGAAATGCAATTCCCAGGTTAAGCCCGGGGCTTTCACACCTCACTTAAAAGTCCGCCTGCGTGCCCTTTACGCCCAGTTATTCCGATTAACGCTCGCACCCTCCGTATTACCGCGGCTGCTGGCACGGAGTTAGCCGGTGCTTCTTCTGTAGTTAACGTCAATCATCTAGTCTATTAAACTAAATGCCTTCCTCGCTACCGAAAGAACTTTACAACCCGAAGGCCTTCTTCATTCACGCGGCATGGCTGCGTCAGGGTTGCCCCCATTGCGCAATATTCCCCACTGCTGCCTCCCGTAGGAGTCCGGGCCGTGTCTCAGTCCCGGTGTGGCTGGTCATCCTCTCAGACCAGCTAGAGATCGTCGGCTTGGTGAGCCATTACCTCACCAACTACCTAATCCCACTTGGGCTCATCCTATGGCATGTGGCCTTACGGTCCCACACTTTCATCTTCCGATACTACGCGGTATTAGCTACAGTTTCCCGTAGTTATCCCCCTCCATAAGCCAGATACCCAAGCATTACTCACCCGTCCGCCACTCGTCAGCAAAGAAAGCAAGCTTTCTTCCTGTTACCGTTCGACTTGCATGTGTTAAGCCTGCCGCCAGCGTTCAATCTGAGCCATGATCAAACTCTTCAATTCAAGTTCAATCGCTCAATAAACTGCTTAGCTAAAGTCACTTTACATTAAGTAAATGAATTTCTAGTTTAAGCACCTATTAAGACTTCAAAATTAAAAAATATTTTTAAATCAAGTCAATCAACAAGTGCCCACACAGATTGTCTGATACATTGTTAAAGAGCAAAAAATAACGACGCACTTCTTGATGTTTCACAACAGTGCGTCGTTGTGTGGGGCGCATTATAGGGATTTCAGAATCCTTTGCAACCTTTTTTTACAAAAAAATTTAAATATCTCACTATTTGCTTATAAACCAACCAGTATGAGTAAAGAAACATCATTTTAAGGAGCTAATCCCTTCAAATCCCCAAAGTGCTAATGCTCGTTCTAATTGATGGTTATTTTCTAAATCTTGCGTACAAAAAACCTGATTTTTCACTTCTAATTTTAATGCTATATCTAATTTATCAAGTAAAAATTGTAAACGCTTGGCAATCGCCGCTCCCGGATCCATAAAATTTTTCACTTGAGGCAAACAAATTTGGATTTCATCTTTAATTAAAGGGAAGTGCGTACAACCTAAACAAATCGTATCTAAATTCTCTATTGAGGTCCAAGGACTTAACTCATTTTTCAATGCAATCAAATCGACAGATTTCCCTTGGATTTTATGCTCTGCAATTTCAACCAGTTTAGTGGATCCTAATCTTTCAACAACGCAATGGGAGGCAAACTGGTGGATAAGATCATTAACATAAGGACGTTTAACCGTACCCTTTGTTGCCAATAGCCCAATATGTTTCGTTTGTGAGATTTCTGCTGCTGGCTTGATGGCTGGTACAGTTCCCACTATCGGAATAGAAAATTGTTCACGCAAAGGTGGTAACACCACCGTACTCGCGGTATTGCAAGCAATCACAATGGCATCAAGTGGATAATCTTGATTAATTTTTTTACAAATATCCAATGTTCGCTGAATAATTGTTTCTTCTGATTTTTCTGAGTAAGGAAAACCTGCATTGTCAAAGCAATACAAATAATGGTTATCTGGCATGAGCTTTTTCGCTTCCCGATAAACACTCAAGCCCCCCATTCCAGAATCAAAGAAAAGTACCGTTGATTTATTCATTTATAAAACTCTTTCAAAAATAACCGCACTTTAGGCATTCGAATAAATTTCTCGATTATTTAGCCAACGGCGGATTAAACTTTCTGCCACATCCGGATATTTCACTATTAATGCTTTAGCATAATGTTGAACGGTTGGGATCATTTTACGATCGCGCATTAAATTCGCCACTTTAAATTCAGCGATACCCGTCTGTTTAGTGCCCAACACTTCACCAGGGCCGCGAATTTCTAAATCTTTCTCTGAAATCACAAACCCATCTTGGCTATCACGCAATACTTGTAAACGTTTTTGCGACACTTTACCCAACGGCGGTTTATACATTAAGACACAAAAAGAAGCCGTACTGCCACGCCCTACTCGGCCACGTAACTGATGGAGTTGTGATAAGCCCAAGCGCTCAGCATTTTCAATAATCATTAGACTAGCATTAGGTACATCCACGCCTACTTCGATTACGGTTGTGGCCACAAGCAAATCGAGTTCTGCATTTTTAAAGGCAGCCATAATATCTTGTTTTTCTTGCGGTTTCATTCGTCCGTGTACAAGGCCAATTTTAAGCATCGGCAACGCTTTCGTTAAATCTTCCCAAATTGCCTCGGCTGCTTGCGCTTCTAGTACTTCAGACTCATCAATCAACGTACAAACCCAATAAGCCTGACGTTTTTCATTAATACAGGCATTTTTGACTCGAGCAACGATTTCATCGCGACGTTCTTCAGAAATAACAACTGTTGTAATCGGCGTTCGACCTGGAGGTAATTCATCAATAATCGACGTATCAAGATCGGCATAAACCGTCATCGCTAATGTTCTTGGGATTGGCGTTGCTGTCATAATCAGTTGATGGGGGTAAAATCCTGCTTTTTCGCCTTTTTCTCGCAACATTAAACGCTGATGCACACCAAAACGATGTTGTTCATCAATAATCACCAAAGCTAAATCAGCAAATTCCACTTCTTCTTGGAACAAAGCATGGGTGCCCACCGCCATTTGAACAGCACTCGATTTAATTTTTTCCAATTCAGCTTGGCGAGCTTTCCCTTTCACCTTACCCGCTAACCAGCCAACTTCAATACCGAAAGGCTCTAACCAACGGCGGAAATTATTCGCATGCTGTTCCGCTAAAATTTCCGTTGGTGCCATTAAAGCCACTTGTTTGCCATTATCAATCGCTAATAAGGCGGCTAATGCTGCTACCAATGTTTTTCCCGAACCGACATCCCCCTGAACAAGTCGCATCATCGGATAATCTTTTGCTAAATCCTGTTCAATATCCGCCACCACTCTATTTTGAGCATTTGTTGGTTGAAAAGGCAAAGATGCAAGAAAACGTTGCTTCAAATCTGTTTGATAATGCAATGGCAACGCTAAAAACTGCTGAGTACCTAACCGCACTTTTTGCATCGCAAGATTATGTGCAAGAAGCTCTTCAAAGATAAGTCGCTGTTGTGCTGGATGCTGCCCTTTCTCCAAAATATCTAATGAGATATCTGGCGGTGGACGATGCAAAAATCGAATAGCATCCTTTAGGCTAAAAGGATGCGGATTAAATTCATTAGGTAAAATTTCCGTTAATTGGATTTTATCGAGTAAAGCCAATGCTTGATCGGTTATCTTACGTAATGAATTTTGTTTTAAACCTTCCGTTGTGGAATAAATAGGCGTGAGTGTTTCCTCTAAAACCAGTGGCGCATTATCCCTAATGATTTGATACTCAGGATGATGTATTTCCGCCATAAAACGCCCGCGTTTAATTTCACCAAACGCTTTGACACGCATACCAATCTGAAAACTATTTTTCATTCCCGCATTAAAATTGAAGAAACGGAGCATAATCTTGCTCGTTCCATCAGAAAGACTTACAGTTAAAATAGGACGGCGCCCAAAGGCAACTTCACAGGTTTGGACAACACCTTCAATGGTGGCATATTGTTCAGGACGAAGATCGGCAATAGGCGTAATTCTCGTGCGATCTTCATAACGGATAGGTAAATGAAAAAGCAGGTCTTGGAGATTATGAATTCCAATACGGCTTAATTTATCGGAAATTGCCGCTCCCACACCAGACAAAGTAGTTAAAGGAACGGCATCAAGAAGTTGCGTGCTCATTATGCTTCATTAATATTGCGATTCAGACGAATCACACTGGTAATTTGTTTGATTTTTCGCATAATATTTTCTAAATGATAGATATCTCTCGCACCGACTTGGATAATGACTAATAGCACATTATTCTCTAATTCTTCTGTCCAAATACTTTGAATATTACTTTCGCAAGTCGTAACTGCGGTCATGAGACTACCTAATGCATTTTGTTCATTAAGCATTTCGATGTGTAATTCGGCATCAAAATTGACCGCACTTTCAGCTTCTTCCCATTTCGCCGAGATGAAATCTTTCGTGTTACTTGACACTAAATTAGAACAAGCTTGATGATGCACAACTATGCCTTTCTTTGCGGTGCTTAATGCAACTATCGGATCACCCGGAATTGGATGACAACATTGTGCGAAAGAGGCTTTCATTGCACCATCTCGGCTCAACGTTAGTGTGCTTTGCGTATTTTCAGGTACGCCATCTACATCAATTTCAATAGCTTCATCCATTAATTGATGAGCAATGACACTCGACATTTGATTGCCAACACCGATTTCCACAAAAAGCTCATTGAGACTTGAGAGATTTAATTCATTCAATACGGCTTGGATTTTATCTTCAGAAACTTCAGAGAGATAATGCGGTTTCAAAGCCATTTCTAACTGTTTTTTGCCTGTTTGAACCGCATCGTCTGCACGCAATAGTTTTAGGAAATGACGAATACGGGTTCTAGCTCGAGCAGTAACGACGAAGTTTAACCAACCTACGCTAGGATGAGCATTCTCACTAGTTACAATCTCAACAGTTTGTCCTGATTCTAAAGCCTGTGATAATGAATAAGGTTTATGTTCAACTACTGCAGCGACACAATGATTTCCTACATCGGAATGCACAGCATAAGCAAAATCAACAGCAGTAGCCCCCATTGGCAATTCAACGATACGTCCTTTAGGAGTAAATACATAGATCTCTTTCGGGAAAAACTCTGATTTTACATTTTCAATAAACTCAAAGGAGTTACCCACGTTTTGTTGAATATCCACCAGGCTTTGTAACCAACGTTGCGCCCGTACTTGCGCAGTGGTACTATCGTTTTTACCACCTTCTTTATATACCCAATGGGCTGTGATCCCCATCTCGGCAACCTGTTCCATTTCTTCAGTTTGCAGATGGACTTCTACCGGCACACCATGAGGGCCAATCATTGAGGTTTGTAAAGCTTGATAACCATTCGCGCGAGGGACAGCAATATAATCTTTCACTTTACCTGGACGAGGCTTATACAAACTATGCATTTGTCCTAATCCACGATAGCAATCATCGACCGAATTCACAATTACACGAAAAGCATAAATATCCATAATGGAATGGAATTTCTGATCTTTTGTGCGCATTTTTTGATAAATTTTATAAAGATGCTTTTCTCGTCCCCAAATACGATTTGGAATGCCAACATACTCAAGGCGTAGCGAAATATCGCTAGAAATGCGTTGAATCAATTCCTGACGTGAACCACGAGCCTGTTCAACTAACTTTTTAAGCACTTCATAACGACGTGGGTGCATTGCTTCAAAGGATAAGTCTTCCAATTCGTTTTTTATATGTTCAATACCTAAACGATGAGCTAATGGACAATAAATTTCTAAGGTTTCTTTAGCAATACGACGACGTTTATCTGGACGTAACGCTCCCAACGTTCGCATATTATGGGTACGGTCAGCTAGTTTGATTAAGACGACGCGAATATCTCGAGTCATCGCCAAAATCATCTTACGAAAATTTTCGACCTGTGCTTCTTGGCGAGTGCGAAATTTTAATTTATCCAGTTTAGATACGCCTTCCACAATTTCAGCAACACTGGCACCAAATTCATCTTTTAATTGGGATTCCGTATAAGGGGTATCTTCGATAACATCATGCAATAATGCAGCCATGATTGCCTCATGGTCTAAATGCATTTCAGCAATAATTGATGCAACAGCAACAGGGTGAGTAATGTAAGGTTCACCGCTTGAACGAAATTGACCTTCGTGAGCATCTCGCGCAATAACGAATGCACGTTTAATTAATTCAATTTTATCGGCGGGCAAATACCCCTGAATAATTCGATCTAAGTCTGCAAATAATTCCAAACTATACCTAACCTTTTGCATAAACAGACAAATAAAAAACGGTCGATTTTTGCGGACTTTTTGAAAGTTAAAAAATCACAAAAATCGACCGCCCTCTGCGTAGATATTTACTCGCTAATTAAAGCAACTGCGACCTCTTCATTTTTTTGCACAGCAACTGCTTCCAGATATTCTTGTGCATCCATCATTTTTTCAGTCACCAAACCTTTTTCAATCTCGCGTAAAGCGATTACTGTAGGTTTGTCATTATCTTTTGGCACCAAAGGTTCACTTTGATGTAACTGTAATTGCCGAGCACGACGTGCGGCGGTCAAAATTAAATCAAAGCGGTTACCGATTTTATCTACTGCATCTTGCACTGTTACACGTGCCATAATTAACTCCGAAGTATTGAAACTGACATAAAATAGAGGGCGTATGATACTAAAGTTATATCGTCTTGGCTAGTAGCGAAGCAATTAGCTGGCGATTTTCATTTCGTTGGTAATCTAACGTCAAACGCTCACTCTGCAAAATGCTTTGCAGATCAGCAAGAGCCTGTTCAAAATCATCATTGACAATAACGAAATCATATTCATCGTAATGGGAAATTTCACCTATTGCTTTTGACATTCGCTCATCAATAACTTCCTTGCTATCCTGTCCTCGCCCAACCAAACGACGCTCTAATTCAGTCAAAGACGGAGGTAAAATAAAGATACTTTTGACTGATGGAACCTTTTGGCGAATTTGCTGAGCTCCCTGCCAATCGATGTCTAAAAAAACATCAATACCTTTTGCCAGATTTTCTTCAATTGCTGGCAAAGAAGTACCATAGTAATTTCCACCAAAAACCTTGGCATATTCTAAAAAATGCCCTTTTTCAATTAATCTCTCAAATTCATCCACTGACACAAAATAATAATGCACACCGTCGGTTTCCCCCGGGCGTGGTGCACGCGTAGTATGTGAAACAGACACCATTTTCCGAGAACCATTATTTTTCCCTAATAGCGCAGCAATTAATGAAGATTTCCCAGCTCCACTTGGTGCCGAAAGAATATATAAATTACCCTGAGACATAGAATTAATCCTTTATTACAGAACATAGCATCATTATGCCGATAAACTCTTATAAGATCATTAAAAAATAGTTTCATCCATGAAATCTACTTTATGAAAGAAAATCAATTGAAGAACAGATCACAAAAAAGTGGTAGAGAATACCCCATTCCATGATATAATCTGCAACGTGTCTTGATGGTCTTGACGTTTCAAGACAACTATTTGTTTAACTTAAATAAGAAGGTAAAAATCTTATGGCTATTAAAATTGGTATCAATGGTTTCGGCCGTATCGGTCGTATCGTATTCCGTGCAGCACAACATCGTGATGACATCGAAGTTGTAGGTATCAACGACTTAATCGACGTTGAATACATGGCTTACATGTTGAAATACGATTCAACTCACGGTCGTTTCGACGGTACTGTTGAAGTTAAAGACGGTAACTTAGTCGTAAACGGTAAAACTATCCGTGTTACTGCGGAACGCGATCCTGCGAACCTTAACTGGGGTGCAATCGGTGTTGATATCGCAGTTGAAGCTACCGGTTTGTTCTTAACTGATGAAACTGCCCGTAAACACATCACTGCCGGTGCGAAAAAAGTTGTTTTAACCGGTCCTTCTAAAGACAGCACCCCAATGTTCGTACGTGGTGTTAACTTCCAAGAATACAAAGGTCAAGACATCGTATCTAACGCATCTTGTACAACAAACTGTTTAGCGCCTTTAGCACGTGTTATCCACGAAACTTTCGGCATTAAAGATGGTTTGATGACTACAGTACACGCAACTACTGCAACACAAAAAACCGTTGATGGTCCATCTGCAAAAGACTGGCGCGGCGGCCGCGGTGCATCTCAAAACATCATTCCATCTTCTACCGGTGCAGCTAAAGCTGTAGGTAAAGTATTACCTGCATTAAACGGTAAATTAACAGGTATGGCATTCCGTGTTCCTACACCAAACGTTTCTGTTGTAGACTTGACCGTTAACCTTGAGAAAGCAGCCTCTTACGAAACCATTAAACAAGCGGTTAAAGATGCAGCTGAAGGTAAAACTTTCAACGGCGAATTAAAAGGCGTTTTAGGCTACACTGAAGATGCTGTAGTTTCTACCGACTTCAACGGTTGCGCATTCACTTCTGTATTTGATGCAGATGCTGGTATCGCATTAACCGATACTTTCGTTAAACTTATCTCTTGGTACGATAACGAAACTGGTTATTCAAACAAAGTATTAGACTTAGTAGCTCACGTTTACAACTACAAAGGCTAATCATATTTGTGCATGCTAAAAAAACCGCTCTTTGAGCGGTTTTTTTATGCTTACAAAAATAAGCATCAACAATACAGTAATTGTTCCAACTCATTCAATTCTCATCAACTAACATCTCTCTGTCATAACGATATTCTACGCTTATAACCAAAGAGTTTTCTAAACAGTTGTAACCTTTTTCAAGAGGAGTTACACAATCATGCATTCTCCTGTTTTCACTAACTTTTTATACGAAAAAATATCAAGATTTCACTAGCTTTTAAATTTTTTTGCTTTATATTGCCGAACAACTGTTAGCTCAATGAAGCCACTTATTATGAATTTAGATCTCCATTTCATTAACCGTATCCGCCAACAAGCGCAAAATCTGAAACAAATCACTGCATTGCGTCACCAAGTCAATGGGGTATGGAAAGATATTAGCTGGCAAAACTTCGCAGAAGAGTTGGACAAAACCTCACGTGCATTACTGGCCTGCGATATTGGCGTACAAGACAAAATTGCCATCTTTGCGCACAATATGCCACGTTGGACAATCGCTGACATTGCGGCACTACAAATTCGTGCAATTACCGTGCCAATTTATGCCACTAACACCGCTCAACAGGCAGAATTTATTCTCAATCATGCAGACGTTAGAATCCTTTTTGTTGGGGATAACGAACAGTATGACAGCGCCTTAGAAATTGCCGAAAATTGTCCGCAATTACAAAAAATTGTTGTGATGAAAGATCAAATTCCTCTCAAAGAGCAAAAACTCTCCTGCCATTGGGCAGATTTTATTGGGTTGGACAAGCCACAATATCAAGCAATACTCGAACAGCGATTAAGCGACAAAAATCTCTCCGATCTATTCACCATAATTTATACCTCTGGCACTACCGGCGAGCCAAAAGGCGTGATGTTGGATTATGCTAACTTAGCGCACCAATTAGCTACCCATGATCAAGCGCTACAAGTCGATATGCAAGACATATCACTCTCCTTCCTACCTTTTAGCCATATTTTTGAACGGGCTTGGGTCGCTTATATTTTGCATCGTGGTGCAATACTCTGTTATCTCGAAGACACCAACCAAGTGCGCGCGGCGTTGGCTCAAGTACGACCAACTCTAATGTGTGCGGTGCCGCGTTTTTACGAAAAAATTTACGCCGCCGTATTAGATAAAGTCCAAAAAGCCCCTGCCGTCCGTCGTGCTCTTTTCCATTGGGCCATAGCCGTCGGGAAAAAACATCTAACCTTACGTGCGACCGGCAAAAAAATTCCTTATTTACTGAATAAACAATACGCCTTAGCCGATAAATTGGTACTCAGCAAACTACGAGCTTTACTCGGAGGGCGTATCAAAATGATGCCTTGTGGAGGCGCCAAATTAGAACCGACCATTGGTTTGTTTTTCCACGCAATCGGCATCAATATCAAACTCGGTTACGGCATGACAGAGACCACAGCCACCGTTTCCTGTTGGGATGATCTGAAATTTAACGCCAACTCCATCGGTACTCCAATGCCACAAGCTGAAGTGAAAATCGGTGAAAATAACGAAATCCTCGTGCGTGGTGGTATGGTCATGAAAGGCTATTACAAAAAACCGCAAGAAACCGCCGAAGCCTTCACCGCTGATGGATTTCTAAAAACCGGCGATGCCGGCGAATTTGATGCCGAGGGAAATTTATTTATTACCGACCGCATCAAAGAATTGATGAAAACCTCCAATGGCAAATATATTGCACCGCAATACATTGAGAGCAAAATCGGCAAGGACAAATTTATCGAACAAATCGCCATCATCGCCGATGCCAAGAAATACGTATCTGCCTTGATTGTGCCTTGTTTTGATAGCTTGGAAGAATACGCCAAACAATTCAACATCAAATATCAAGATCGTATGGAACTGCTCAAACATTCGGAAATTATCAAAATGTTTGAGAAACGTATCGAAAACTTACAAAAAGAATTGGCGCATTTTGAACAGGTCAAAAAATTCACCCTACTTTCACAAGCCTTTAGCGTTAAGCTTGGAGAAATCACACCGACCTTAAAATTGCGTCGAAAAGTGATTATGGAACGTTACCGGGAACTCATTGAGAAAATGTATCGATAAAATCCATTTTAAAAATAACTCCAATAAAATCAATAACTTATAGTGTATTTTAACGAAAACTTTTAAAATTGGGGGAGCGTTTAGCCTCCCCTTTTTATTGATGAATAAATCCGTTGTGGAAATTTTCAACAAAAAAAGCAAACGTTTGCCTAAAAATACGGTACAATATGCGCCGATTTTTTATTCTTATAAAGAAAGGTGCAAACAATGACACAACTTAGTCTAAAAAAAATCTACTCCGGAAAAGTGCGAGATTTATATGAAATCGATGATAAGCGCATGCTGATGGTAGCCAGCGACCGTTTATCGGCATTCGATGTCATTTTAGATGATCCCATTCCGCGCAAAGGGGCAATCCTCACCCAAATCTCCAATTTCTGGTTCAACAAATTAGCCCACATTATGCCAAATCACTTCACCGGCGATAGCGTTTACGATGTATTACCGAAGGAAGAAGCTGATTTAGTCAAAGATCGGGCCGTTGTTTGCAAACGCTTAACTCCGATCAAAATTGAATCTATCGTGCGCGGTTATCTCACCGGTAGCGGTCTTAAAGATTACAAACAAACCGGTACGATTTGTGGTTTGAAATTACCGGAAGGTTTAGTTGAGGCTAGCAAATTACCTGAGCCGATTTTTACTCCCTCTAGTAAAGAAGAAGTGGGCAATCACGATATCAATATCAGCTACGAACAATGTGCAGAAAAAATTGGTGCCGAACTTGCTGCTCAAGTGAAAGAAAAAGCTATAGCCCTTTATACCGAAGCAGCAAAATACGCTTTAACCAAAGGCATTATCATTTGTGACACCAAATTTGAATTTGGTCTGGATGAAAACGGTACGCTGACCTTAATGGATGAAGTGTTAACACCGGACTCTAGCCGCTTCTGGTCGGTTGAGACCTATCAAGAAGGCACAAATCCACCATCTTTTGATAAGCAATTCGTGCGTGACTGGTTAGAGCAAAGCGGTTGGAATAAACAGCCTCCGGCTCCTAAAGTTCCAGCTGAGGTAATTGCCAAAACCGTTGCAAAATACCAAGAAGCGTTGGATCTCTTAACCCAATAGTTTAATCAAAAACCCCTGTTACTCCGACAGGGTTTTTTGTGGCCAAAATTTATCAAATCGGATGAAAAAAAACTGGACAACGAATAAAACTGGGATTATATTTAATCGCGTTTTTATTCATTAAAAATGATTAATTATTCAATATACCCATAGCGAAGGAAATAAATATGTCAAACACAATTCTGCAACATTTACCTAAAGGTCAAAAAGTCGGTATCGCATTCTCAGGTGGCTTAGACACCAGTGCAGCTTTACTTTGGATGCGCCAAAAAGGTGCGATGCCTTATGCTTACACGGCAAATCTCGGCCAACCCGATGAAGACGACTACAACGCGATTCCTAAAAAAGCGATGGAATATGGTGCAGAAAATGCCCGTTTAATCGACTGTCGTACCCAATTGGCACATGAGGGTATCGCTGCCATTCAATGTGGCGCGTTCCACGTTTCTACCGGTGGTGCAACCTATTTCAATACGACTCCGCTTGGTCGTGCTGTCACCGGTACTATGTTGGTTTCTGCGATGAAAGAAGATGATGTACATATTTGGGGGGATGGCTCTACCTTCAAAGGTAATGATATCGAGCGTTTCTATCGCTATGGTCTATTAACCAACCCAAATTTAAAAATTTACAAACCTTGGTTGGATCAACAATTCATTGATGAATTAGGTGGCCGTTTTGAGATGTCACGTTTCTTAATCGATAACGGTTTCGACTACAAAATGTCAGTGGAAAAAGCTTATTCAACTGACTCCAACATGTTGGGCGCAACCCATGAAGCTAAGGACTTGGAAGAGTTAAGTAGCGGCATCAAAATCGTGCAACCAATAATGGGCGTGGCATTCTGGGATGAAAATGTCACAGTCAAAGCTGAAACCGTTACCGTTCGCTTTGAAGAAGGCGTGCCTGTGGCGCTAAACGGTAAAACCTTCGATAATGTAGTTGACTTGTTCTTAGAAGCGAATCGTATCGGTGGCCGTCACGGTTTAGGCATGTCCGATCAAATTGAAAACCGGATTATCGAAGCCAAATCTCGTGGTATCTATGAAGCGCCGGGAATGGCCTTATTCCATATTGCTTACGAGCGTTTAGTAACAGGTATCCACAACGAAGACACCATCGAGCAATACCGTATTAATGGTTTACGTCTAGGTCGTCTGCTTTATCAAGGCCGTTGGTTCGACCCACAAGCCTTAATGTTGCGTGAAACCGCCCAACGTTGGGTAGCCCGTGCTGTCACCGGTGAAGTAACCCTGGAATTACGCCGCGGTAATGACTACTCCATCTTAAATACCGAATCACCAAACTTAACCTACCATCCGGAACGTTTAAGTATGGAAAAAATAGAAAATGCACCATTCGATCCAATCGATCGTATCGGTCAATTAACCATGCGTAATCTTGATGTATCCGATACCCGCGATAAATTGGGTATCTACTCAAAAATCGGATTATTACAAGTCACTCAAGATTCTGCTTTACCCCATCTTGAAAATAAATAATCCACTAATTTAGCATTTAACTGACGGCCATCCTGTTCTGCAACAAGATGGCCGTTTTTTACTCTCTAAGCCATAGATAACACTAATCAAATTTCGGTAGTTTGAGTATTTTATGCTACAATCGCCGCTCTTTTTCGGGGCGTTTTTAACCAAACTGAAAAAGTTAATAAAATCAATAACAAAGAGATTTAATAATGCAACAAACACCAGTTACCGATAATCATCAACATTTTTCCGGGATCACTAAAAATAGCCTTATTTTTCTTGCCGACAGCCTGTTATTTTTTCTGCTGCTCGCCTATCTTCCCTTTGAAACCTCCGCCAATAAAGGCCTCGCATTACTCGCTTTCGTTGCCATTCTTTGGTTAACGGAAGCAGTAAATATCACTATTACCGCCCTATTCGTACCAATTCTGTCCGTATTATTGGGTTTGGTTAATAGCCGTGATGCCTTAGTTGCCTTCGCCGATCCGACCATTTTCTTATTCTTCGGCGGTTTTGCCTTGGCCACGGCCCTAAATGTGCAGAAAATTGACCAAATGATCGCCAATAAAATAATGTATCTGGCTAAGGGACGACTCTTTCTTGCGATACTTTACTTATTTATTGCTACCGCATTTTTCTCTATGTGGATGAGTAACACAGCAACCGCCGCAATGATGATCCCACTTTCTATGACGATTTTAAGCCAGCTCGATCGCCATAAAGAGCACAACACCTATGTTTTCGTGTTATTAGGCATAGCTTATAGCGCAACCATCGGCGGTATGGGAACCTTAGTTGGTAGCCCACCAAATGCTATCGCCGCTTCACAGCTGCACCTAAACTTCGGCGACTGGATGAAGTATGGTATGCCAACCATGTTACTACTCTTTCCACTGATTATCGGTTGGTTATACATTGTATTTAAACCGCGCCTGGATCTGCGCTTTGACGCAGAATTTAGTAAAATTGCGCTCACTGGCAAACGTATCCTGGCGATTCTCATTTTTATCACTACAGCCCTGTTATGGATTTTCGGCGGTGCCATCAACCCGATTATCTCTGAAGCCTTGGCCCTACCGCAAAAAATCGGCGGTTTTGACAGCCTAGTTGCTATGATTGCCGCTGTGGTGATCTGCGTTACCGGTGTAGCCTCTTGGAAAGAAGTGCAAAGCAACACAGAATGGGGCGTACTATTTTTATTCGGTGGCGGCCTGACCCTTAGCTCGGTATTAGAAAGCTCGGGGGCCAGTCGCATTATGGCTGACGGTATCGTCTTTATTATTGAAGGCGGTCATTATTACGTAATGGCCTTAATTATTGCGGCCTTTATCGTCGGCTTAACGGAATTCACTTCCAATACTGCCAGTGCCGCTTTATTAGTGCCAATTTTTATCTCCATTGCTAACGCACTAAATATGCCACCACTCGGCTTTGCATTGATTATCGGTCTAGGTGCCTCTTGCGCATTTATGATGCCAGTCGGCACACCACCAAATGCTATCGTGTACGCCACCGGCTATATCAAGCAAAAAGAAATGATTCGAGTTGGTAAATTTATCGACCTAACCTGTGTCTTGGTAATCGCATCCATTGCCTATATTTTTTGGATGTAACAAAAATCCCTGCTTTTCTAGCGGGGATTTTTATCAATGACTGACAGAACCATTATGAACGCTCTAAACGATTGAGCTTGGTATTTTGAGAGTTAATCGCGGCCTCTCCACCGTCATACTTTATATGGAATGTTCTCACTTGCTAGGAGTGGCACGAGGACAGACATAAAGTCCGTCTCTACAAATATCCCAAACGATTTTCTGCTTAATACTAGATTGTAGGAATAGTTTGTATACCCGTCGTTGTTTTTCAATGGTGCCTTCAACAGCTGGCGAATAAACTTAAAATACTTGATAAACGCCCCTTCATTTTCAGAAGTTTTTCCCAAAAAGCAATCTAACCCATTGATTTTATTAGAGTTGATTTAAAACATTGCTACACCATCTATATTGCTTTGCCATGGGCTAAAAAGTTTACAAGAAGAGCATTCAAAACCAACGTCGAACATTATTGCAATACACTTGATATGCCTTGCCAAAACGACCTTTCAAAAAACGTTCTTCCGGACGAATTTGCAAGTGCTCAATTAACACCACAAAACCAACCAACCAAATAATACTAAGCCAACTACCGCAATATAACCACCAGGCAGTTAGCCCTAGTGCCAAGCTTAAATACATTGGATTACGACTATAAGCATAAATGCCTTGTTGTACGATTTGCGTAGTTTTAGCCAGATTATGCGGATCGATATTAGCGGATTGGCGCTGAAACTGCCAAAGTGCCGCTAAGGCGATGAATATTGCAACTAAAAGAATAATGGCAGGAAATTCCCAAGGTAACGAAAATGACTGACCTAATGGTATAAACCGAATAAGCAAGGCCGCCAGCAAAGCTTGTAAGGGGGGAGGAAAAAATTTTCGCATAATAAAAAAGCCCCTTACGGGGCTTACCTGCTATAGATTATTTAACTTCATACGAGCCAGTTGCTGTTCGGCTGGCGTGCCTTTCTGCACAGCCAGTTCAAACGCACTTTTCGCCGCGGCAGAATCACTCTTCGCTAATTGAACATCACCTTCCAATAAGGCTTTACGAGCAATAAATGCCTCGGCTTTTACTGCACTAAGGGTATTTAATGCGGCATCCAACTTGCCTAACTGTAGTTGCAATGCGCCTAAACGTAGAGAAGCCAAAGCACTCAATACTTCGTCTTGAGACTGGTTTAGCGCCTGTTGCAAGCTTTGTTCAGCTCTGGCGTAATCCTTTTGGGCTACTAAGCCTTTAGCTTCGTCCAATAGGGCAAATACCGCATAACTGGTTTTATCATGAGCCTGTACAAATTGTTCCACTTTGGCATGTGTAGCCTTGCCGTCTGCGGTTGCTGAGCGAGCTAATTCGCTATAGTCGGAAGAAGCCGCCATAATTTGGTTAACTTGGTAATTTTGCCAGAAACGCCAGCCGACAACACCAGCGATCCCCACCACGAAGGCCAAAATGACCAACTTACCGTTTTCTTTCCACCATTCTTTTAACTCATTGAGTTCTTGTTCTTCTTCAATCGTGTAAGCCATTCGCTATTCCTTCTTGATTAAAATTGTTGTTGCACGAAATCCGTGAGTGCCGTCAAATCAACGGTTTGTTGCTCAGTAATACCTTGTAAGTGCTTCACTACTACTTGACGATTTTGTACTTCGCTTTCACCAATCACTAAAGCCAACGTGGCGGCGGATTTATCAGCGCGTTTAAATTGTTTTTTAAAATTGCCGCCACTACAGTGCATCATTGTGCGCAATTGCGGCAATTCACTACGTAACTGCTCGGCAACTTGCAATGCAAATAACGCTGCACCTTCCCCCTGATGTACTACATAGACATCCACTGCATTTGGTAAATCGATATTTTTATTCACTTCCTGTACCAATAATACCAAGCGCTCTAAGCCCATAGCAAAGCCAACGCCCGGTGTAGCATGGCCGCCCAATTGCTCTACTAAGCCATCATAACGACCACCACCACACACAGTACCTTGTGCACCTAAGGCTGAGGTGACCCATTCGAACACGGTTTTATTGTAATAATCTAAACCGCGCACCAACTTTGGATTGATTTCATAAGGGATGCCAAAACCATCCAATAAAGCACATAATTGGGCAAAATGCTCACGGCTATCATCGTCTAAATAATCCAATAGTTTTGGCGCACCATCCAATACCTTTTGTAATTCCGGATTTTTACTATCCAAAATTCGCAATGGATTTTTAAGCAAACGTTCTTTTTCCTCTTCGCTTAATAAATCGCGATGCTGTTCAAGGAATTTTACCAATTCACTACGATAATTTTTACGCGCTTCCAAGGAACCAATGGAGTTCAGCTGGAGGGTTACATCTTGCTCAATTCCCAATTCTTTCCACAAACGGGCAGTAAGAATAATTAATTCTGCATCGATTTCTGCATTAGCAATACCAAATACCTCTACCCCGGCTTGGTGGAACTGGCGATAACGGCCTTTTTGTGGACGCTCATGGCGGAACATCGGTCCCATATACCATAAACGTTGTTCATTGTTATAACTCCAACCGTGCTCAATAGCCGCACGCACACACCCCGCCGTTCCTTCCGGACGTAAGGTTAATTGTTCATCATTATCCCAAAAGGTGTACATTTCTTTGGAAACAACATCGGTAACCTCACCAATTGCACGGGCAAATAATGGTGTGCTTTCGACGATAGGCATACGCACTTCGGCATAGCCGTAAGACGCCAAGACTCGGCGGACTTTTTCTTCAACCCATTGCCATAATGGGCTTTCCGTAGGGGCGCAATCGTTCATACCACGGATTGCCTGAATTGTTTTAGCCATTCACTATCCTTAAATAATTCGGTTCTTCGGATCCTGCTGTGCCACTTTAGCACGAATTTTCGCTTCTAATTGGTCGATGATGCTTTCGTTATCAAAGCGCTCTTTTTGACGTTCACCATCTAAATAATAGCCACTTTTCTTGTTACCGCCGGTTACGCCAAGATCGGATACCAAGGCTTCGCCTGGGCCATTCACTACACAACCAATAATTGAGACATCCATCGGTGTAATAATATCTTCTAAACGTTGTTCTAAGGCATTTACCGTGCCGATAACATCGAATTCCTGACGGGAACAAGTTGGGCAAGCAATAAAGTTAATACCGCGAGAACGAATCCGTAACGATTTTAAAATATCAAAACCGACTTTAATTTCCTCTACCGGATCTGCAGCCAGAGAAACACGCAAAGTATCACCGATACCCTCAGATAATAATAGGCCTAAACCAATTGCACTCTTCACCGCACCGGAACGTGCTCCGCCAGCCTCGGTAATGCCTAAATGCAACGGTTGCTTAATCGCTTTGGCCAATAAACGATAGGATTCTACCGCTAAAAAAACATCGGAAGCTTTCACACTGACTTTAAATTGATCGAAATTCAGACGATCCAAAATGTCCACGTGACGCAATGCAGATTCCAACAGCGCTTGCGGCGTTGGTTCTCCATATTTTTCCTGAATATCCTTTTCTAGCGAGCCGGCATTGATCCCGATACGAATAGGAATATTTTTATCACGGGCACAATCCACTACCGCACGAATACGATCTTCACGTCCAATATTGCCCGGATTGATACGCAAACAATCCACGCCATATTCAGCCACCTTTAAAGCGATACGATAATCAAAATGAATATCCGCCACCAAAGGTACGTTAACTTGCTGCTTGATTAATTTAAATGCTTCGGCAGCATCCATCGTTGGCACGGAAACCCGCACAATATCGGCGCCAACACGTTCCAATGCTTTAATTTGCGCAACGGTAGCGTCCACATCGGTAGTGCGGGTATTTGTCATGGATTGTACGGCAATCGGAGCGTCACCGCCCACAGGCACATTGCCGACATAAATTTTGGTCGATTCACGACGCTTTATGGTTGGTTTTACAGCAGACATATTGATTAGAATTAAGGTAATTTGAATTTAGCAATACGGCCATCTACTTTTAATGGATAGTCGTTGCCTTTGTAAGTGATACGGACATTACCCGGTGCACCAATAATTACGGCATAATCTTCACCGTTAAAACTCAAGGTTTCACCTTGTTTATATTCTTTTTGCGCCAATACTTTACGGTTTTTATCTTTTACGCTAATCCAGCTGGAATTTTTGGTAATTTCAATCACCAAGTCCCCTTGTGCTGCCGGTGGCGGTGGCAATAACGCCGGTTCTTCTACTTTAGCAGTTGTTTCAACATTAGCGGTATTATCCGTGTTAAAGCTCTCCCCTTTCGGTAATACATTACTATTGTCGCTTTCGCTATTTGAAGTAGGTACTGTATTTGATTGGGCATTAAGTGGAGCATTATCCGTTGTGGTATCGTTTTGAACTACCGGTGGTATAGAGGTCTCAGCATTCACAGAGGATGCTTCATTACTCGTAGTAAGTGGAATTGCTACCGAATTACCGCTATCTGATACAGTTGGTGTAGCTGCGGAATCCTGACTAGCAACATAATTTTGTACCAAATTATCCCGTTCTTTATTGGATTGTTGGTAGTTTTGCCACCACCAAAGACCGGTCATCCCAGCAACTACCAATAAAACCAATACGGTTAAAGTGCCGACCCAACGATTGTGGCCGGAATACTGATTCACCGAACGGGTAGCACGGGCATTTTTACCTAAATCATTTTTTTGGCTCTCACCGAATGCCACATCCGCCCAAGCACTATCGGGTAAACGTAGGAATTTTGCATAACTTCTAACATAGCCTCTTACGAAGGTAGAAGGCACATTTTTTTGCACAAATTCATTATTTTCGAGCTGTTGCAGAATGCTTGGGCGCAAGCGGATTTCCTTAGCAACATCTTCAAGGGATAAATTAAGCGCCTCACGGGCCTGTTTTAATTGTTCGCCAAAGGAAAGTTTCACTTCAGCTGATTCAGTTGTACTCATAAAATTAGGCTAATTAAGGAAAAAAATTGACTGCAGGATTGTAAAGATCAACGCTCCCTTTGGCAATGATTTATTTGGCTTGAGTCAGTTTTTGCGCCCTTGCGACATCCATCTTTTGCAGCTTATTGAAAGATTCTTGGTAGCGTTCCTGCTGTCCTGCCGCTTGGGCACAAAGCGTCATATTTTCTAGGGTATCCGTCTGATGATAATAATTGGCGGAAATCAGCGCCTGATTGAATTGCTCAAAGGCTTTTTCATACTCGCCTTGGGCACATAAAAAAGCACCATAATTATTATGTACGTCACCCTGTGAAGCATCCAATTTCAAGGCTTGATTAAACTCACGACGGGCATTCTCATTATCTCCCTGCAAGCGGTAAAAATGCGCCAACGCAGAATGTACCAAATAATAATTCGGTGCATGAACCAAAGCTCTATCTAAATTCAGCTTGGCCTGCACCAAATCATTTTGCTGCAAATACCCCAATGCCAGCTCGACCCGCGCTTTGGCTGCCTGTTGCTTATCAAAATCCAAATGATGTTGAGTAACACAAGCACTTAATAAAAATACAGCTACGATAGTCGCATATTTTTTAGAGATTAAATCCATTTTCATTTTCTATCCTTAGATATCATTTAATTGACCGCAGTCACTTCAATGCCTTGGCCAAACTTGCGTTTCATCGCTGTACGTTTAGTACGATCAATCACCTCACCGGCAAGCTGTCCACAAGCAGCATCAATATCATCACCACGGGTTTTACGCACAATCACGGTAAATCCATATTCCATTAAAGTTTTTTGGAATCGGTCCACCCGGCTATTAGAGCTCTTGCCGTAAGGTGCTTCCGGGAACGGATTCCATGGAATAAGATTGATTTTACATGGCGTATTTTTTAACACTTCAGCTAATTGATGGGCATGTTCAGTGCCATCATTCACATGATCAAGCAATACATATTCAATGGTCACTTTGCCATGATTAGCATTAGATACTTCTAAATATTTATGCACCGAATCCATCAACATTTTAATGTTATATTTTTTATTGATTGGCATGATTTCATCACGCAATTCATCATTCGGTGCATGCAGAGAGATTGCCAATGCTACGTCAATTTTTTCGCGCATCATATCTAATGCCGGCACAACCCCAGAGGTTGAGAGTGTGACACGGCGTTTAGATAAGCCATAGGCAAAGTCATCCAACATGATTTCCATGGCTGGAATCACGTTATTCATATTTAACAATGGCTCGCCCATGCCCATCATCACCACATTCGTAATTGGGCGAACACCGGTAACCCCAAAGTTTCCAATGATTTTAGAGGCGCGCCATACCTGGCCGATAATTTCCGAGACGGTTAAGTTACGGTTAAATCCTTGCTGCGCGGTTGAACAGAAAGTACAAGCCAGCGCACAACCTACTTGAGAAGAAACACATAGCGTTGCACGATCCGCTTCCGGAATATATACGGTTTCAATTTGTTGGTCACCAACCTGCATTGCCCATTTGATCGTGCCATCGGAGGAACGCTGTTCCACCGCAACTTCTGGCGCCTTGATCTCTGCTACAGCTTTTAGTTTTTCTCTTAATTTTTTATTGATATTGGTCATATTGTCGAAGTTGTCTTCGCCAAAATGATAAATCCATTTGACTAATTGATCGGCGCGAAAAGGCTTTTCACCTAGTTCTTGAAAGAAATCCCGCATTTGTTGGCGGGTTAAATCCATAAGGTTAATTTTTTTACTATTTAATGAAGGGGTTTGTTCTAACATAAGGCCTCGTTATTACACATTACGGCGCGTCGTCAATGGCCTTAGCCATGGCGCACAAAAATGAGCGCCGATTGTACAGATTTGCCCATCAATACGCCAGCAGAATTCCTGCAAGTTGCTCTATGAATCGTATTTTTCATTCGAACAACAAAAAATAATTTTCGTCCATCAGTTAATGCCATCTTTAAATTAGGCTATCCCAATAATTTATCAAATCAATAGATTTAATAATAATTCTCATTTTAAATACATAAAAAAAAGGGTATTATTCGGCGCCAACTATATTTTCTTTCAAGGGAGACTCTATGAAGTATTTACTCAAGAACCTATCGATTGTCGTGCTAGGTTTAGCCGCCTTACAAGCCGAAGCGAAGTTTAAAGTTGTTACCACATTTACCATTATTCAAGATATCGCACAAAATGTTGCAGGCGATGCCGCGACGGTAGAATCCATCACCAAACCGGGCGCTGAAATCCATGAGTATGAACCGACGCCTAAAGATATTGTAAAAGCCCAATCAGCTGATTTAATTTTATGGAATGGACTAAATTTAGAGCGTTGGTTTGAGCGTTTCTTCCAAAATATCAAAGACAAACCAGCCTTTGTGGTAACCGAAGGCATCACACCACTTTCTATCTATGAAGGCCCTTATAAAGATGCACCTAATCCACATGCTTGGATGTCTCCATCTAATGCATTGATTTATATCGAAAATATTAAAAATGCATTAGTTAAATACGATCCGCAAAATGCTGATACTTATCAAAAAAATGCGGCAGCGTATGCAGAAAAAATCAAACAACTCGATAAACCTTTACGTGAAAAACTCTCACAAATTCCCGCTGATCAACGTTGGTTAGTCACCAGTGAAGGCGCCTTTAGCTATTTAGCGAAAGATTACGATCTCAAAGAAGGCTATTTATGGCCAATTAACGCGGAACAACAAGGTACGCCTCAACAAGTACGTAAACTTATCGATTTAGTGAAAAAAAATCACATTCCAGTGGTATTTAGTGAAAGCACAGTGTCCGCCAAACCGGCTCAACAGGTAGCAAAAGAAAGTGGTGCCAAATACGGCGGCGTGCTTTATGTAGATTCCCTTTCTGCAGCTGATGGCCCTGTACCGACTTATATCGATTTGCTTAATGTCACTGTCTCCACCATTGTGAAAGGATTTGAAAAATAATGACCGCAATTTCCGCTTCGATTTCCGTTAATGATGTAACCGTGCGTTACAACAACGGGCACACTGCAATCTATGATGTTTCCTTCAAATTAGAGGGAGGAACAATCTGTGCTCTTGTCGGCGTAAATGGAAGCGGAAAATCAACGTTATTTAAAAGCATCATGGGCTTAATCAAACCACAGCAAGGCAATATTGCACTTTGTGGTTTGCCAATTAATCGAGCGTTAAAACAAAATTTTGTCTCCTATGTGCCGCAAGCGGAAGAAGTCGATTGGCAATTTCCAGTCTCTGTTTATGATGTTGTCATGATGGGCCGCTACGGCTACATGAATTTTCTGCGTATACCAAAGACAGAAGATAAACAAAAAGTGCTTGAAGCGATGCAACGAGTAAATATCGAGCATTTAGCTGAACGACAAATTGGTGAGCTTTCTGGTGGACAGAAAAAACGCGTATTTTTAGCCCGAGCGTTGGCACAACAAAGTAAGATTATCCTATTGGATGAACCCTTCACCGGTGTCGATGTACAAACCGAAAATGCTATTGTAGAACTGCTTCGCCAACTACGTGCCGAAGGGCATTTAATTTTAGTATCCACCCATAATTTAGGTTCTGTACCAGACTTTTGCGATCAAGTGGTAATGATTAATCGCACGGTGATTGCAGCCGGTCAAACCGCCGCGACTTTCAATCAACATAACTTGGAAAAAGTCTTTGGTGGTGTCCTACGACATATCAAATTATTGGGTGAAGAGCTGCATAATGATGAAGATAAACGCGCAGTAACCGTGTTAACTGACGATGAACGAGCGGTCGTCTTTTATGGTGAAACCAAAAATGATCCGCCGGCCGCCACCGTAAAGACCTGCCATTTTCCATCACAGGATAAGGAATAGGACATGCTGGAATACTTGCTTGAGCCCTTTTCCTATGAATATATGCAAAAGGCCATGTGGCTCAGTGCTGCGGTTGGTGGCATTTGCGCCTTTCTTTCTGCTTATTTAATGTTGAAGGGTTGGTCATTAATTGGTGATGCGCTTTCCCATTCAGTAGTGCCTGGTGTTGCCATTGCCTACGCCTTTTCCCTGCCCTATGCTTTAGGGGCTTTTTTTGCCGGCATTTTGGCCGCTCTTTCCATTTTATGGATCAAATCTATTTCCAAACTCAAAGAAGATGCCGTTATTGGCTTTATTTTCAGCACATTCTTTGCCTTGGGATTACTGATTATTTCCCTTAATCCAACTTCAATAAATGTGCAAAATATTATTCTCGGCAATATCCTCGGAATTGCTGATGAAGATATTTATCAAGTAGCCATTATTATGTTGATTTGCTTGGTTTTATTGCTTATTTTTTGGAAGGATCTATTACTGATTTTCTTTGATGAAACCCAATCAATTACAGTCGGACTATCACCGTTATTTTATAAACTCCTATTTTTTACCCTATTAAGCGCTTGTGTTGTTGCCGCATTACAAACCGTCGGGGCGATTTTAGTGATTGCTATGGTGATCACACCAGGCGCAACCGCCTATTTACTCACAGATAAGTTCAAAACACTCATCAAAATTGCGGTAGCACTAGGAGCAATCACCGGTTTTGTTGGCGTCTATCTCAGCTATTATTTGGACGGCGCAACCGGTGGTGTCATCGTAACATTACAAACTTTGTTATTTTTATTAGCGTTTCTATTCTCACCAAAATACGGATTAATTGGTCAAAAACGTCAGGCGGTGAAGCATGACTGAAATATTTGCGATTTTCCTTGAGCCATTTCAATTTACCTTTATGCAAAATGCGTTGCTCACGGCATTAGTAGTTGCTGTAATCTGCGCGCTACTCTCTTGCTATTTAGTATTAAAAGGCTGGTCATTGATGGGCGATGCCATTTCCCATGCTGTCCTACCAGGCACTGTCTTAGCTTTTCTAGCTGGTATTCCATTAGCGATTGGCGCCTTTATTTCGGGTATTGCTTGTGCCCTGGGAGTGGGGTATTTAAAAGAAAACAGCCGTATCAAAGAAGATACCGCTATGGGGATTGTATTTTCCGGCATGTTTGCGATTGGTTTAGTGCTTTTCACCAAAATCCAAACCTCACAACATCTCACACACATCTTATTCGGTAACGTATTGGGTGTAAGTCAACAAGAACTCATACAAACGGCCATCATCGCGCTGATCATTTTTATTTTACTTGGCTTAAAGCGTCGGGATTTCCTGCTTTATTGCTTTGATTCTAGCCATGCTCGCGTTGCCGGACTTTCCCCGAAACGACTGCATTACGGCCTACTCATATTGTTGGCGCTGACTATCGTTAGCACTATGCAGGTGGTCGGTGTAATTTTAGTTGTGGCGATGCTAATTGCCCCCGGTATTACTGCGCTAACGCTCACTAATCGCTTCGATAAAATGCTTATTATCGCTATTATTAGTGCGGTGTCCGCCAGTTTATTAGGCGTATTGCTCAGCTATCATTTTGATGCCTCGACCGGAGCTTGTATTATTTTGTTACAGGCTGCATTTTTCTTGATAGCGCTAATTTATAGCAAACTCTGCAGCGCCAATACTGCTCAAGATATTTAATCTATTATTCGGGCACGTTTTACACTGGTTAACTCTTCACCATTTGAGGAAAAAACTGTAGAATGGCCGCCCATTTTTTGCTGTTATATCGCCTGTTATGTTGAAAAAGCTGTTCTTATTGCTTGGTTTATTGCCTACCGTTGTTACCGCGCAATCCTACGTGGTGTATGACTTTACCCATGATAAAGTATTGGAAAGCGGCTCACCGTTTAACGTACAACCGATCGCATCGGTCACCAAACTAATGACCGCCAATATCTTTTTAGAAAATAACCGCAATGCCAATTGCAGCATCGCCATCACTGAAGAAGATGACGATTACATCAAAGGCACTCATACCAAATTACCTAAATACACTCCGATCGCCTGCCAAGAATTATTAAAGGCGATGTTAGTGCATTCCGATAACTATGCAGCCCATGCCCTTTCTCGTGCCACCGGTATGAGTCGCTTGCAATTCATCCAAAAAATGAACGAAAAGGCAAAAGAACTCGGTATGCGCTCCACTCGCTTTGCCGACAGCTCGGGGCTATCCAGTAGCAATATTTCAAGCGCTATGGATTTGGTTAAGCTGGCTAAATATTCCCTTAACAAACCACAAATCAAAACCTTTGCTAATTTACCTTACGCCAACATTCAGGCCGGCCGCCGTAGCGTGTTCGTCAAAAACACCAATAAATTGGTGCGCGAAGAAATCTTCGATGCCGCTATCAACAAAACCGGCTACATTCGCGAATCAGGCTATAACTTAGTTTTCATCAACAAAACCCCATGTAATCACGCCACCATCGGTGTGATCAGCTTAAATAACCGTTCTTCTGCACAACGCAGCGATTTCACCAAAAACAAGCTGCAAAAATATGGCTGTTTAGCGGTGAATGATCGTCGTCTCAACTTCACCAGTGAAGACAATCAATATGAAGAGGGCTACGATGAAGAAGGCTTCGCACAATTGATTGAAAGCGTAGCAAAATAGCTTTTAACAGCAACCATAATAAAATCAATGACTTACACCATATTTTTGAGAAAACTCTGATTTTCATGGGGGCGTTTCAAATGACCACGGGCCGCAAATTGCGGCCCGTTTTATTAGATATCAATATGCTTTAATAGCAGCAATACTTCATAATGTGCCGTATGGGGAAACATATCAAATAATTGAATTTGAGTAAGTTTATAATTGGTTAGGTGTTGCAAATCTTTTCCCATGGAAACAGCATTGCAACTGGAATAAAGAATAAAGTGCGGTTGCATTTCATTGAGAAATTCAGCAAGTTCCTTTCCAATGCCTCGACGAGGCGGGTTGACGATCACCAAATCGGGTTTATTTTCATCTTGTGCTAAAGCAAAATTAGCCGCATCCAATGATTGGAATTTAACGTTGTTTAACCCTAACACCTGAGCGGATTGAGTCGCCGCTTGAATAGCAGATGGCGAAATTTCAATCCCCGTCAACTCCACTTCTTGTTGATGTTTATCTTGTAAAGCTTTAGCACAATGCAGTCCAAATCCTCCAACGCCACAAAAGAGATCCCAGAGTTTAGCAATCGGCAAATCTTGCACCCAATCTTGTGCCGTTGCATATAGCCCTTGTGCTACAAGTGGATTCGTTTGGAAGAAACCTTGAGGGCGAATAAACAACGGAATACCGTTAAAGCTTTCTGATAAGGTGTGCTGGTCCGTCAAAAAGATTTCTTTCTCACCTTCTAAGATCGCTGCGTGTTGAGGTTGGATATTTACACTCACCACTTCAAGCTGTGGCAATTTTTCCAATAGCCCGGCAAATTCACGTTGAATTAACGGTAATTTAGTTTCTGAACGCAATACAAAACGCAACATCAATTTTTTTGTATGTTGGCTTTCTGTAAGCAGAATATATTTCAGCTCACCTTTTTGCTTAGCCACGTTATAAGGGACTAAACCAGCGCGTCCAATAAAATCTTTTAAAACTGGAAAGAGTTCAGCAAAGCGTTTGGGGTAAAGCGGGCAATCACATAAATCCACCGCACTTTGTGGATCATTTGGGTCTTGTAAAATACCTAAAATTGGACGCTCTACCGCGCCACTCACCACCATTTTGGCCTTATTGCGAAAAGCAGATTCAGCGGAACGAAAAGGCGGATGCCAAATAAGCGCCTCACAATCTAACTCTGCCAGTTGTTGTTTCAGGTGTTTCTCTTTGTGGGTCAGTTGCTGTGCGTAAGGTGTTGCCAACCATTGGCAAGAATGGCAATCCCCCTTTTGATAATGATGACAGGTGATCATTTACGGGCAAGCCACTCTTGTTGCAGTGCGCTCAGTTTTTGATGATTTTCAATCCAACGCGAAGTTTTTGTGAGTTCTGACCAATTAAAGGATTTTTGTTTGAAAAGCTGCTTTAAGCGCACTTGGCGTGCAGCGAAATGCGTTGCAGATTCCTCTAATTTCAGTTTATCAAGCACTTGAACCACACCTTCGCGTTCATTACACAGTAGCAATAAATCACAACCGGCATGTAGGGCTTTTTCACTACGCACCACGAAATCCCCCATAAAACCAGCGCCTTTCATGCCTAAATCATCGGAGAAAATCGCACCATTAAATCCAAGTTGAGCGCGCAAAATATCCTTCAGCCAGTAACTCGAACCGCTCGCCGGTTGGCTATCACATTGGGTATAAATCACATGTGCCGGCATAATGGCATCCAATTTTCCCTGCTTAATCAATTGCTGGAAGGGCTGTAAATCACAGGCAAAAATTTCCGCCCGTGAACGTTCATCATATGGCGTCTCCAAATGGGAATCGGCCAAGACATGACCATGTCCCGGAAAGTGTTTACCGGTCGCGGCCATTCCTGCCTGATGCATACCGTCAATAAAAGCACCGGCTAAATTAACCGCTGCTTGCACATCTCCGCCAAAACTACGATCGCCAATGGCGCGGCATTCATGACCTAAATCCAATACCGGAGCAAAACTTAAATCAATATCCAAAGCAGTCATTTCTACGGCCATTTGCCAACCAGCCTCTGCAGCTAAACGTTGCTGTTCGTCCGCTGTTGCCAATACCGCGGCAAAGGCCTGCATGGCAGGCAGTTGGGTAAAGCCTTCACGGAAACGTTGCACCCGTCCGCCCTCTTGATCAACGGTGATCAACAAAGGCTTTTTCACCCGTTGCCGCACCGCTTGAATCAATGCGGCAAGCTGATCTCGGTCGTGAAAATTGCGACTAAACAAAATCAGTCCAGCTGTCAGTGGGTGCTCTAATAATTCAACTTCTTCTTGAGTGAGTTCGTAACCGTTCAGGTCAATCAATAATGTGGACATAATTTATTGCAGGTAAAGGCGATAGTTGGTACTTTCCGGGGTCGGTTTAGCAAGGGAAAGCATTTGTTGCTGTTTAGCCTGCAGGACAAGATTCCCCGCAAGGCTTTCCTGTTGTTGCGGCCACAGTTGAGTTACTCCTTGTGCATTGTACCAATACAAATGGTAAAACACCTTGAGCTGTTGTTGGCTTTTATTGGTGATATAGGCCGCATTGGAAGCAGTACGCACATCAACGAGCGGCGCTAAATTCGCAGCGATATTTAAAATCGGTTGCTCCGTGCCGAGTAAATTCGGTGCTTTGCTAGAACAGGCTGCCAGCCCCAACAAGGCGACGCTAATGAGGAGTTTTTTCATTATTTATCCAACATTTTGCCTAATGGTTCGCCGCCAAGTAAATGCATATGAATATGGAATACTTCTTGGCCACCGTGTTTGTTACAGTTCATAATCAAGCGGTATCCATCTTCGGCAATACCTTCCTGGGCAGCAATTTTGGCCGCTACGCTAAAAATGCGACCGAGCATTGCTTCATCTTCCGGCTGCACATCATTTACCGTTGGGATCAATTTATTTGGGATAATCAAAATATGGGTTTTCGCCTGCGGTGAAATATCACGAAATGCAGTCACCAATTCATCTTGGTAAACAATATCGGCAGGGATTTCTTTACGAATAATTTTACTGAAAATGGTTTCTTGTGCCATGGAATGTTCCTCTATTCTGAAAAAAACAAGGCATTTTTTATCAAAAAAAATGCCACTTGGCAATTTGCCTCAATTTTGCTCGGCAAGAATTTGCAAACGCCCTATCGAAAACTAAAGTTTTTCTAAAAACAAACTCTAAACCATTGATTTTATTAGAGGTGTTTGAAAAATGTAAAATTTACTAGGATTTCAAAAAGAAAGCCCAAGTTTTCACTTGGGCTGGCAATTAATTATCGTCGTCCTGATTAATAAAAGCCTCGTTTATTTCGACTTTGGCTTTATCACGCAGGGCTTGCATTAGGGTGCCTTGCACTTCCAATTGGCGGCTTTGCTGTAATTGATAGCCAAATTGCGCTAACTTGTCGCTGTCCAATTTGCCTTCCTCAACTTTCTCAAGCGCCACTACCACTACATTACCTTGACTGTCGCGGGCAGTTTGATAGAGGGTTTCGCCATCTTTCGGTTTCGCCATTGCAAACACGCCTTCAGTTAAAATTGGATCTTTTACGTTTTCCAAACTAAAGGTTTGTGGCGCGCTAAAGCTAAGGCCTTGCGGTAATTTATGCGGATTAACCGATAAATCTTTTACCAATTGATCGGCTTGTGCCATCAAAGTTTTTTCCGCTTTTTCGCGTTTTAATAACTGCTCAATCATCGCCTTGGCTTCATCAAAGGTTTGTGTACCTTCATCTTTGTGATCCACCACACGCACCACAACAAAGGCGTTATCGCCAGTATTTAATGGTTCGGAATTCGCACCGCCATTGGCAATATCCGATTCAAAAATAGCTGAAACCACATTTGGTGTATTCAACTCTGCCGGCACATTTTGACGAGTGAAATAATCGGTTTCTTGCACTTTCACACCGGCCGCTTTGGCTGCATCCTGTAGAGAAGTATTGTTATTGGCCGCCGCATCACGCACCGCTTTTTCAACGGCTTGGAAACGATCTGCGGCGAGAGTTTTACGTAATGTATCGGCGATCTGCTCTTTTACTTCAGATAAACTACGTTGTTGACGGTCTTGCACCAAAATAATGTGATAAGAACCATCCACATTCACCGGGGTACTATATTGGCCAACATTAAGCAATAATGCCGCATCTTCAAAGTTTTGCGGTAATTCGTTGTCTTTAATCCAACCTAATTCACCGCCCTGCTCACCGGATAATTTATCGGTGGAACGGGTTTTCGCCAATTCGGCAAAATCCGCGCCTTTTTGTAATTCCTGATAAACCGCATCGGCATCTTGTTCGTTAGCCAATTGGATATGAGCTAATTTTTGGCTGGTGAATTGAGCCTTATTTTCTTGATAGTATTGCGCTATTTGAGTGTCGTTAACCGGTTGTAACTGGCTTAACGTATTAGCAGAAACCTCAATATATTGCACTTTAGCCTGTTCCGGCTGAAGTAGCGATTTAGCATTAGCATCGTAATAGGCTTTGATTTCCGCTTCGGTCACATTTTGTTTGGCCACTTCATCAGCCAATAAATAGCTTGCAATACGTGCGGTACGTTGTTGGAAAAGCAATGCGGCGGTAGCCTCACTTTGTAGTGGAACCACAAATTCACTACTTGCAATACCATTTTGCAATTGTTGCATTGTCAGACTTACGCGTAGCATCGCAGCATAACCATCTGGGCTCACGCCATATTGACGCAATGCTTGTAAATAGCGGTCATTGTCAAATTTACCGTTTACTTGAAACGCAGGCTCTTCCACGATCGCGCGTTTAATCATATCGTCACTAACGTTAAGTTTTAATTCTTTCGCATATTGGCGCAATAATTCTTGGTCGATCATTTGATTAATCACGCCTTGACGCATTTCGGAAACAAATTTAGGTGAATCGGAAAGACTTAAGAATTGCTCGCCTTCCTGTTGGGCACGGGCTTCGAATTCCTGATTGTAACGATTCATAAAATCCTGTTGGGAAATGGTTTCGCCATTCACTTTAGCGGCGAACGTATCATTACTGGAGAAAAGGTAGCCAGACATCCCGCCAACTAAAAAAGAAAGCGTGATCAAACCCAAAATAACCTTGGCAATACCGTGATTGGCAATGCCGTGCATTTTTTCAATTAACATTCAGTGACCCTTTGAAAAGACAAAAAACCGTCGGATTATAATCTAAATAGCGCAAAATCGCATCTTAAAAAACGCCGTGATCGTGTAGGATTTTCACGGCTATGGCCAATAAAACTAAGCCGCCGAAAATTTCAGCTAGGCTTTTAAAACGCCGCCCCAGAAAATGCCCGCCTTTCACACCGAGAAATGACAGTACAAACGTAGTGATTGCAATAATCAGCGCCGCCGGGCCGATATCCACGGTAAGAAACGCAAAGGAAATTCCCATCGCCATCGCATCAATGCTGGTTGCAATGCCCAGACTTAACAAATGTTTGGCGCTGATAACGTCATCAACGGACTCATCATCCTCGCTAACGCCTTCACGCAACATATTGATCCCGATTAGGGCGAGTAGCACAAAGGCCACCCAATGATCCCAATCCTCAATAAAATGGCTGAATTGCGCCCCCAATAAATAACCAATCAGCGGCATCACGCCTTGGAAGCAGCCAAAGTACAAGGCGATGGCTAGTGCCTGCTTGCAACGAAAAGCACGCATCGCCAGCCCTTTAGAAATTGCCACCGCGAAAGCGTCCATTGACAGCCCGAAGGCTATCACCCACAAAGTAGAAAGTGTCATAACAACAAAAATTTATTTACCGATACAGAACGAACTAAAAATATTGCCCAATAAATCATCGGCGGTAAATTGACCGGTGATTTCACTTAATGCGGATTGCACTAAACGCAGCTCCTCCGCTAACAATTCACCGGCATGGAATTCGGTGAGCTGTAGCAAACCAATTTGCAAATGTTCGGCAGCTTTTTGCAAAGCCTCCAAATGGCGACGACGAGCTAAGAAACCGCCTTCCATACCGGTTTGGAATCCCATCGCTTGTTTTAAATGCTCACGTAACAAATCTACGCCTTGCAAAGTCTGTGCCGATAAGCGAATCACCGCAACTCCGTCAGACTCAGTCAGTCCCACAGACTCACCACTCAGATCAATTTTATTGCGCACCACAGTTAGTGGTATCGCCGATGGTAATTTCGCTAAAAATTCGCGACGTAAACTTTCACTATCTTGGCTATCAGGATCACTGCTATCAAGCATCAAAATAATCCGATCCGCCTGCTCAATCTCATGCCAGGCTCGGGAAATCCCGATTCGTTCAACTTCATCGGTGGCTTCGCGTAAACCTGCGGTATCAATTATATGCAACGGCATACCATCCAAATGGATATGTTCGCGTAGCACATCGCGAGTCGTGCCCGCAATATCCGTAACGATCGCCGCTTCTCGACCGGCTAACGCATTGAGTAAACTGGATTTTCCCGCATTAGGACGACCGGCAATCACCACTTTCATTCCTTCGCGTAAAATTGAACCCTGCTTAGCTTCACGTCGTACTCCATCAAGTTGCTCAATAATTCCGCGTAAATTGGCTTCAATTTTGCCATCAGCCAAAAAGTCGATTTCTTCATCAGGAAAATCAATCGCCGCTTCCACGTAGGTACGTAAATAGATCACCGAATCGACCAATGCATTGATTTTATTTGAAAATTCACCTTGTAAGGATTTCAAGGCAGAGCGTGCCGCTTGCTCAGAAGTGGCATCAATTAAATCGGCAATAGCTTCCGCCTGAGCTAAATCCAGTTTGTCATTTAAAAATGCCTGTTCAGAAAACTCGCCCGGGCGCGCCAAGCGAATACCATCCACATTTAAAATCCGTTTCAATAATAAATCCAACACGACTTGGCCACCGTGTCCCTGTAGTTCCAGAACATCTTCACCGGTGAAGGAATGTGGCCCTTTAAAATAAACAGCAATGCCCTGATCCAATACCGTGCCATCGCTATCTTTAAAGGGTAAATAATCGGCCATACGCGGTTTCGGGCATTTGCCTAAGACAGCTTCGGCAACTTGGCTGGCCAAGGGGCCGGAAACCCGCAAAATACCAATTCCGCCGCGCCCTGGGGCAGTAGCCTGGGCTACAATTGTTTCTTTCATATGCTTGTGCTCTAAAGATGGTTTAACGGGATGCGCATCAATCTCCTCATTTGAAGAGGATTAAATGTGACATAAAACGCACCCTCACTTTTCAAAGTTTTCTTGAAAATCAAATCTAACTTATTGATTTTATTAGATATAATTTAAAAACCAAATAAAACGTGACATTTTCCTTACAAACCGCAGAAAAATGCAGGAAGGCGCTTACTAAATAGAAAAAAGGCACTTGCGTGCCTTTTTTATTCGCTATTTGCGGGTGTGTAACCCTTTTTTCTCTAATCCGCGATAGATCAGTTGCTGTTGGACGATCGTGATCAAGTTAGAAACCAACCAGTACAACACCAAGCCTGCCGGGAACCAGAGGAAGAAGAACATGAAGATCAACGGCATAAAGTTCATTACTTTTTGCTGCATTGGATCCGCTACCGGAGTCGGTGACATTTTTTGCAACAAGAACATTGAGCCGCCCATCAAGATTGGCAAAATGTAGTACGGATCTTGTGCCGATAAGTCTTGAATCCAACCGAAGAATGGTGCGTGACGTAATTCAACAGCTTCCATGAAGGTCCAGTACAAGGCGATGAAGATCGGCATTTGTAGAAGCAACGGTAAGCAGCCACCAAGCGGATTCACTTTCTCTTCTTTGTAAAGTTTCATCATTTCTTGGCTCATACGTTGACGGTCATCACCGAAACGTTCACGCATTTCCTGCATTTTCGGCTGCAACATACGCATTTTTGCCATTGAAGTGTACTGTGCTTTGGTCAACGGATACAAAATTGCTTTCACAATTAAGGTAACGCAAATGATCGCCAAGCCCCAGTTATGCACTAATTTTTGAATAAAGGTCAGCAATAAGAACAACGGTTTCGCGATAAACCATGCCCAGCCATAGTCCACGGTTAAGTCTAAGTGGTTTGCCACTTGTGCCATTTGACTTTGTAGTTTTGGACCTGTCCAAAGGGAGCTGCTTAGCGTTTCTTTAGCACCCGCCGCAATAGTGGTAATTGGACCACGGTAACCGATAGAAGCCGTGTTATTTTGGCTATCGGTTAGGGTGTAAAGTTGATTTTGAGCATCCTGATTCGGAATCCAAGCGGAAACGAAATAATGTTGTAATACGGCAACCCAACCGGCTTTAGTATCGATAGAAAGGTTGTTGTCTTTCATGTCGCTAAAGCTGTATTTTTTGTAGTTGGTTTCCGAGGAAGAATATGCGCCACCGGTGTAAGTTGGCATTGCCACGTTACCGCTGGAATCCACCAAGGTATGTTTCAATTGGCCATAAGGCTCAACTTCAATCGCTGCGCCGCTTTGGTTGTCAATTTCAAATAAGACGCCAACATCGTAGCTACCACGTTTCAATACAAAGATTTTACGATAGGTAACACCGTCTTTAACGAAAGTAAAAGGCACGGAAAGTTCGTTTTGACCATCCGCCAATTTGAAGCTACTACCCTCAACTTGATATTGGGCGCGACCGGCTTTTGTGTCGATACCGTTTTTACCGATTAAACCACTTTGTGCGATATAAACGATGTCCTTGTTATCCTTAAGCAATTCAAACGGAGTGTTGGAATGCAATTCAGCATCATATTTAAGCAATTCGGATTGAATTACATCACCGCCTAAGGTATCGATTTGCAAACGTAAAAGATCACTTTCAAGAGTGATGATTTGTCCTTTGATTTGGCTATCGGCCGCAATCTCAGTGGTGGCAGAGGCGCTATTTGGTACATCGGAAGCCTGATTACCGCCCGCTTGAGTGGTAGTTTGAGCAACTGGTGGCGGATTTTTATCCATTTGCCACTGCTGATAGACCAAGAAAGAAATAAAGAGTAGTGCAAGCACCAACAGGCTACGTCTGGAGTCCATTATTGTTTCTCATCGTTATTATTAATCTTTGGCGGTACGGGATCGTAGCCGCCGGCGTTCAAAGGGTGGCATTTTAATACACGTTTTAATGTAAGCCAACCACCTTTTAGCAATCCATGTTTTTTTAAAGCCTCGATACCATAGCAGGAACAAGTTGGCACAAAACGACATCGCGGGCCAATTAGTGGACTAATTGCCAGTTGATAAAAACGTATCAAGCGAATTAGGATTTTCGCGCCAAACGAATGTGTCTTTGCCATAGTTTGTCCAAGGTTTGCAACAATGTGGCATTATCCAAACGGCCAATACCGCCCTTCGCGATAAATACGAAATCGTAAGCGGGCAATTGATGTTGCGATAGGCGGAAACTTTCCCGTACCAAGCGTTTGATTCGGTTACGATCATGGGCGCGTTTGAGGTGTTTTTTAGCAACGGTTAATCCCAGTCTTGGCAGACTGACAGTATTTTTACGGGCTAAAATAGTAATTTCGGGAGAGGATGCTCGAAGGGGTTCTTCAAAGACGTATTTAAATTGAATGGGAGTTAGCAGACGTAACTCCCGAGAAAAGCTTAAAGCAATCACGAAACGCGATTATGCAGATAAACTCTTACGACCTTTAGCACGACGACGAGCTAAAACTTGACGGCCGTTTTTAGTTGCCATACGTGCACGGAAACCGTGAGTACGGTTACGTTTTAATACGGAAGGTTGAAATGTACGTTTCATTTGTAATCTACCTAAATCAAAATGGGTTGCAAAAAATAGGCCGCAATTCTACATGAAAAAGCGGACTTACGTCAAATAAGAAAAAGAAATTTTCGGAAATTTCCTTTAACAGGATTAAAAAAATCGGCGCGATTATACTGATTTTGGCCAAAACCTCAAGCAACCTTTTTATGTTTTTTTCACCTGTGGATAAAGATCTTTTGTCCTCTTTAAGGTAAAATCCCGCCACTTTTCTGGCGCCCTTTGCGCTTTTTCTGTTTCACACTTAAGGATAACTATC